>JAQGIE010000100.1 GCA_028291365.1 Rhodospirillales bacterium
GCTTCGATCTTCGACATGTCGAGGATGTCGTTGATCACCTCGAGCAGATAGTGGCCGCTGGTCAATATGTCGTGGCAGTATTCCTGGTATTTTTCCGAACCTAGCGTGCCGAACATGCCGCTGCCCATGACTTCGGAGAAGCCGATGATGGCGTTGAGCGGCGTGCGCAGCTCGTGGCTCATATTGGCGAGGAACTGTGTTTTGGCACGGTTCGACGCCTCCGCTTCTTCCTTGGCGGCGGCGAGGCGCTGTTCGCTTTCGACGCGCTCGCTGACGTCGTTCTGGACCGCGACATAGTGCGTGACGCGGCCATTCTCGTCGAACACCGGGGCGATGCGCAGCTCGCAATGGAACGGCGAGCCGTCCTTGCGCATGCCGAGCAGCTGCACGATGCATTCGCGGCGTTCGAGCAGGGCGCGCCGCAGCTCGAGCAGGGCCGGCGCGTCGTCATTGCCGATCAGCAGCCGGTAGTTCCGGCGGATCGCCTCGTCACGGGTATAGCCGGTGATGCGCTCGAAGGCCGGGTTGACGTCGACGATCGGCATCTCGTCGTGACGCGCATCGATGATCACGATCGAGCTGGCGCTGGCATGAACCGCGCGCGCGGCGGTTCGCATCTGTTCGAGCATTGAACGGGCGCGCGCCTCCGATTCGGCCAGCGCGCGACTGCGCGAATGCAACCGGTCGAGCAGGTCGTCGAACGCCTGGCCCAGCCGCCGCAATTCGGAACTGCCCCGGGTCAGGCGCACGCGCGCCGCTTCGTCGTCGCGCTGTCGCCCGATCGTGAGGAGCAGCTGTCCGACCGGACGCGCCACCGTGCGCCGCCAGATCCAGGTGATCGAAACGGCGCTGAACGTGAGCGCGGCGAGAAAGGCGATGAGTTCGCTGCGTGTATCCAGCCCGGCGCCCAGCAGCGCCGCCTGCGGCAGCGCGACGCCGACATAGAACGCATTCCAGGGATCGGTGGCGGGCGGCTCGAAGCCCATCACGCGCAGCTGCCCGTCGGGCCAGCGCGCCGTGCTGGTGCCGGCGCGGGATGCCGCCAGCTCCGCCATGTACAGATCGGACATGGCGCGCCCGATCGCATCGGGTTCGTGGGGCAGGCGCGCGATGACGGTGCCGCGCCGGTCGGCGATCACCGCAGTGGCGCCGGGGTTGAGCGGATGGTTGGCGAGACGACGATCGAATTCCTCGATCCGATAACCGGCCACCAGCACGCCGGTCAGGCGTCCGCTTTCATCGATGATCGGATAGGCCAGCGGCACGATCCGCTGCAGGCTGACGAAACTCGTGGTCACCTCGCCGACGACGAAGCCGCGCGTTTGGCGCGCCGCGCGCACATGCGGCCGCTCCGACAGGTCGATGCCGTGGCCGCTGCCGCAACGCACGACGCCATGCTCGTCAGTTGCGACGATTGCGCCGAACACCGGGAAGCGCAGATGAAGCCGGGCCAACAAACGGTCACACTCGTCAGCGTTGCGTTCGAGCACCGCCGGCATTTCGGACAACGCCATCAGCAGCTGCTGTCCGCTTTCGATCGACGAACGAAATTCGGCGGCCAGCTGCTGCGCCTGCATCTGCGCCGACAAATGCACGTCTTGCGTACGTTCCTCGTACCGGCCTGCCTCGTGCAACCCGACGACGGCCAGGGTTGGGAGCACCGCCAAGGCAATCAGCAATATCAGGCGCGTGAGCAGCGTCATCCTTCCTCCCCCCGCCAGAGGGGCTAGGGATGCTGAAGGAACCCCTAATTGCAGCGCCGGCGCAGCAACGCCGCGGCTTCAAGTCGCAAGGATGCGGATTAACGAAGCGGTCATCGCCCGGTCGTACCTAGGCGCGATCATGCGCACTGGTGAACGGCGACAGATCCATCTCGGCTTCGCCGCGATCCTGACCGTACTCGGACTTCTTGCCTTCGATCTGCACCACGATCGCGAGGCACGGTTCGCGGCGGCCGAGACGCGTGCATCGGCGCTCGCCTCGGGTCTGGTCGAACATGCCGACCGCACGTTCGAGACCATCGACCTCTCACTCGAACTCGCGCTCGACGCGCTGGCGGCATCGCCGCAATGGACGATGGACACGTCCCGCCCCGCCCTGGCGCATGCGATCGAGAAGCTGCCGCACATCCGCAACCTGGTGCTGCTCGGTCCCGACGGGGTGGTCGTATCGGACACGAGCTCATCGCTCGATCGGCCGTCGCTGGCCGAACGTCCCTATTTCACCGCCCATCGCGATCAGCCGAGCCTGGGCCTGCTGCTCGGGGCGCCGTTGCAGGGCGCCAAGACGGGGAATGTCTGGATTCACGCGTCGCGCCGCGTCGTCGACCGCGCCAACAAATTTCGCGGCGTCGTGCTGGCGACGGTCGACCCGGAATTCTTCCGTGCCTTCGTGCAGCGAATGTCGCTGCGCGAAGACCGGGGTTCGGCGGCGCTGCTGCTGCGCAACGGTGACATGCTGGCGCGCTTTGCCGCAGACGCGCCTGCGGCGCCGGCATTGCCCGTGCCGGGCGCCGCCAATCGCGCCGGCAATCCGCTGATGACGGAATTTCTGCCGGACGACGCAAATGGCAGCACGCAGCATTTCGTCGCCTCGGACGCGTCCGATCGGGTCATGGCGTATCGCTCCAGCGAAAGCTTCCCGATCGTCGTCTGCATCACCATTCCGCGCGCCGCGATTTCGGCCGGCTGGCGACAGCACGCCGTGTTTGCGGGTGCGGTTGCGCTTGGCGCGATCCTGCTGATTGCGTTTTCCATGCGGTCCGCGCATCGCCGCGTGCGCGCGCTGGAACTCGCCGCGGCGAACGCGCAGATGGCGGCCGAGCACGCCGAATCGGCGGTGCGCACGCGCGCCCGCTTCCTGGCGCGCGTCAGCCACGAGCTGCGCACGCCGCTGCATGCGATCCTGGGGTTCGCCGACCTGATCCGCGACGAAGCGCCGGGCACCGCGCTGGCCGATCACGCCGGGCAGATCCACCGCGCCGGCATCGCGCTCCATTCGCTGGTCGAGGACCTGATCGATCTCGGCCGCATCGACGCCGGTCAGGCGCGGATCGAACCCGCGCCGATGCGGCTCGACGAGCTGGTGCGACGGGTCGCCGCCGATGTCGGCGAGGCGCATGGCGCGGTCGAGGTCAGCGAGCTGCCGGCCACCGTCGTCACCCATGACCGCCGCCTTCTGTCGCGCGTGTTGCGCCGCTTCTTCGAAGAAACCCGCACCGGCGCGCTGGCCGGTTCGCCGGCGCGCCTGTCGTTTGCGGTCGGGGCCGAGATGATCGAACTCAGCCTGGCGCGCGGCGGCATCGCCGACGACGAGCTGCGCACGCGGCCGGAGATGTCGGGCGTCGATGCGGTCGCGCCCGACGCGTCGACCGGATCCAGCGCGCTGCGCCTGCTCGAACTGGTCGGCGGCCACACGGTCGGGCTGGAAGTCGGCGGCGCCATGGTCGGTCGCCGTCTGCGCTTTCCGCTGCACGCGCCGCGCGCGGCGTAAGCCGCGATCAGATCGGTCGACGCAGCCGCAGCCGTCACGCGCCGCGCCGCTCTTCTCACGCTCGTTGCAACCGCGTTCGCGCCGCGAGCACGCGCGTTCGATCGCGGCGCAGATCTCAATCGTCGGCGGTTCCACGCAGCTTTTTGATCGCACCGCGCCGCGTCTTGCCCTCGAGGCGCCGCGTCTTGCTCGCCTTGGTCGGTCGGGTCGGACGGCGCGGCGGCGGCGGCGGCTCGGCCGCTTTCGCCAGCAGTTCGTCGAGCCGCGCCAATGCGTCCGCCTTGTTGCGCTCCTGCGTGCGATGCCGGTTGGCGGCGATGATCAGCACGCCTTCCTTGCTGACGCGCTTTCCGGCCAGCCGCACCAACGGCCACAGAACGCGGTCGGGCAGACCGGCGCGCGGCAGGTCGAGGCGCAATTCGACCGCGGTCGAAACCTTGTTGACGTTCTGGCCGCCGGGACCCGTCGCCTGGACAAAGCGCAGCTCGAGCGCACGTCGATCGTAGTCGGGCACGCTCATCGGAATTCCTCTTCCAGGGAACCGCGCGCCCGCACTGCGGGTTTCACAGTTTTATAGTACCGAAGGACGAGCCCCATGATCCGTACCTGCATGGTCGCGCTGGCCGCGACCGGTCTGGCTGCAAGCGCGCTGGCCCAGACGGACAGCGATTCGCGCTGCGCAAGTTACCGGACAGAAGCCGATCGCACCGAGTGCGTTCGCACCCAGGCACTCAACGAGGCGGCCAAGACGCCGACCTCCTACCGGCTGATCGAGCCGCCGGCGCCCGCCGTGCCGCTCGAATCCACCCGGCGCGTCACCACCACCTACGAGACCGCCAGCGGCAAACAAGTGCGCACGATCGAAGAGCGCGTGGTCGATGCGCCCACGGCCGCCGGGGAGGAAAAGACGACGACGGTGACCAAGACGACGCGCTGAGCGCGTCCGGCGCGAGGCGCAGGGCGCCGATCAGACGCTGGCTTCAGCCGCGCCGGCGGCCGAGGACGACTCGCGCCTCGCGACTGGTGCCAGCTGCTTCGATCGCGCGCGGCAACACCGCGGCAGCGGCGCGAATGCGGGACGGGGAGGACGAGGCGAAGCCGAGCAGGAAACCCGGCTGCGGCGGCCCGGCGAAACTGGTCGAGAGCGGCTGCAGGTCGACGCCGGCCTGCGCCGCCGCGTGATGCGCGGCGATGTCGTCGATCGGCGCGCGGGCCCAGGCCGCGACCTGCGTGCCGGCGTTTGACGGGCCCAGCACCAGCAGATCGTCGTACCCCGCCACGGCGTCGATCAGCGCTAACCGCCGCTCGTCATAGGCGGCCCGCATCGCGGCGAGATGCGCGCGCAAATGTCCGTCGAGAATGAAATGCGCCAGCCCGGCCTGCGCCAGGGTCGCGGTATGGCCGTCGAACAGGTGCTTGGCCGCGACCATCGCGTCGACCAGCGCGTCGGGCACGATCGCGAAGGCGAGGCGCAGCGACGGGAACAGCATCTTGTTGAAGGTGCCGACATAGATGGTGCGCGCGCCGCCGCTCGCCTGCAGCGACGCCAGCGGCCGGCCGACATAGCGAAAGTCACCGTCGTAATCGTCCTCGACGACGACCGCGTCGGACTCCTCGGCCCATTGCAGCAAGGCGCGCCGGCGCGCCGGCGACAGTTCGACGCCGGTCGGGAATTGATGCGCCGGCGTGACATAGGCGAGCCGCGCGTTAGGTGCGGCCGCGATGCCCGCGGCAACGTCGAGCCCTTCGTCATCGACCGGCACCGGCACGACGTTGGCGCCGACTGCGTGCATCAATGCGCGTGGAATGCGCCAGCCCGGCTCCTCGATCCAGACGTCGTCGCCCGGGTCGAGCAGCACCGAGGCGGCCAGCGCCAGCGCCTGTTGCGAGCTGGTGGTGACGATCACGCGGCCAGGATCGACGCGCGCGCCGCGCGTCGCCGCAACGTGGGCCGCGATCGCTTCGCGCAGGAGTTTCAGCCCGGGACTCGGCGCGTAGCCCCATAATTCGGCGCCGGCCCCGCGCGCCGCGCGGGCCAGCAGCTTGGCCCACAGCGCGCGCGGAAACAGATCCATCGCCGGCAAGGACGGCGAGAAAGCGCCGCCGCCGCCCGCGATAATCTGGCCTGGAATGGCGGCGATGCTGCGACCGCGCACCGAGCAGCGCGGCGCGGTCGATTCCCGTTCGGGTGCCAGCGACGGCGGCAGCGCGTGCGCCGGCAGCGGGTCGGCGACGAAACTGCCCGAGCCGCGCCGCCGCTCGACGAAACCGTCGGCTTCGAGCGCAGCCAGCGCCGCTTCGACCGTGTTGCGCGCAAGATCGAGGTCGCGCGCCAGCGCACGCGATGAGGGCAGGCGCGCGCCGGGCGTCAGTGCGCCGTCCAGGATGGCGCGGCGCAGCCGCCCCTGCAGCCGCACGTAGCGCGGCAAGGCGTCGCCCTCCGGATCGTCCTCGATCAGGGCCTGCAGCAGGATTCCGCCCGCCCGCGCACTCATCGCTCACTCCCCGCGAAGCTTTCCCTGGATCCGGGCCGGCGGCGCGGAACCGGCCATGTGCTTGTAATATCGCCATTGCCGCCACCGTACAGCCCGGGCGGGCCGGAATATTGCGGCGGCCATGCGCGTCCATCCCGAGCGGCCTCGACGACCGGACCCGCTTTTGCGGGGATGCAGTAACGGCGCGTAACCCAAGCCCGAATGGTCGAAGGACGTAACCGCTCGGGCTTTGCCGCGGAGGCCGGGGCGCGTACAGGAAGATCGAATGCGTACTGGACCGCACATTCTGCTTGTCGACGACGATCGCGAGATCCGTTCGGCAGTCTCGCATTTTCTGGCCGAGCACGGTTTTCGTGTCTCGACCGCCGCCGACGGGCGCGCCATGGCGCGCACGATGGAGACGGCCAAGATCGATCTCGTCATCCTCGACCTGATGCTGCCCGGCGAAGATGGGCTGTCGCTGTGCCGGCATCTCCGTTCGACGTCGTCGGTGCCGATCGTGATGTTGACCGCGATGGGCGACGACACCGACCGCATCGTCGGCCTCGAAATGGGCGCCGACGATTACCTGCCCAAGCCGTGCAACCCGCGCGAATTGCTGGCGCGCGTCAAAGCGGTGCTGCGCCGGACACGCGATCATTCGGCGCCGAAGGAAGAACGCGCGCTGATCTATCTGTTCGACGGCTGGCGCTTCGATCTCGGCCGCCGTGAACTGACCTCGCCCGACACCGTGCTGATCACGCTTTCGGGCGGTGAATTCACCTTGCTGCAGGCCTTCGTCGAACATCCGCGCCGCGTGCTGACGCGCGACCAGCTGCTCGATCTGGCGCGTGGCCGCAGCGCGCTGCCGTTCGACCGTTCGATCGACGTGCAGGTGTCGCGCCTGCGCCGCAAGCTCGAGAGCGATCCGAAAGAGCCGGCGTTGATCAAGACAGTGCGCAATGGCGGTTATTTTTTCGCCGCCGAAGTGATGCGCGACGACGGCGTTCCGGTCGAGGCGGAGCCGCTGGCGGAAGAGCAGTAACGGCATGGCGCCGCCATGAGGCTGATGCGGCGCGCGCTGCTGGGCGGGGTCGCGTTCCGCATCGCGCTGGTGGTGGCGCTGGCGATCTTTCTCGCGCAAAGCGCAGCCGGCCTGATCATCGCGTGGAACCGGCCTGATCCGCCGCCCATCTTCACCAGCCAGCAGCTGATCAACGAAGCCGAGCGCGCCCGTCTTGCCATCGAAGCGGCACCGCCGAACGAGCGCGCCGCGCGCGCCGACTCGCTCGGAACCGACGACCTGCATGTCGAATGGAGCGAACACGAACCGAGAGGGCGCGCCTGGATGCGCGGACCGTTCGACGCGCTGGCGCGGCAGATCGCCGAAGGTCTGGCGCTCCCGCGGGAGTCGGTGCAGGTGCGCTCGCTGCGCCAGCGCGAAGCGATCGAAAACGGCCCGACATTTTTCGAGCATTCGACGCAGCCAGCGCAGCCGCAGCGCGCCGATCGCCCGTCGCAGCCGGGCGAGCGGCACGAATTCGCGGTGCCCGGCGTGTTCGCGCTGACGATCCGGCTCGACGACGGAAGCTGGGTCTCGCTGTCACCGTCGACCGAGCCGGCCTGGACCCGCTGGCTGCGTTCGACGCTGCTGTGGCTCGCCTGCGCCGCGGTGATCTCGATCGCGGCGGCGCTGGTCGTCGCGCGACGGGTGACGCGTCCGATCGAAATCTTCGCCGCCACCGCGCAACGTCTCGGCCGCGATCCCGGCGCCTATCTGATGGACGTGCACGGGCCGAGCGAAATTCGTACCGCCATCGGCGCCTTCAACGAGATGCAGGAGCGCATCCGCCGCTTCGTGCAGGATCGCACCCAGATGCTCGCCGCGATCGGGCACGATCTGCGCACGGTGATGACGCGGCTGCGTTTTCGCCTGGCGCTGCTCGGCGACGGCGAGCAGCAGCGGCGCATGGCGGCCGATCTCGAAGAGATGGACAAGATGCTGCTCGCGGTTCTGTCCTTCGTGAAAGACGAAGCGACGCGCGAGCCGCGCCAGGCGCTCGATCTGGCGGCGATGGTGACGACGATCACCGACGATCTCGCCGACATGGGCATCGATGCGACGTATGAAGGTCCCGACCACGTGATCTTCACCGGCCAGCCGCTCGGCCTGAAGCGGCTGCTGACCAACCTCGTCGACAACGCGGTCAAATACGGCGAACGCGCGCGCGTCCTGGTGTCCGATCAGGGCGTCCAGATCGTGGTGATCGTCGAAGATGACGGGCCGGGCATTCCGCGCGACCAGCGCGAGCGCGTCTTCGCGCCGTTCGCGCGGCTCGAAGCTTCGCGCAGCCGCGAAACCGGCGGCATGGGGCTTGGCCTGGCCGTGGCGCGCTCGATCGCGCGCGCCCATGGCGGCGACGTGCAGATCGAAGACGCCCCCAACGGCACACGCTTCGTGGTGACGCTGCCGCGCTAAGCAGAAGCCCTGCGGCTTCGCGGGAAAACGCGCTAGCGCACGGCGAAACGCACGATCGGTGCGCCGGGGCCTGCCGCCACGGCTTCGCCCGCCTGGGCCGAAACGCTGAGCACGAATCCATCACGCGGCGCGGTCACGACGAGCCCGTCCGCCGCCAGCGTCACGGCTTCCAGGCGCTGGCCCAGCGCGTTGGCGTATTGCGTCAGGATGGCCGCGTTCTGCGTGTCGCCCTGCGCTTCGGCTTGCGACAGTCGCGCGCGCAACGCCCAGAGATCCGCCGACAGCGCCAGCCGCTCGGCCTGCAACGGGCGATCGTCGAGTCGGAAAAGCGGCGCACCGCGCGCGACACGCTGTCCCGGATGTACATAGAGTTCGGCAATGGTGCCATCGATCGGCGCGCCCAGCGCGGCGACGCGCGGACCGTCGAGTGCGACCGCAATGGCGGCCACGGTGAGCGCAACGGTCGAAGCGCCGATAGCGATGCGCGCCGGCCAGGTGATCTGCATGTCCCGATTCCCGTTCGTCTGTGATCGTGGGACCTTTGTTCTCGCTTGTTGCAGATGTGTGACTGTCGAGCGGAAAATAGATGCTGCACTTCGGCGATTGGTAACGCGGCGAATCGCAGCTCGGCGACAGATACGCACCGTAACGCGCCGCATCTTCTCAGCGCAGTCCGGCTGCCAGCATCGTCGGTGCGTGCAAAGCCTGCTGATCCCGCCCGCCGATGCCTTGGCCTATTTCGCGCGCGCCATCGACGGATTGGTTATCCCTGCAATCGCGGATGCCGAAGCGGCGTTGCGACAGCGAGGCCATTCGATCGACGTGTCCCGCGGCACGGGTGCGATGGGCTATGCGGTGCGGCCACGCTGGATCGCGGCGCGGCTGCGTCCGTCGGTGATCTACGCGCTTGAGCCGGATTCGCGTGTCGTGTGCAGCGTCGACGCGGAACGCACGGTGGGGCCGCTCGGCGCCATGTTCGACAAGGAGATCATACGCGCGCTTCTGGTCAGGCAGATTCTGCGCGCCATCGGCGGCGATCCGATCGAGGACACGCTCGTCATGCCGGTGCACTAGCGCGTTTTCCCGCGAAAGCCTGCCCCGTAAAATCAAAGGTTGGAAAGCAGGATCCGATCCAATTGGATCGAATCATGCTTCAGGGCCGGCGGCGAATTCCAGCCGAAACACCGTACCGCCGCCGTCGCGCGGGGCATGGGCGACCGAGCCGCCGTGCAGCTTCATCGCGTCGCGCACGATGGCGAGACCGAGCCCGACGCCGCGGCGTCGAATCTCGGTGCGCCAGAACGGTTCGTAGATCTCGTCCCCGACGCCCTGGGGCAGTCCTGGGCCTCGATCGAGCACCTCGATCATTTTGCCCGGCACGTCGCGCACCAGCACTTCGACCGTCTCACCCTGGGGTGAATGGTCGAGCGCGTTGAGCACGAGATTCGACAGCGCCCCTTGCAGCATGCGCTCGTCGCCCGGCACCCACACCGCGTGCGACGGTTCTTCGAGCGCGACTTCGCGCCCGTCATGGATCGCGAGCGGCGCCAGGTCGGAGAGAACCGTGCGCGCGACCTCGCGCAGATCGACACGGCCATCCATATTGATCTGGCCCGCCTGCAGCCGCGCCATCGTCAGCAGCTGATCGACCAGATCGGTCATGCGCACGACGTCGCGCTGGAAACCCGCCTTGATCTCGCGCTCGTTGAGCGAGTCGACGCGCGCCTGCAGCACCGCGAGCGGGTTGCGCAACTCGTGCGCTGCGTTGGCGGTGAAGCGGCGCTGCTGCTCGAACGCCTGATCGAGCCGGTCGAGCGCTGTGTTGACGGCGCTGACCAGCGGCGTGATCTCGCGCGGCGTCGCGCTTTCTTCGAGACGGGTGCGCGCGCCCGGCACGATGGCGCGGGCCTGCGCCGACAGCCGGTCAAGCGGTTTCAGCGCGCGTGCAACGGTGCGCGGCACCAGCAACAGCGAGCCGACCGCCAGCGCCGCGAGCAGCGGCAGCAAGGTCGTGACCAGCTCGGCCCAGATCCAGCGCACCGCATCGACGAAGCCGCGCTGCAGCCCGACCGCGGCCAGCATGTATTCGCCGCTCTCGGTCGGCATCCGGGTCAGCGCACCGGGCATCATGCGTCCGTCGGGACCGGGCGCTTCGAACTCGGCGTAGCGCAGGCTTTTGAGGCGCGCGCTGCTCGGCAGCGCCGCGATCAATTCGGGCGACGAACCTTCGACCGCGACGCCGGTGGTCGCGTCAAAAACCGCGAAACGCAACGTGCGCGCGCCGGCGCCAAGCTGTTGCAGATGGGGCGAGGGGACGATGCGTGGAACGCCGTCCTTATCGAACACCAACGACTCGGAGACGGCTTCGGTCAGGCGGCCGAGGTCACGGTCCGCTTCGACCAGCGGACCCCAGGCGAGCGCCAGATGCACAGCCACGGCGACCGCGACGACGACCGCTTGCAGGACCGCGACGCGCACGCGCAGGCGGCGCGCGAGCGACGCGGGACGGTTCATCCAGGGGGACTCCGCACAATGGCGACTTTCTAGGCCGCCGGCTTGGCCTCGAGCATGTAGCCGAGGCCCCGAATGCCGTGGATGGCGATTTCAGCGCCCGCCTCGCCGAGCCGTTTGCGCAGCCGCGAGACATGCGTCTCGATCGTGTTGGGCTGCACTTCCTCGTCAGCGCCATAGACCGCCGATTCCACCGTGTCGCGCTGCACGACCCGGCCTTCGCGCTGGATCAGCAATTCGAGAATGGCGAGTTCGCGGCGCGGCACGACCAGCGGCCGTTTGCGCACCGTGACTTCGCGCGTGCCGGGATCGAACCCGACGCCGCCGACTTCGACCTTGCGCGGCTGCGTCGTCGATGGACGGCGCAGCACCGCGCGAATGCGCGCGACCAGTTCTTCATGCACGACCGGCTTCACGACGTAGTCGTCGGCGCCCATTTCGAGTCCGCGGATACGGTCGGGCACCGCGTCGAGTCCGGTGACGCAGATGATCGGAATCGCATTGCCGGCTTCGCGCAGCTCGGCGATCAACGAGGTGCCGTCGCCGTCAGGCAGGCGCAGATCGACCAGCAGCAGGTCGTAGCTATGGCCGCGCAACATGTTGCGCGCTTCGTCGATCAGACGAACCGCGTCGACGGTGAATCCGGATTTGCGCAGATTGCCGGCCGCGAGGGTCGCAACTTCGCCTTCGTCTTCGAGCAGAAGCAATCGCATGGGATGAGGCTACGTCCAGGTGCGGAAGGAAAGAAGCCCCGAGCTCCGGAATTTTGGTCCGGGGCCCGGGGCGTCCAGGAAGGAAGCGACCTGCGACCGAAGGCGCAGCCCGCAAACCGAGCATGCCCAGCCTTGCTTGCGGTCCCCTGGCCGTCATCAGAAAGATTCCGTCAGATCGCCTGGTTGGGTCAGATCGGCAGGGCGGTGGTTCGCTTGACCGTGCGCAACGTCAGGGTCGACTGGATGCGCTGCACCCCGGGCAGCCGGGTCAATACGTCGCCATGCAGCCGTTCGAGCTCGTCATTGTCGCGATAGACGACGCGCAGCAGGTAATCCGCAGGTCCGGCCAGTAAATAACACTCGACGATGGCGGTGACGCGCGCGACGGCGGCTTCGAATCGGTCGAGCGCCTTGCGCTCCTGGCTTTCCAGCGTGACGTGCACCACCGCCGAGCCGCCAAAGCCCGCAGCGCGATGATCGAGAATGGCGACCGTGCGGTCGATGAAGCCGGCTTCTTCCAAGGCCCGGACGCGGCGCAGGCAGGCCGACGGCGATAGCGCCACTTTGGCGGCGAGCTCGTTGTTGCCGAGGCGCGCATCGGCCTGCAGCAGCCGCAGCAGCTTGAGATCGCGCTCGTCGAGGTTCTGCACAAGATTCAAGCGTCACCGATCTCGTACGCACAATTTCATTCGAAACTCTGCGCCGTGAAGGCCGAGTTTGCGCGCCGATTGTGCGCAAGCCGCTCTAATCTGTCGACAAGCAAAAATCTGGAGGCAGTCATGATCGTTGGCGTCCCGAAAGAGATCAAAACGCTCGAATTTCGTGTCGGTCTGGTGCCGGACTCGGTCAGCGAGCTGGTGCGGCATGGTCATCGCGTGCTGGTCCAGGCGACGGCGGGCGCCGGCATCTCGGTGACCGACGAGGAATATGTCCGGGCCGGCGCCGAGATCGTCGCCGACGCTGCCAGGATCTTCGCCACCGCCGACATGATCGTGAAGGTGAAGGAGCCGCAGCCCCAGGAAATCGCGATGCTGCGCCCCGGCCAGACGCTGTTCACCTATCTGCATCTCGCGGCCGACCAGGCGCAGACCGAAGGGCTGCAGAAGTCGCGAGCCGTCTGCATTGCCTATGAAACGATTCCCGACGCGGCGGGCCGCCTGCCGCTGCTGGCGCCGATGAGCGAAGTCGCCGGGCGCATGTCGGTCCAGGTCGGCGCGCGCTGTCTGGAAAAAGAAGCGGGCGGTTCGGGCATTCTGCTCGGCGGTGTGCCGGGCGTTCCCGCCGCCGAGATCGTCGTGCTGGGCGGCGGCGTGTCGGGCACCAACGCGATCCGCATGGCCGTCGGCATGGAAGCGCAGGTGACCGTGATCGACCGTTCGATCTCGCGCCTGCGCGAACTCGATGAAACGTTCGGCAGCCGCATCCAGACGCTCTATTCGTCGACCGACGCGATCGCGCGTTCGGTGGCCAAGGCCGATCTCGTCATCGGCGCCGTGCTGGTGCCGGGCGCGGCCGCGCCCAAGCTCGTCACGCGCGCCATGCTGCGTTCGATGCGTCCGGGTTCGGCCGTGGTCGACATCGCCATCGACCAGGGCGGTTGTTTCGAGACCTCGCGTCCGACCACCCACGCCGCGCCGACCTTCATCGAAGAAGGCGTCGTGCATTACTGCGTCGCCAACATGCCGGGCGCGGTTCCGCGCACCTCGACGTTCGCGCTCAACAACGCAACGCGTCCCTATGTGCTGGCGCTGGCCGACAAAGGCTGGAAGAAGGCGCTGGCCGACGATCCCTTGCTGCGCCAGGGGCTGAATGTCTGCGACGGCGAGATCACCAACGCCGAAGTCGCGGCCGCGTTCGGCGTTTCGTCGATCTCACCGGACCGCGCGTTGGCGGCGTAAGGATAACGAAGCGGCGCGCCAGCGCGCCGCTTCAAAGACCGGGATCGGATGATGCTTTAGACGAAGCGCGTCAGTCGCGTCAGCGCTTCGTCGAGCACCTCGTCTTTCTTGCAGACGCAGAAGCGGATCAGGTCGGTGCGCGGCCGCGCATCGTAAAAGGCGCTGACCGGAATCGCCGCGACGCGCGCCTCGGTGGTGATCCAGCGGCAGAATTCGAGATCGCTGAGATCCTTGCGAAGCTGGTCGAAGCGGGCGCACACGAAATAGGCGCCCTGTGCCGGCAGCGGTTCGAATCCCAGCCGCCGCAAGCCCGCACTGAACATATCGCGCTTTTTCTGCATGCGCGTGGTCAGCTCGCCGAAGAATGCATCGTCGAGCTGCAGCCCGGCCGCCACCGCATGTTGCAGATTGGGCGGCGTGGTGAAGGTCATGAATTGATGGCAGCGCACGATCGGTTCGAGGATCGCTGCATCGGCCTGCGCATAGCCGACCTTCCACCCGGTGAGCGAAAAGCTCTTTCCCGCCGAGCCGATTCGCACGGCGCGCCGGCGCAGGTCCGGATGGGCAAGCACGGTTTCGAATCGCGCATCGTTGAAGACGAGATGCTCATAGACCTCGTCGGCCACGACCAGCAGGTCGCGCGCCTTGGCGCGTGACGCGATCAGGTCGATCTCGTCCGCCGACCACAGCTTGCCGGTCGGGTTCATCGGATTGTTGAACAGGATCACGCGGGTCTTGTCCGACAGGACCGCGTCCAACGAAGCCGCATCCAGCCGCCAATGCGGCGGTTCGAGACGCACGATCCGCGTCGTGGCGCCGGCGCGCCGCGCGATCGGGACGTAGGCGTCGTAGAGCGGCTCGAACAGCACGATCTCGTCGCCCGGCGACAGATAGGCGAGCAGCGTGTCCGCCAGCGCCTCGGTCGCGCCCGACGTCACCAGCACCTCGGTGTCGGGGTCCAGCGTAACGTTCTGAAACCGCGCCGCATGAGCGGCGACGGCCCGCCGCAACTCGGGCAGGCCGCGCATCGGCGGGTACTGGTTGGAGCCGGTGACGATGGTCTCGGCCGCGAGACGCAGCAGCGCTTCGGGCTCGCCGTGGTCGGGAAAGCCTTGGCCCAGATTGACCGCGCCGTTGGCCCGGGCCAGCAGCGACATGGTCTCGAAGATGGTTTCGCCGGCCTGGGCGAAGACGGGATGGGCTTGCGGCATGCGGGGTGAAACTCGTGCTGCGACGACTCGGGACTGGATCGGGCGGGGCCGAAACGATTAGAAGGCCCCCATGAGCCACATCGTCGTCATCGACGAAGACGGGAATGAGCACCAGCTGGACGCGCCGGAAGGCTGGCGCGTCATGGAGATCATCCGCGACCACGGCCTGGCAATGAAGGGCCTGTGCGACGGCGCCATGGCCTGCGCTACCTGCTGCGTCGAGCTCGATCCGCACTGGGCCGACAAGGTGCCGGGCCGTACCGACGACGAGGAGGCGATGCTCGACACGATCGCCGAGGTCAGTCCCAACTCGCGCCTCTCCTGCCAGCTGCTGTTTTCCGATGCGCTCGCCGGCATGCGGGTGAGCCTGCGCAACGACGAGGCCGAGGACGAGGACATCAGTCCGGCAGCCAGTCGGGCGGCTTGATCCCTTTCGACTTCAGGAAAGCCGCGTCGAACATTTTCGACGCGTAACGCTGCCCGCCGTCGGCCAGCACCGTCACGATGCGATGGCCCGGGCCCAACTGCCGCGCCACCTCGATCGCGCCGCCGACATTGATGCCGGTCGAGGTGCCGACATTCAGCCCTTCGTCGCGTAGCAGCCGCCAGCACCAGTCCATTGCGGTCTGGTCGTCGATACGCACCGCGTCGTCGATCGGCGCGACGGCGAGATTCTCGGTGACGCGTCCCTGGCCGATTCCTTCCGTGATCGAACTGCCTTCTGCGTGCGGCGTGCCGGTCTTGATCCAGTCATAGAGGCCCGAGCCGTGCGGGTCGGCGAGAATCACGCGCACCTTGGGATCGCGCTGCTTCAAGGTCTGGCCGACGCCGGCGATGGTGCCGCCGGTGCCCGCGGCGCTGACGAACGCGTCGATGCGGCCGGCCATTTCTTCCCAGATCTCGACGCCGGTGGTCGCGGCATGGATGTCGCGATTGGCGAGATTGTCGAACTGGTCGGCGAGGATCGCGCCCGGAATCTCTTCGGCGCGGCGGCGCGCGACGCGCACATAGTTGCCGGGATCGGCATAGGGCACGGCTTGGACCAGCTCGAGCTCGGCGCCCAACACGCGCAGCGCCTCGATCTTCTCGCGGCTCTGCGTTTCGGGCATCACGATCAGCGTGCGGTAATGGCGCGCCCGCGCCAGCATGGTGAGGCCGATGCCGGTATTTCCGGCGGTGCCCTCGACGATCACGCCGCCGGGCTTGAGCCGGCCGGCGCGCTCCGCGGCGTCGAGGATGCCGAGCGCCGTGCGATCCTTGATCGACCCGCCCGGGTTCATGAACTCGGCTTTGCCATATATCTCGCAGCCCGTAGCTTCGCTGGGGCCGGCGAGACGGATCAGGGGCGTTCGGCCGATCGCAGCCGAAACATCCGGGGCAGTCGTGGCGAATTCAGCCATGGGGCAGCGACCCTACAAGCGCCGGCAAGGCGCCGCAACGTGATGGAGAATTGGTTCGATGCAGGGAAGAGGACTCGTCGTGTTCGACGCCTACGGCACGTTGTTCGACGTGCATGCGGCGGCGTCGATTCATGCCGACCGCGTCGGCCCCGACTTCGCGCGCATGTCGGCAAGCTGGCGGCAGAAGCAGCTCGAATATAGCTGGACCCGCAGCCTCATGCGCCGCCACGCCGATTTCTGGACCTGCACGCAGGAAGCGCTCGACTGGTCGATGGCCGCCTTTGGCGTGTCGCCGGCCGGCGGGCTGCGGGGTGACCTGCTCGCCTCGTATCGCAATCTGCGCCCCTATGACGACGCGGCGCCCGCGCTCGCCTCGCTGCGCGCGGCCGGGTTCGGTCTCGCCATACTGTCGAACGGCACGCATGCGATGCTGCGCGACGCGGTGACCGCCGCGGGCTGGGAAGAATTCTTTACCGCCGTGCTGTCGATCGACGACGCGGGAATCTTCAAGCCCGATCCGCGCGTCTACACGCTGGTCGAAACCGCCACCGGCGTCGAACCGCACTCGACCGTGTTCGTGTCGGGCAATCCGTGGGACTCGGCAGGCGCCGCCAGCGCCGGCTTCCGCGTCGTACGCCTCGCACGCGTCGCCTCGCCGCCGGAATACATGTTCGCCTCACGCATGGCCGAGATCGTCTCGCTGGCCAAACTGCCGGCGCTGCTCGGCTGCAGCTGAGCCCGCGGGGGACATTGCGTCCACCCTCTCACTTGTCACCCCGGCTTTCGCCGGGGTGACAATTTGGGTTGGGCGGCATCGCGCGATCTGGAGTCGCGAGGGCAGGCCCAAACGAAAACGGCGCGCATTGCTGCGCGCCGTTGGTCGTTGTGAAGCGCGCGTCGCTTACTGCGCCACGAAAGCCCGGTTGAAGCTGTCGTGCACGGGCTGGAAGAAATAGTCCCAGGCGGTGCGATAGCCGGTGACGATCTTCACTTCCGCGGGCATGCCCGGGAACAGTTTCAGGTTCGGCACCTTGGCCAGCGAGTCTTTGTCGATCCGCACCTGCGCCTGGTAATACGCGGCGCCGGTGCGCTGGTCTTCGAACCGGTCCGGCGACACTTCGGTCACCTTGCCGGGCATCTGCGGCACGCGGCGCTGGTTGAAGGCCGACAACGTCACCCACGCATCCATGCCGGGCTCGATCGACTCGATTTCCATCGGCGAGATCTGCGCCGTGATCACCAGGTCGTCGCCGGTCGGCACCATGTCGAGGATCGGCGCGTAGGGCTGCACCGTGCCGCCGATCGTGTGGTACTTCAGATTCATCACGATGCCGTCGAGCGGCGCCGTCACGGTGGTGCGGCCGAGCACGTTTTCGGCGGCGCGGCTGCGCTCGCGCAGTTCGGCGATCTTGTCCTGCACCTGGCGCAGCTCTTCGGTCGCCTGGTCGCGATAGGTGTTGTTCAGGTCGGTGATCTTGAGACGCGTCTCGTTGATCGCCTGCTTGATGCGTTCGATGTCGGCGCGATTGGCTTCCATCTGCCCGTCCAGCCCCGACTGCGTACGCTGCAGCGCGAGCATGCGCGGCAGACGCTCCAGCCCCTGGTCGAGCAGGAACTTCACGCCCTTGATCTCTTCGTCGATATATTTGCGCTGCGTCGCGTAGGACTTGTTCTGCGCGTCGAGGCCGGTGATCTGCTTCTGCTGCTGCTCGATCTGCTCTTCGTAGATCTTGCGCTTGCCGCTGATCGTGCCGCGGTTGGATTCAAAGGCGCGGCGCTGGCCTTCGATCAGCTCGGCCAGCTTGGTGTCGGTCTTGGCGCGCTCGAGCACTTCGTCGGGGAAGGTGACTTCGGCGGCGTCGCTGCGTTGCGCGATCAGGCGCGCTTCGTACGCGCGGCTCGCCAGCAACTGGTTGCCGACGATTTCCGATGAGGCTTCGGCCTGCGTCTTGTCGAGGATCATCAGCGGCTGGCCCGCTTTCACGATCGAGCCTTCCTGCACCAGGATTTCGCGGATCACGCCGCCTTCGAGATGCTGGATCGTCTTGCGTTGCGACTGCACGCTGATCGTGCCGTGCGCGATGGCGCCTTTGGCCAGCGGCACCAGCACGCTCCACGCCAGGATCGACCCGAGGGTGATCAGCCCGACCCAACCGGCGACTCGCACGTAGCTGCGCGTGTTGAGATAGGGCGCCAGGTCGGCATGTTCGGGCGCGACGTCGGTCGCGGGCTGGAACAGCACCGGCAGCCTGATGTCGCGCAGGACAGCGGGCAGACGAAAGCCGCCTGAAGGTGCAGGAACCATGGTCATCGTCGAATACCTGTCTTCTGGTTCAGCCGCTCTCAGCGGCGTCGGCGGCGGGCGGCGTATCGGTCTGCTGCTCCACCGGCGGGTTGTTCGCGACGACGGTCGGACGCGTGTAGCGCGCCAACACCTCATCACGCGGGCCGAAGGCTTCGGCCGCGCCGTTGTTCATCACCAGCACCTTGTCGGCCACAGCAAGAAGCTGCAGGCGATGGGTGGCGAGCAGAACGGTACGGGCTTCCTGCTTGGCGATCAGGATCGCCTGGGCCAGGACGTTTTCGCCTTCGGAGTCGAGATTCGAATTGGGCTCGTCGAGCACGACCAGCACCGGATTGCCGAACAGCGCGCGCGCCAGCGCCAGACGCTGCTTCAGGCCGCCGGAAATGGCGGAGCCATTGATGCCGATCTGCGTGTTGTAGCCTTCGGGCAGCGCCAGGATCGCTTCGTGCACGCCGGCCTTGCGCGCCGCGAGGATCACCGCTTCGGCCTCGAGCGGATCGGCGAAGCGCGCGATGTTCTCGGCCACCGTGCCGTCGAACAGCTCGATGTCCTGCGGCATATAGCCGACATACTTGGCGAGTGCCTCGATGTCCCACTGCGTCAGCTCGGCGCCGTCGATGCGCACCGAACCGCTCGCCGCCGGCCACAGGCCCAGCGCAACGCGCATCAGGCTCGTCTTGCCGCCGCCCGACGGGCCGATGATGGCCACCGCTTCGCCGGGTTGGAATTGCAGATTCACGCCTTTGATCACGGCGGTGCGCGCACCGGGCGGGCCCGCAATGACGTTGGCCAGCGTGATGACGCCCTTCGGACGCGGCAGCTGCATCAACGGACGTGCCGGCGGTGCTGCCTGCAGCAGCGCGCGCAGCCGTTCGAACGCGCCGCGTGCAGCGAGCAGCTGCGGCCATTGGGAGACCGCCGTCTCGATCGGGGCGAGCGCGAAGCCGACCACCATGGTCGCGGCAAGCACGCCGCCGGCGCTGAGATCGTTGCGAATGGCAATGTAGGCGCCAACCGACATCGCCAGCAGCAGCGTGACGTAGCGCGCGAAGCGCAACGACGCGTTGAGCGTGCCGCTGCGATCGCCGGCTTCGGCCTGCAGCTTGATCGCCTGCACGTGACCGTTGCGCCAGCGATGCAGCATGGCGGGCAACATGCCCATCGCTTCCAGCGCGTCAGCGTTGCGCAGGCTGCTGCCGACGAAATTATCGGCCTTCAGCGCCAGGCGGGTGGCATCGCCGTGGGTTTTTTTGGTGCGCGCGTCATTGGTGATCGCGAGCGCGAGGACGGCCATGGCGCCGGCCAGGCCGATGACGCCAACCCAGGCATTGAACGCGAAGGCTAGAATCAGGAACACCGGCGCCCACACCGCGTCGCACAGCACATAGGCGGTCGAGCTGGTGATGAAGCCGCGCACGCGGTCGAGGTCGCGCAGCGCCTGCGCGCCGGCGACACCGGGCTGGCGCGACGACATCAAGGCGACGGCGCGAAAGATCGGCGCATCGACCAGCATGTCGAGCTTCACGCCGGCACGCACCAGCAGGCGCGCGCGCACGAATTCGAAGAAAGCGAGCAGCAGCGCCAGCGCGATCGCGAGGCCGGTCAGCACCACGAGCGTATCGACGCTCTTGATGGCGAGAACGCGGTCGACGAGCTGCATGACGTAGAGCGGCGCTACGAACAGGAGCAGATTGGCGAACAGGCTGACCGCCAATACCGGCAGGAAGGCCTCACGACACTGGACCAGAGCCAAATCGAGCTCGGTCTTCTTCTTCGGTTGCTGCGGGGTCAAAGCCAGTCCTTGGTGCTCGCCGCGGGGAGGCCCGCATATGGTGGGCGCTTGGCCGCTGTAAAGCGGCGCGGACCGGACCATACGCGATCCGGCGTTCTTACTCGATCAGAGGTATACGTGCTCAGGCGGGCTGGGTGTACCCGAATAGGGTTAACACGACCTTGCCAGCACTTCAAAAACACGTGCCGGGCTTGGTTTACCTGATGGTTGAACGCCTGTCAGGCGTACTTCGCGTAGGCCGCCAGAACCTCTTCAACCGGCCCATCGACCGCAATCCGTCCCTGATCGACCAGCAGCAGCCGGTTGCACAATTTCCGCAGAATGTCCGGTGCGTGGGTGGCGATCACCATGATCGAAGCGGCATCGACCAGCGAATGCAGCCGGTCTTCGGCCTTGCGCAGAAAATGCGCGTCGCCGGCCCCGATCCACTCGTCCATGAGAAGAATGTCGGGTCGGACCGCCGTCGAGGCGGCGAAGGCGAGGCGGATCATCATGCCCGCCGAATAGGTCCGCACCGGCATGTGCAGATAATCGCCGAGCTCGCTGAATTCGGCGATCTCGGGCGTCTTGGCCCGGATCTCATTCGGCGTGAGTCCCAGAAATAGCCCGCGGAAATAGATGTTTTCCCAGCCGGTCGCCTCGGGATCGATGCCGAGCATGATGTCGAACAGCGGCGAGACGCGGCCTTCGATTTCGACGCGCCCATTATGCGGTTCGTACACGCCCGCCAGCAGGCGCAGCAGCGTCGTCTTGCCGGCGCCGTTGGGGCCGATCAGCCCGACGCGGTCGCCATGTTTGAGCTTGAGATTGAGCCCGTCGAGCGCGCGCACGACGACGCGGTCGGCGGCGTCGCGCGCGATCTTGCCGCCCGAACTGCGGCGCAGCAGCACTTTCTTGATCGAGCGGCTGCCGCCCGAATAGAGCGGAAATTCCAGGCTGACGTCGTTGACGCGGATCTCGGCCATGTTCTTACAGCCAGAACGAGATGCGGCTGCGGAAGCGGCGGAAGAAGATCAGCATCACCAACCAGCTCACCACGCACAAAGAAACCGTCACCAGCCAGTTCAGCGCCGTCGGCGCGTGGCCCAGCCAGGGCGCGCGCAAGATCTCCAGGAAGTGCCAGAACGGGTTCCAGTCGATCAGCAGGGTGCGTCGGCCCTGCAACGTGTCGGGCGTCCACAGGATCGGCGTCACGAAGAACACGACCTGCAGCAGCGACGCGACGATCTGCGGAATGTCGCGAAAGCGTGCCGAAATCATGCCGAACACCAGCCCGACCGCGAACGACGTGAGAACGAACAGCACGAAGCCGGGCACGAACAGCAAGGTCGCCCAGGTCGGACGCACGCCGAACACCAGCGCCACGACGATGTAGACGACGAAGTTGTGCGCGAGGATCAGCGTGTTGCGCCAGATCGTGCGCAGCAGATAGACGCTGTAAGGAATACGGATCTGCTTGATGACGTGCTCGGCGCCGACGAAGGTCGTGCCGCTCTCGTTCACCAGCGTCGTCAGATAGGTCCAGAACAGCAGCCCCAACGTCAGATGGGGCATGTAGCGTTCGATCGGCTGGTTGAAGATGGCGGCGTAGATCACGCCCATGCCGCCGACCATCAGGCCCATCGACAGAGTCAGCCAGAACGGGCCCAGCATCGACCGCCGATAGCGCTGGCGAATGTCCTGCCAGCCCATCGAGCTCCACAGCGCGCGCGAATTCACGCCGTCCTTGAGATCGGCGATCGCGCGTGACCACGAACGCCACGCAAAATCCTGAAGCGCGGGCGCGCGCGCCGCTTCACTCGTGTCCGTCATCGCGCGCCCTGTCGGTTTCGAAAAGCTCTGTTTCAGAAACGAAGCGTGCCGTCGCGCACGCGGCGCGCGTCGGCTTCGGCCATCATCGCGACCAGCGCGGGCAGGTCGACTTTGCGCTTCCAGCCCAGTTTCGATTCCGCCTTGGCGGGCGAGCCCAGCAGCAGATCGACTTCGGCCGGACGGTAGAATTGCGGGTTCACCCGCACGATCACCTTGCCGGTCTTCCTGTCGAGGCCTTCGGTCTTCTCGTCCTGGCCGCGCCATTCGATGTCGAAGCCGAGCGGCCGGGCCGCGTTCTCGACGAAGCTGCGCACGGTGTGGGTCTCGCCCGTCGCCAGCACGTAATCGTCGGCCACGTCCTGTTGCAGCATGCGCCACATGCCTTCGACATAGTCGCCGGCGAAGCCCCAATCGCGCTTGGCGTCGAGATTGCCGAGTTCGAGCATGTCGAGCTGGCCGGCCAGGATCTTGGCCAGCGACAGCGTGATCTTGCGCGTCACGAATTCGAAGCCGCGCAACGGGCTTTCATGGTTGAACAGGATGCCCGACGAGGCATGCATCCCGTAGCTCTCGCGGTAATTCACCGTGATCCAGTGACCGTAGAGCTTGGCGACGCCGTAGGGGCTGCGCGGGTAGAACGGCGTCGATTCGGTCTGGGGAACGGCCTGCACCTTGCCGAACATTTCCGAGGTCGAGGCCTGGTAGAACCGGATGTTCTTGCCGCCGTCGACGCTGCGGATCGCTTCGAGCATGCGGGTCACGCCCAGCGCGTCGACATCGGCGGTATAGAGCGGCTGGTCGAACGAGGTGCCGACGAAGCTCTGCGCCGCGAGGTTGAAAACCTCGTCGGGCTTGGCCGTCTCGATGGCGCGGCGGATGTTCGAATCTTCCAGCAGGTCGAACGTGACCGTCCGGACCTGGTCGGCGATGCCGAGTTCCACCAGGCGCCAGTTGTTGATCGAGGCGGCGCGGCGGGCCGTGCCCCAGACCGTATAGCCCTTCTCGAGCAGCAGTTTGGCGAGATAGGCGCCATCCTGTCCCGTGATGCCGGTCACCAGCGCGGTCTTTGCCATCGATCCCTCACACTCTAAGAACGGCGCGTTGTCTACGAAGAAGAGTCCGCCCTCGCAAGCAGCGAGCATCGTCCTCGGCGTCGCGCATCGCGCCTGGCGTTCGCTTCCGCACGGCTTCAGGCGCTCGCTGTTCGCCGCCGTGACACGGCTGGTCGCGCCGCTTCCTTCGGCCGCACCGCGCGGCCCGGGGCCGATCGCGGTGGCCGGCCCCTTGGCCACGGCGAGCGGATTGGGCCAGGCGGCCCGCCTGCAGTTGGCTGCTTTTGGCCAGGCCGGCCTCGCCGCCCGGGCCCTCGATCTCTCGGCTGCCTTCATGGCGGTCGACGAATCGGCGCCACCCTATCCGCCTTCGGCTCCGGGCGAGAGCGGCGTCTTGATCCTCCACGCCAATGGCCCGTTCGCCCGCTATGCGCTGGCCCGGATCGGCCGGGCCCGGCTCGCCGACAAGCGCGTCGTCGGCTATTGGGCCTGGGAACTGCCGCGCCTGCCGCCGGACTGGCGTGACGGTTTCGCCGCCGTGCACGAGCTCTGGGTCCCGAGTCGCTTCACCCGCGAGGCGCTGCGTGATTCGCCGGTGCCGGTGCGCGTCGTGCCCTATCCGGTGGCGCTCAGCCCACGCGGCCGACGCGACCGCGCCGCATTTGGATTCGCCGACGGACTCTTCGTCGTGCTGGTCGCGTTCGACATGGCGTCGACCTTCGCACGCAAGAATCCGCTGGGCGCGATCGAAGCGTTCCACCGCGCCTTCGGCGACGATCCCCGCGCCAGGCTGGTGCTGAAAGTCTCCAACGCCGAACGCGCGCAAGCTGCGTCGGACCTGGTGGCACGTGCCATCGAAGGTCATGCGAACATGCAGTTGATCGCCGAGAAATGGCCGCATGCGCGCGTGACGTCGCTGATCGCCTCGGCCGACATCGTGTTGTCGCTGCATCGCGCCGAAGGATTCGGCCTGGTCCCCGCCGAGGCGATGCTCGCCGGCGTGCCGGTGGTCGCGACCGGCTGGTCGGGCAATCTCGACTTCATGACGCAGGAGAATTCGGCGCTGGTGAAGCACGGGTTCGTGCCGGCGGTCGACGCGCAGGGCACGTACGATCACGGCGACCAGCTGTGGGCCGACCCCGATCTCGACGACGCGGCCCGGCAACTCCGCCGCCTGTTCGACGATGAGGCGGCGCGGCATTCGATGTCGTCGCGCGCGCGCGACGATGCCGAGCGCTTGTTCGGGGCCGAGACGTTTCTCGATGCGATCGGGCGCGACTGGCTGGCGCGCTGGGTGGCGAAAGCCTGATCCGAATCAGGCGTCCGAACGGGGAAACGGCGCGTGGCCGACCGGGCCTAGCCGTTACCGGCGGCGACGATGTCGCGGACGCGCTTCGCCCGTAATTCCCAGGCGATATAATAGACCAGCGCCACCAGCGCCCCGCTGATGAGGGCTGGTTTCCACGCCATCTCGAGCCAGTAATGCGCGAGCAGCGTGGCGGCCAGGGCGGCTCCGATGAAGATGCGGTTGAGGATGACGCGCATGGCCCTGCTATAAGCGGCGGGGCACCGACTGTCGACAGAGGACCAGCCGCTCATGCCGAGCATTTCGTACGGGCAGAATTTCGAAGACGTATTGCTGTGGCGCTGCTTCGGCGGCCAGGAGACGGGCTTCTGGATCGATATCGGCGCCTGGCATCCGACCATCGATTCGGTGACCAGGCGCTTCTACGAGAAGGGCCCCGGCTGGCACGGCGTCAATGTCGAGCCGGTCCCGACCTACTTCAAGATGATCGAGACCGACCGGCCGCGCGACATCAACCTGCAGGTCGCCATCGGCGAGCGGTCGGGCACGCTGAAACTCACCGTGTTCGAGGGCACCGGCGGCTCGAGCTTCGATCCGATGTTCATCGAGCATTTCAGGGATCGCGGTTTCGAGCAGAGCACGATCGACGTGCGCGTGCGCACGCTGACCGACATTTTCGAAGAACACGCGCCGAGCGATCGGCCGGTCGACTTCCTCAAGATCGACGTCGAAGGCTGGGAGAAGCAGGCGATCGACGGCATGGACCTGAACCGGTTCCGGCCACGCCTCCTGATCGTCGAAGCGACCAAGCCGAATTCGTCCGAGCCCTATTGGGACAGTTGGGAGCCGACCCTGCTCGCCAACCGCTACCGGCTGGTCTGGTTCGACGGGCTGAACCGCTGGTATGCCGCCGACGAGCACCATGCCGAACTGGCCCGGCACTTCACCACGCCGGCCGGGGTGTTCGACGATTTCATCACCGCCGGCCACGCCGCGGCGCTGGAAATGCTTCGCGCGAAGCTGGACGGGCGCGAACTCGATCCCACCAACAATGCGCATGCGACGGCGTTGTCGATCCTGCAGTGGAAAGAGATCGAATCCGCGCGCCACGCACTCGCGTCCTACAAGAGCACGCCGCTGATGCGGTTGGCGCGCGGGCTGATGGGGAAGAAGTAGAGACAGGCTTGTCGCCGGCCAGAGAGCTTGTCGGCTTGTCGAACTGACACGCTCAAATTCCACAATCGTCGTCCCTGCGAAAGCAGGGACCCAGGCGTTTCCGTAATGGAATTGCTGCTGTTTCCTCGCGGGTATCCCTGGATCCCTCGGATCAAGTCCGGGGCAGGCTCTGCTTTCGCAGGGATGACGGAATTGAGTTGCGACGTGGTCCGCGCGATTTCCTGACAAGCTCTTTCGCCGGGGCGACGGGCAGGTGTTGGTCACGTGTCCTCGACGCCGAACAATTCCATCAGCAACAGCGCCGCCGTATCCGGATCGATCGCGACGATCCCCGCGGGCAGCAGCGATGTCGCCGCTGCCGCGAGCGACGGTGCGTCGATGCGGTCGCGGACGAAATCGCAGTCCGCTTCGGCGATCGCCTTGTCCAGCGCACCAGCGAGCGCCGACAGCGCCGCGCGATCGAACAGAACCAGTCGCGCACCTGCCCGCATCGCGTCGATGCGCTCGAACGTACCCCCCGCCATCCTGCGCACGGTCCAGCTCTTGCCCTGCAGCTGGGCCGCCACCGCACCCCATCCGGCCGGCGCGCCGAACGATTCCAGATCGGCCGGCGTCGCGACGTAAACACGTTCGCCGTTTGACGACGAGGCGGCGCGCGACGCGATGCGCTGCGCCCGCACCGCGAGCGCAGCTCGGGTCGCCGCCGCCGGCATCGGCGGCGCCGGCCGGCCGCGCGCCAACGCTCGCAGGC
>JAQGIE010000121.1 GCA_028291365.1 Rhodospirillales bacterium
GCACCGGCTCGGCGCGCTCGTCGAGCACGAGGCCGAACGCCTCGCGCGCCTCGTCGCGCGTCAGCGCGCGCGACCGTCCCGGGCCGCGGCCCAGCGTGGCGACGAATTCGGCGAAACGTTCGACGGGCAAAGACAAGTCGATCTTCCTCCCTACGGCAGCAATCCGCCGACCCCCATCCGCGCGATGACGCTGCGGTCGAGGGGCAGCCCCGCCGCGATCCGGCGCAGCACGAGATCGATTCCATTGAGCGCGGGTGACCGCGCGCAACCGGGCATGCCGACGATCGGGATCGTCCCGTAGCGCCCCAGCAGGAGCAGGTTGCCGGGATCGACCGGCATGCCGTAGCGCTCGATCGTGCCGCCGACCGATTCGATCGCCGCCGGGATCACGTCGCGGCGGTCGACGATGGCCGAGGCGCCGACCAGCAGGATCAGATCGGCGCCTTGCGACGAAATCGCCTGCGCGATCGCGCCGGCTTCGTGCGCGCAGCGCGTCTCGGCGACCAGCGTCGAGCCGAGCGCGGCAAGTCGCAGTTCGGTCACCTCGCGCGTCTTGTCGAGCACGCTCGATTTGGTGGCGCTCGATTCCGTCTGCACCAGATGCGCGCGCAACGGCCGGAAGGGACGCACCTCGATCGCGCCCGTCGGCAGCGCGTCGAGCAGGCGCTGGTGCAGCGCGAACGGAATCAGCTTGATGGTGGCGACGGTTTCGTTCTGCGTGACCACCACGTCGGGCGGCAAGGTCGCGACGGTGATCGCCTCGTCGATCGAATTCACCGCGTCGATCGCGGCGCGGTCGATGGTCAGCAAGCCGTTCGAGACGGCGACGAGATCGGCGCGACCGGTCGTGGCCGGCGATGGCGCGACGCCGGGCCCCGCGATCGACGCGGCGATGCGCGCGGCGGCTTCGTTCTCGTCGATCTCGCCCTCTTCGAGCAGCGCCGCGGTCACCTGGCTGAGCCCGTTGCCGCGCAGCGCCTCGATCGCGTCGCCGTCCAGCACGGCGCCCTTCTTCAAGGTGCGGTCGGTCAGGCGAACCGTATGGGCGAGCCGCGCACCAAGCGCGGCGTCGAGCGCGAGCGGGCCGAATATCATGCCGCGGTCGGGACCGAACGTGCGTCGCGCACGATCTCGGCCAGGATCGAAACCGCGATTTCGCCCGGTGTCGCCGCACCGATGGCGAGACCGATCGGGGCGCGGATGCGCGCCAGCGCCTCGTCGCCAAGCCCCGCCTCGCGCAGCCGTTCCAGGCGCTTGGCGTGGGTGCGTTTCGAACCCAGCGCGCCGACATAAAAAGCCGGCGAGGCAAGCGCCGCCTGCAGCGCGGGATCGTCGAGCTTGGGATCGTGCGTCAGCACGACGATGGCGCTGGTGGCATCGGGCTTGAGCGCGTTGAGCGCCGCGTCGGGCCATTCGAGGTCAAGCGCGGTGCCGGGAAAACGGGAGGCGTCGGCGAAGCCGCGGCGGGGATCGATCACGGTCGGCGCAAAGCCCGCCTGGCGCGCCATCGGCGCCAGCGCCTGCGCGACATGAACCGCGCCGACGATCAGCAGGCGCTGCGGCGGCGCCAAGGTCAGCCCGAAATGCATTCCGTCCTGGTCGAGCGCGCTCGGGCTGCGCGTGCTGCTCGGCGTCCAGGTGACCTCGCCCTCGGCGAGATTGACGTCGACGCGCGCGACCAGCCCGTCGCGGCGCGCCGCCTGGGCCTGGCGCAGCATTTCGCGCCGCGCCGTATTCAACGGCAGCACGTGGATTCTCACTTCGCCGCCGCAGGCGAGGCCGACCGCCCAGGCATCGGCGTCGGCGACGCCGAAATTGAGGTCGCGCGTATGGCCATCTTCGATCGCTTCGCGCGCTGCCTGGATGGTGGCGCCTTCGACGCAGCCGCCCGACACCGATCCCACGAACGCGCCGTCGCCGCGCACCGCGAGCAGGCTGCCGACCGGGCGCGGGCTCGACCCCCAGGTGCGGATCACGGTGGCGATCGCGGCGCCGTCGCCTTCTTCCGACCAGGCGAGCGCGGCCTCGAGCGGGTCTTCCACCGCGTGCAGGCGCGATTGATCCGATTCAGTCATTCGCACTCGGCTTCCTCGGCAAGCGCGCCAGGGCGTCGGCGTGGCGTGCGTTGGTGTCGTTGGTGATGTCGTCATAGAGCGCCAGTACGGCGCGTCCGAGCTCAGTGAGATGGGCGCCGCCGCCCTTGCGTCCACCGGTCTCGGTGTCGACCAGCTTCTCGGTGAAAAGCCGGTTCAGCTCGTCGATCAGCGACCAGGCCCGGGCATAGGACATGCGCAGCCCCTTGGCGGCCTGTGCGATCGAACCGGCGCTCTCGATGCCGCGCAGTAACGCGGCCTTGCCGGGCCCGATGGCAGCGCCGGGGACGGCAGGATCGTCGAGCACAAGGCGGATCGATACGCGCGACATGCCGTCAACTGGCGCCCAGCACGGGCCGTTTCAGACGCCGGGCTGCCTGCAGGAGCGCCTTGTCCAACCGAGGCGAACGGGAGCTGCTGGCGCTGGGCGAGTTCGAGATAGGCCGCGGGTGATCACCACCTCCTCGCCGTTCTCGACCATGGTCAGCAATTCGCTCCGCCGGTTCTTCGCTGCAAAGGCGCCGATTTCCATAGTTCCCCTCCAAACAGCTGGCGAACAGGCTAGGCTGGGCGAGGCAGGCCAGCAACGCCGGGCGATAGGATTGTTCTATCGCGTAACGAGGCCATCCGCTTGATCCAGCCCCGTTTTGGGCCAGAGCTGGGCGATGCCGAAATTCGAGAACTGGACCGTGGCGCGCGGCGCCGAAGTGATCGCCGCCCATGCGCAGGTCGCCGGTGCCGCCCTGCCCATTCTCCACGCGCTGCAGGACGCATTCGGCTACGTGCCCGAACAGGCCGAACCGATGATCGCCGAGGCGCTGAACCTGTCGCGGGCCGAGATCCATGGCGTCGTCAGCTTCTATCACGACTTCCGCCGCACCAGGCCGGGGCGCCACGTGCTGAAACTGTGCCGCGCCGAAGCGTGCCAGTCGGTCGGCGCCGATGCGCTGCACGAACATGCATGTGCGCGCCTCGCGGTCGATTGGCATGGCACGACCAGCGACGGCGCCGTCACCCTCGAACCGGTCTTCTGTCTCGGCCTGTGCGCCGCCG
>JAQGIE010000161.1 GCA_028291365.1 Rhodospirillales bacterium
GCGGGCGGAACGCGCCATCCACGCAGCAATCGACGCACCGGCGCAGCTCGCGTCACTCGACCGGCTGCTTGCGACCGCCCGGCTGGGCGCGTTGAAGCGGATCGCGGTGCCGGCCCATGCCTCGGTCGACCGCGCCTGGATCGCCGGTGGCGTGGTCGGCGCCGGCCGCGTTCGCGCGCTGGCGCCGAACGAGCGATTTGAAGAAGCCGTGCTTGCCGATCTCGCCGAGCTGCAATTCCGTTGCAGCGGCGCGCTCGACGCCGAATTCGGCCTGCCGCGCGATGCCGGCACGACCCAGGTCGCGACCGCGACGCTCGACTGTCGCGGGCCGCGCGCCAGCGTGCTCGCGCTCGTCTATGTGCATGCGCGAAGCAACTTCGCGGCGCTGCTGCATGAGGGACCGCCGTCGCGCCGCGATGTTGTCCTCGACAAGCAGGCACGACTCGCTCGCGCGCTGGCGCGCGTGCGATGAGCGGCGCGAGCAACCGCGAGAAGCATGCGGAGAACCCGATGCTGCGGATCGAAGCCGCCATTGCCGAGTTCGGGTGGTCGGTCGTGATGACGCGCGACCGAGACGGTTTCGCCTACACGGTCGGCCTGACCGAAACGCGCCTTCAGGCCGAACTCTGCCTGCACGGCGTCACCGACAACACGCTCGCGATACCGCTGCTCGACCAGTTGGCGGCGCGAATCATGGCCGGCGCCCTGCCGCCGCTTTCGACTCGCATCGGCGGCATGCTGAAAGGATTCGACCTGGTGCTGCTCGCGGCCGACGCACGCGCATGCGAGCGCGCGTATTACGCCAGGGTGCGCTACGGCCTCGCGATCAGTCTGGTCCAATGCGTGCTGCCCGATGCCAGCAACCGCTTCCCGTGGCAGTACAGCGTCGATCGCTGGCAGACTTTCGGCCAGATCGTCATGGCGCCGTGGCCGAAAGATGAGACGCCGGACGAGTTGCTGCCGACCTTGATGCAGCTGCTGGCGCGGTAAGCGAACACTCGACCTGATCGTCACGCCATGGCGCCTGGACGTGAGTCCGCCACCGCGAAAGAGCCGCCTCGCTGTGGAGGCAGTCCCGCAGGTCATCGACCGTGATCTTCGCCGGCCGAGGCGTGTTCATCGTCGTGATTGCGCTGCAGATCGCCATCTCTCGTCGCCAGCCCTGAGAAGGGCTCCGGACTGCATGCGTCCAGCGCTCCCAATCACGGGCTACGATGCCTAACCCTGTGGACCGCCAAGCTTTCGACGGCTCGACCGTACTTCCGACTTGTGGAGCTGGTGCCGCGGACGCGTTCGTCGCAACGGGCCGGACTGAACGTTTGAGCGCCTGACCGATACCAGTTCGCACTTTCGTCCGGATTGGCACACCCTCTTCGCCAGCTACGCCGACCGGTAGCTTCCCGTTAACCAATCGTTGTCGGCCGGCGCGGTTTTCTGGGCCGGTGCGCGCCTTGGCTGATTCCCACCATTCCAAGGGCACCCCGGCTCGCGGCGGTGCGCGGCTGCTGACCGCGGTCGCCATCGCGGTCGTCTGGCTGGGCACCCTCGCCTTCATCGAGTTCGACCGCCGCACCACCCTGTCGGTGGCGCGCAGCACGGGCGAGAATCTGGCCCGCGTCTTCGCCGAACAGACCGCACGCAGCTTCGACGCGATCGACCGCGCGCTGCGCAGCATGGCCACGGCGGTGGCCCAGGGCGCCGGCGCCGACATGCAGAACAGCCGGATCAGCGAGCTGCTGGGCGACGGGCTGGTCATCCTCACCCATGCCGACGCCAACGGCGACATACGTATGCGGCTCGGCGGCGGCGGCCCCATCGCCGGCCTGTCGGTGCGCGAGCGCGGCTTCTTCAGCCGCGTTGCGGGCGGAGAGACCGGACTCGTGGTCGACCGCCCAGTCCGCGCCCGCAGCGACGGGCGCTGGATCATTCCCGTCGTGCGCCGCCTCGAACGCGGCGGGAAATTCGACGGCGTCGTCATCGCCTCGGTCGACCCGCGCTATTTCCAGCGCTTCTTCGAAACACTCGATGTCGGTCAGTCCGGCGCCGTGCTGCTGGGCCGTGACGACGGCCTCGTGCTGTCGCGCACCGGTCTCACCGACGAGATGCTCGAAGGCCGCGTCGCCAGCCCGGCCATCGCGCACATGGCGCTCGAACAGGGCGCCGGCGTCACCGAGCGCGTCAGCGACCTCGACGGCGTGCACCGCCTGACTGCCTATCGCCACATCGATCGCGTGCCGGTGTTCGTCGGGGTGGGCCAGGGGCGCGACGAGGTGCTGGCGCCGGTAGTGCGCCGGGCGCTGTTCCTGCTGATCGGCGCCGCCCTGCTCAGCGCCGCGATGCTGCTCCTGCTGGGGCGCACGATGCGCGCCGCCGGACGCGAAGCCGCCAGCACCGAAGCCGCGCGGCGCGCCGAACTCCGGCTGCGCACGGCGATCGAAACGCTGGGCGACGGCTTTTTCCTGTTCGATGCCGACGGGCGGTTCGAACTGTGCAACGAGCGCTACCGGACGGTGATCGGCAAAGCGTTCGACCTGATCCGGCCCGGCATGGCGTTCGAGGAGTATCTGCGCGTCATGTACGACGCCGGCGTGCTCGACCTCGGCGGCAAGAGCTTCGAGGAATGGCGCGAGCGGCGCTGCCTACGTCCCAACGAGCAGGGCAGAGTCTACGAGCAGCGCTTCGCCGACGGCCGCTGGATGCTGTGCGTCGACCAGCGCGGCGCCGACGGATCGATGGTCGGCCTGCGCACCGACATCACGCCGCTGAAGCGCCGCGAGGAAGAGCTCGAGGCGGCGCGCGAAGCGCTGACCTGGCGCACGCGCGAATTGCGCGTGGCCAAGCGCGAGGCCGACCTGGCCAACGCCGCGCGCGGCGTGTTCCTGGCCAATATGAGTCACGAGCTGCGCACGCCGCTCAACGCCATCATCGGCTTCGCCGACCTGATCCCGATGTTCGCGGCGCAGAACGAACGGCTGATCGCCTATGCCGGTCACATCCGCGACAGCGGCCTGCATCTTCTGTCGCTGATCGACGATCTGCTCGACCTGTCGAAGATCGACGCGGGCAAGCTCGACCTCAAGCCCGAACCGTTGGCGCCGGCCAAGGTGGTCGACACCTGCCGCACCATGATGAGCGAACTGGCGCAGCGCGCGCGCGTGCAGTTGAAGCTCGAGATCGACGAGACCTGTCCGGCGCTGTTCGCCGATGCACGCGCGGCCAAGCAGATGGCGCTCAATCTCCTGTCCAACGCCATCAAATTCACGCCCCCCGGCGGGTCGGTCGTGCTGCGGTTCAGCGTGCACGCGCAGGGCGGCGCCGAGCTGGAGGTGACCGACAACGGCGTCGGCATGACTCCGGAAGAGCTGATCATCGCGCGCACGCCGTTCAGCCAAGGTCGGGCGGCGCATCTGGTTGCGCAGCGCGGCACCGGGCTCGGGCTGGCGCTGGTCGAGCGCTTGATCGAAGCGCATGGCGGAAGGCTCGATCTGGAATCGGCACCCGGTGTCGGCACGCGCGCACGACTGTGGTTTCCGCCGCACGCCAACGACGAAAACATGCGCATCGCGTGACGCAGCGCGCAGCAGGCGCGCGCTGTTGTTTCAGTTGTTTCGATCCCTCGCTTGCGATCGTAGATCCGCGCAGCACCGCGCGTGGCAGCGAAGCTGCCGCGTCGTACAAAGCTATGCCGCCGCCACGCCAGCCAGCGGAAAACTTCTTGCGCTGGAGCTGGAACCGAGCGGTTGTTTCGTTCTTGACGGAGACGCGAATCCACCCCTCGTCGGCGAAGGACGGCATGGGATCCAGATCGGCGCGAAAGCGACCGAACATCGCTTCGCGCCGCGCCTGCGACGCCTCCTTCGACTGCCGGGACATCGATCGGGAGATCGTCATGTCGCACCGAGCCTTCGGCCTTGCCGTGATCGCCCTGCTTTCCCTTGCCGCCGCGTCGGCGCAGGCGAACTTCATCGGAAAGAGTTTCAGCGCCGAGTATCTGTTTCCGGACACCGGCACTGTATTTACCGGCGCGTTCACGCCATCGACCTTCGCCGTGGGTGCCGGGACCGAGACCACCAGTTCCGACGGGGTGACCCAGATCGCGTACGATTTTGGTGCCAACTCTCTCACGCTGACGATAACGAACCCCGGCCAAGTCAGTGGGAGCTTCACCTCCGCTTCGTTCAACGGCCCGAACTTCGCGCTGCAGGGCGGCGGCTCGCTCGGCATCAGCAACGTGAGCCTGAACCCGGCCAACACGCTGACCGGCTTCACGGACCTGACGCGCGTGGTGCTGGCCACGGACCGGCTCGCGATCAACCTCGCCGGGCTGGCCTATCAATCCGGCAACGTCCTCGCGCTCGACTTCGCCTTCGACGGGCAGGTGGTCCCCGAACCGGCGAGCATTGTCCTGCTGGCGATGGCTTTGGCCGGCCTGTTCGCGGTCCGGCGCGCGCGCAGCTGACACGCGACGCGGCGCTGTCTCCCTTTCTCGTCATCTCCGCCAAGACGGGATGACGAGAAAGGCGCGATCTCTTCAGGTCGCAACGCGTCGCGCGTCGGCAAAAACAATCTCACCGGGTCGTACGACGCTTGCGTGCACGTGGCACGTGGCGTTCGGCGCGCGTTGCGAGGCGCGGGCGAACTTCTTCGTCTAGAGCTGGAACCAAGGTTACTTTTGTTCTTTGAAGGATTCGTGGATCCCCCCGTCGACGCCACGCGAAGGGCGGCGTGGATCCAGATCGGCCGAAATCGATCGAACATTGCCTCGCGCTCTGCCTGCGACCGTGCCTTCAACCGCAGAAGCTGGATCCAGGAGATCGCGATGTTGCATCGAGCCTTCGGCCTTGCCGTGATCGCCCTGTTTTCCCTCGCCGCCACATCGGCGCAGGCGGGCTTGATCGGAAAGAGCTTCAGCGCCGCCTATTCCTTTCCGAACGACAGCACCGTGTATTGCTGCGCGCCGTTCGGTCCGCCCACCTTCACCGTCGGTGCCGCGGCCGAGACGACCGGTCTGGTCGAGGGTGTGACGCAGATCCTGGTCGATTTCGGCGACAATGATCTGAGGCTCACGCTGACGACCGTCCTCTCCGCTCCGACCTGGAACAACACCCTGTTCAACGGCCCGATCTTCTCGCTGCTGGGCGGCGGTTCGATCGGTGTCGGTCCCGCGAGCGTGAACCCGGCGACCACGCTGGCCGGCTTTGACCTGTCCCGCGTGCTGCTGGACGCGGGCCGGATCGGAATCAACTGGGCCGGGCTGAGCTATCATTCGGGCGACGTCGTCGCGATCGACTTCGGGCAGATCCCCGAACCGGCGAGCATCGTCGTGCTGGCGATGGCCGTGGCCGGCCTGCTCGCGGCCCGACGCGCGCGCAGCTGACACGCGAAGCGGCGCGATCGCGTCGCGTCGAATCGCGAGGGCGGCGTCCTCCGGCGCTGCGCAGGGCGGCGAGAAGCAACGGGACCCCGCGCGCCCCGCGCGCAACGCGCAACGCGTCAAGCTTCCGCAATCCACCTTGGTACCGACGTGCGGTGTACAGGCTGAGCGCAACGCGCGGCGGCGGCGAACTTCTTTGTTCAGGGCTGGAACCGGGCGGTTTGCGTGTTCTTCGCGGAGTGGCGGAGCCATGCCGCGTGCGGCGAACATCGCTTCACACCATGTCTCGCGACCGCTCCTTCGACCGCCGGGACGGATCCCGGGAGATCGTCATGCTGTATCGAGCCTTCGGTCTTGTCGCGCTGCTCTCGCTTGCCGCTGCTTCGGCGCAGGCGGGCGTGAGCGGAAAGCGTTTCAGCGCCGCCTATTTCACGCCGACCAACGGCACCGGGCATTGCTGCGCGTCGTTCCTCCCGCCGACCTTCACCGTCGGCGGCGGAACCGAAGCGGACGCCGCGGTCGAGAGCTTGATGCAGATCCTGGTTGGTTTCGGCGACCACGATCTCAGGCTGAAGCTGGCAACCGTCCTCGCCAATCCGGGCTGGAGCGACACCAGTTCGATCTTCACGCGGCTGGGCGGCGGACCGCTCGATTTCGGCGCCGCGAGCCTGAACCCGGCGACCGCGCTGGCCTGCCTGGACCGGTCACGCGTGCCGCTGGAAGGCGACGGGATCGGAATCAACTGGGCCGGGCTGACCTTTCATTCGGGCGACTTCGCCGCGGTCAATTTCGGGCAGATCCCCGAACCCGCGAGCGTGGCGCTGCTGGCGATGGCCCTGGTCGGCCTGGTGGCGACCCGGCGCCCGCACGGACACGAAGTACCGTCGTGATTGATCCGCGCTAAACATCACCGTCATCGCCGCTCTGCACGCCGTCGTCGCTGTTCCGATCTTCCTCGTCGTCCCTGCGAAAGCAGAGCCTGCCCCGGACTTTGATCGGGGGGATCCAGAGCCTGCCCCGCACTTTATGCGGGGTGCCTGAAGCAAGGGCAGCGCTTGTTCAACGCGCGATCGTCACGCGGCGACTCCTGGGTCCCTGCTTTCGCAGGGACGACGGTGTAGCAGGGACGACGGTCATACGTATTTGCCCGCGGCCGTCGCTCTCACGCTCTAACCACCGTCGTCATCCCCGCGCGCGCGCGGGGATCCAGGGCCGGCGCCGCATTTGATGCGGCCCGTCGCCGCCGTTCACCCCCCGGTGGAATCTGGTTAGCTTCGCGCCAGACAAGAATCAGGACTGTGGGGGATCGAGTGCGGGAAATGACTCTGCGGGGCCTGCTGCTGGGCGCCGCGATCACGGTC
>JAQGIE010000187.1 GCA_028291365.1 Rhodospirillales bacterium
GTCGCGGTGGTATCGCGGATCGCGGAGAGGCGGCGATCGGCCGGCGCCATCGCCTCGGTTGCCCCGACGATGGCGCAGCCGACACCGTTGACGACGGGGCGGAACAGCGACGAGTCGGGCCGCGTCACGTAACCGGGAATCGCTTCGAGCTTGTCGATCGTGCCGCCGGTGTGGCCGAGGCCGCGTCCGGCCACCATCGGCACGTAGCCGCCGCACGATGCGACCAGCGGCGCCAGAATCAGGCTCACCTTGTCGCCAATGCCGCCGGTCGAGTGTTTGTCGAGCACCGGACCAGGCAGGTCCCAACGCAGCATCTCGCCCGATCGCGTCATCGCTTCGGTGAGCGCCACCCGCTCGGGCGTGTTCATGCCTTTGAGCAGCACCGCCATCGCAAAAGCCGCAGCTTGGCCTTCGGTCACGCGCCCGTTGGCGATTCCGTCGATGAAGGCGGCGATTTCGCGCGCGTCGAGCGGCTTCCCGTCGCGTTTGGTGCGGATGGTTTCCTGCGGAAGAAACACTTGTCTCAGATCTCGATTTGAACGCCGAGTTCGATCACGCGATCAACCGGGATGGAATAGAAGTCGGTGGGACGCGTCTGGATGCGGAACAGCAACACGAACAGCCGCTCCCGCCACAACGCCATGCCCGGACCCGGCGACGGAATGATCGTCGCATTGCCGAGGAAGTAGGTGAGGTCTTCGCGGTCGATCGCGAGCTTGGCGGCCTTGCCGCGCGCCAGCTGCAGCGGCACGTTGGGACGTTCGGCGAAACCGAAGCGCAGGATCATGCGGGTGAAGCCGTGACCCAACTGCTCGATCTGCTGGCGCTGTCCGTCTGCGCGCGGCTGGTCGAGCGTCTCGACGGTGAGCAGGATGACGTTCTCGTGCAGCACCTTGTTGTGCCGGATGTTGTAGAGCAGCGCCACCGGCGCGCTGTAGGGCTCGGGCGACAGATAGACGGCGGTGCCGGGCACGCGCGCGATGCACTGCCCGTAAAGACTCTCGAGGAACGATTCGAGGGGCGTCGCGCCTTCGCCCAGCGAACGCGCCACCATTTCGCGGCCGCGGCGCCAGGTCGACATCAAGAGATAGATCGCGATGCCGATCGCGAGCGGGAACCAGCCGCCCGAGGGAATTTTCAGCGCGTTGGCGCTGAAGAAGACCAACTCGACGCCAAGCAGGCTGCCAACCACGGCCATGCTGGGCAGCAGCTTCCAATGCCACAGGCCACGAACCACGACCCAGAACAGCAGCGTGTCCACGACCAGCGCGCCGGTGACGGCGAAACCGTACGCATGCGCCAGCGCGCCCGAAGACCGGAAGCTCAGCACCAGCACGATGACGGCCACGAACAACATCCAGTTGATCTGCGGCACGTAGATCTGGCCCTGCGCCTCGTGCGAGGTCTGGCGAATGTCGAGACGCGGCAAATAGCCGAGCTGCATCGCCTGCTGGGACAGCGAGAAAGCGCCTGAGATCACCGCCTGGCTGGCGATGACGGTGGCAGCAGTCGACAGAAGGACAAGTGGCAGCAGCCCCCAATCGGGGGCCAGCAGGAAGAACGGATTCTCGATCGCGCTGGGTTGGGACATGACCAACGCGCCCTGGCCGAGATAGTTGAGCGTCAAGGCCGGCATGACCAGCCACAGCCACGCGCGCTGGATCGGCGCGCGGCCGAAATGGCCCATGTCGGCGTAGAGCGCTTCCGCGCCGGTGAAGACCAGCGTGACCGATGCGAAGACGATGAAGGCGGCGAGGCCGTTTTCCTGCAGCAGGCCGACGATCCAGATCGGGTTGAGCGCGATCAGGATGCGTGGCTCGCGCACGATCTCGAGAACGCCGAGGACCGACAGCGCCGCGAACCAAACGAGCATCACCGGCCCGAACAGGCGGCCGACCTGCGCCGTGCCCTGGCTCTGCACCATGAACAGCCCGGTCAAAATCGCGAGCGCGATATAGACGACATATTCGTCGAGCGCCGGCGTCACGACTTTGAGACCTTCGACCGCCGACAGAACCGAGATCGCCGGCGTGATCATGCTGTCGCCGTAGAACAGCGCAGCGCCCGCCATGCCGAGCACGATGACGATCAGGCGCATCCAGCGATGTTGTGCGGTGCGCAGCGCCAGCGCGGTCATCGCCAGCATGCCGCCTTCGCCCTTGTTGTCGGCGCGCAGCAGCAGCACGACGTATTTCAGCGTCACGATGATGATCAGCGACCAGAACATGGTCGAGAGAATTCCGAGGACGTTGCCCTCGGTCGGCGGCAAGCCGTGCTCGGAACTGAAACACTCGCGGAACGTATAAATCGGGCTGGTGCCGATGTCGCCGAACACGACGCCAAGGGCGGCGAGCGCGATCTGGCGCGCAGAGCCGCCGTGTTCCTGGGGTTTTTCAGAGTTCATGAATATCTGGGGATCAGAGCCAGCCGCGCCGGCGGAACCACCACAGCGGCAGTATCGCGGTCGAGACCATCAGGAGCAATGCGTAGGGATAGCCCCACGCCCAGTCCAACTCCGGCATGTGTTTGAAGTTCATGCCGTACAACGTGCCGATCAGAGTCGGCGGGAAGAATGCGATCGACGCCACGGTGAAGATCTTGACGATCTCGTTCTGCTCGACGCTGACGAGACCAAGCGTTGCATCGAGCAGGAAGGCGAGGCGGTTCGACATGTTGTCGGCCTGCGCCGCCAGGGACTGCAGGTCGCGCGTCACGGTCTTCAAGCGGTTGCGCGCGTCCTTGTCCTGGCCGATGGGCGTCGCGGATACGGCGTAGACCGTCAGACGCTCGTACCCCGACAGGCTGTCGCGCAGCATGCCCACCAGTTCGGCGGCACGGCCGACATCGGTCAGAACCATGCGATATTGTTTGCTGCGGCTCATCCGCTTGTTGCCGTGGCCGTGCGGCGCGAAAATCGAATGGCTCAACCGGTCGACGCGCGCCGAAAGCATTTCGAGCACGTCGGCACCGCGATCAACCACCGACTCCAGCAGCGACGCGAGCGTGTTCTCGGGCGTCAGCACCAGCACCGGATGCCGGACGCAGCGCGCCGCCAGCAGCGGCAGGAATTTCGGTTCGATATAGCGCAGCGTGACGAGGTGCTTCGGCGTCAGCACGTACGTGATGGGGCCGATCTGCGGCTCGTCCGTCTCCCACTGCGCCGTCGTCAGCGACGTCATGTAATGGACGCCGTTTTCGACATAGAGGCGCGACGAGACCTGGATCTCTTCCATGTCGGCCTTGGTCGGCAACTCGATGCCGAGCAGCTGCGCGACGTGCAACCGTTCTTCGTCGCTCGGCCGCAACAGGTCGATCCAGACGGTGCCCTCAGGCAGCGAATCTTCCAGCGACAGGACGTGCTGGTCGACCTTGTTGCCGCTCGGGACATAGGCGGTGATCACGGCCTAGTCCTCCTTCAGCGACCAGCGCGGCGGCATCTCGCCATGTCGGCGATGCGCCGCGACCGCGGTGTTGGCGAGCAAGCAGGCGATCGTCATCGGGCCGACGCCGCCCGGGACCGGCGTGATGGCGCCGGCGACCTGCAACGCTTCGTCGTAGGCAACGTCACCGACCAGGCGCGCCCTTTGCTCCCCCGAGGGTCCGTTCTCGACGACGCGGTTGATGCCGACATCGATCACGACGGCACCCGGCGCGATCCAGTCGCCGCGTACGAAATCGGCTTGGCCGATGGCGGCGACGAGGATCTCGGCGCGGCGGGATTCTTCGGGCAGGTCGCGCGTCTTCGAATGCGCGACGGTGACGGTCGCGTTGGCCTGCGTCAGCAATTGCGCGATGGGACGGCCGACCAGCGCCGAACGTCCGATCACCAGCGCGCGCTTGCCGGCGAGATCGCCGATCGCGGCGTCGAGCAGCAACATGCAGCCGAGCGGCGTGCACGGAACCAGACCGGGACGGCCGGCGGCGAGGCGCCCGACATTCTCGATCGTCAGCCCGTCAACATCCTTCTCAGGCGAGATGGCGGCGATGATCGGCGCCGGGTCCAAATGACGCGGCAGCGGCAGCTGCACCAGAATTCCGTCGACCGACGGATCGCGATTGAGCAGCGCGACCTGCGCGAGCAGCGCGTCCTGTGTCGTGTCCGCCGACAGACGATGTTCGATCGAACGCATCCCCGCACCTTCGGTCGCTTTGACCTTGTTGCGGACATAGACCTGGCTTGCGGCGTCGTCGCCGACCAGTACGACTGCAAGACCAGGGGCTGGACGGCCGCGGCGAATCAGGCCGGCGACCGCATCTGCGACCTGCGCGCGCAGTTTCGCCGCGTAGGCCTTGCCGTCGAGAATCTGGGCGGGCACGGGCGTGGGTCCGGCTCAGCCCAAGAGAAGGGCGCCGCCGTACAGCACGATCGCGCGCTGGATCAGCCAGATGATCAGCAGCGCGACCAGCGGCGACAGATCCAGCCCGCCCAGATCGGGCAGCACGCGCCGCAACGGCCGCAGGAACGGCTCGGTGATGCGATAGAGGAAATCGCCGATCTGCCAGACGACCCGGTTGCGTCGGTTCACGACGTCGAGTGCGACGAGCCAGGAGAAGATCACGGCGGCGAACAGCAGGTACTGCGCGATCTGAAGGATCACGAGCACGAGCTCGAGGAGGAGTTGCATCTGGGGATTTTTGAGCCGTTTCGAGGCGCCAGGAAGCTAGTCCCGCCCCCGGACCAAGTCCAGCGAAGCGCGGCCGCTTGCCGCCACTGGCTGCGTTGCGTTGGCGTCCGTCCGGGCCTTGACCCCCCAAAGACGCATCGCCATAGTCCGGCCCTCTCGCGGCAGGCCCCCCTGCCGACGGGCCGGGAACGGGGCTGTAGCTCAGTTGGGAGAGCGCGTCGTTCGCAATGACGAGGTCGTCGGTTCGATCCCGATCAGCTCCACCAACCTTCGCTGCGAAGCAGTGAAGGTTGTCCTCCGAAGCCCTTGGCGAAGGAGGACCGCATCCCGTGCCCTGCAACCTTCGCTGCGCAGCAGTGAAGGTTGTCCTCCGAAGCCTTGGCGAAGGAGGACAATTTCGGCCGATATCCCTCCACGACCAGTCTGAAAAATCACACGTGACCCGCGGGTAAAGCCCGTGGTTTATCCTTTCCTTACCGTTGCCGCTCGATGTTCCGGGCTCGTGGGAGGAATGGAATGGTCGAGCTGAATCTGGACGAGATCGAACGCGACGCGCGCGAAGGCGAGGGAGTCACCTGGGCTGTCCGGGCCGCCGCTGAAACCGTCAAAGGCCGCGAGGTCGGCCCGTGGTTCATTGATGCCGACGGCGAATCGGTCGGCCTGTTCTACCGCCACGACGACGCCCGGCGCGCCGTCGCGACTCGCGAAGAAATCCTGGCGCTGGTCGGCGAGGTGCGCCGCCTGCGAGCCGCGCTCGGCAATGCGAGGGTCGAGACGCCGCTGCCGGCGTCGGCCTCGTCGGTGCCGGTACCGGCACCGGCCGGCGATCCCGACGCGATCAACCCGTTTCTCGCGGCCCGCGCGGCCACCCGCTCGCGCAAACGCGCGACGCCTGCCGACGACGAGTAAAAGCCGGGCCCCTGCCGTTTCAGGAGGGGCCGGCCCAGCTCCTGCTCTCAGTTATTGCTGCCCGGCGCGCCCGTACGGGGCGCGGTGGCGCGTGCGCCGGTCTCCGGCACGCGCCGCGGCTCGCCGCCCAGGGCGCGGATCGCCTGTTCGGCGTCGTCGCGCGCCAGGCCCAGCCCGACCAGCGCGTCCGTTAGGGTCGGTGCCAGGGCCGGTTCGCTGCCCGCGTCCGACGAGGGCAGGACGCGCCACCCATCCGGACGCGGCGTGGCCGTGCCCATATGCCGGATGCCCGATACGACTTCGAAATATTCACCGCTGCGCTCGACGCACCAGCCGCCGCCGCGCCAGACTCTTTGAGCTTGTTCCATCCCAGCAGAACGCTTCGGCAGGCTACGGGTTCTGCGGCTGGACGCACGCACCTCGCGACCCATCTTCTGCCCCGATCGTTGAATGGAGAGCAGTTGTATGGCGCGTGCGAAGTGGAAAAGTCAGATCCTGGCCGAAAGCGACAAGGTCGAGATCCTCGAAGGCAATCTCTATTTTCCGGCCGACACGCTTCGCCAGGAATTCTTCAGGGACAGCAAGACCACGACCGTGTGCCCATGGAAGGGCACCGCCAGCTATTACGACGTGATCGTCGACGGCGAAGTGAACAAGGATGCCGCCTGGGTCTATCGCGAGCCCAAGCGCGCCGCGGCCAACATCGCCGGCCATATCGCCTTCTGGCGCGGCGTTGAGGTCGAGCGATGAACGTCCCTTACCCGCGCGGAATCGTGCCTGGTCTCCGCGACAGCGACCTGCTGCGCGACCGTTGTTATGTCGGCGGCGAGTGGATCGCCGCCGCCGAGTCGATTCCGGTGGTGAATCCCGCCACCGGCGAAGCGATCTCGACCGTGCCGAAACTTGGTGCCGACGAAACGCGGCGCGCCATCGACGCGGCCCATCGCGCCTTCGGCACGTGGAGCCGCGAAACCGCCAAGGCGCGCGCCATCGTGCTGCGCCGCTGGTTCGATCTCATCGTCGCGTCAGCGGACGATCTGGCGCGCATCATGACGGCCGAACAGGGCAAGCCGCTCGCCGAAGCCAAGGGCGAGATCCTCTACGCCGCGTCGTTCATCGAATGGTTTGCCGAGCAGGGCAAACGCATCGACGGTGATGTGCTGCAATCGCCGCTGGCCGACAAGCGTATCCTGGTCTTCAAGCAGCCGGTCGGCGTCTGCGCCGCGATCACGCCGTGGAATTTTCCGGCCGCGATGATCACGCGCAAAGTCGGCCCGGCGCTCGCGGCCGGCTGCACGATGGTGGTGAAGCCGGCGACGCAGACACCGCTGACCGCGCTTGCGCTGGCCGTGCTCGCCGAACGCGCCGGCCTGCCCACGGGCGTGCTGTCGGTCGTCACCGGCAGCGCCAAGGCGATCGGCGGCGAGATGACCAGCAACCGGCTGGTCAGGAAGGTCACCTTCACCGGCTCGACCGAAGTCGGCAAACAGCTGATGGTGCAAGCCGCCGGCACAATGAAGAAGCTGTCGATGGAGCTCGGCGGCAACGCGCCGTTCCTGGTCTTCGACGACGCCGATCTCGATCAGGCGGTCGTCGGCGCGGTGGCGTCGAAATTCCGCAACACCGGACAGACCTGCGTCTGCGCCAATCGCATCCTGGTGCAGGACGGCGTCTATGACGTCTTCGCCGACAAGCTCGCCAAGGAAATCGCCAAACTTAAAGTCGGCAACGGATTCGACGATGGCGTCGGGCAGGGGCCGTTGATCGACGCGCACGCAGTGGCGAAGGTCGAAGAACACGTCGCCGACGCGGTCGCGCACGGCGCCAAGGTGAAGCTCGGCGGCAAGCGTCACGCACTCGGCGGCACGTTCTATGAACCGACCTTGCTGACCGGCGTGACGCCGGTGATGAAAGTCGCGCGCGAGGAAACCTTCGGTCCCGTGGCGCCCCTGTTCCGCTTCAAGACCGAAGAAGAGGGCATCGCGCTCGCCAACGACACCGAGTTCGGTCTGGCGTCGTATTTCTACGCCCGCGACGTTGCGCGCGTGTTCCGCGTCGCCGAGCGGCTCGAAGCGGGCATCGTCGGCGTCAATACCGGCATCATCTCGAACGAGGTGGCGCCGTTCGGCGGCGTCAAGGAATCGGGCCTCGGACGCGAAGGCTCGAAATACGGCATCGACGACTATCTCGAGCTCAAGGCGGTGACGCTGGGCGGGCTCTGACGCGCAGTCGCTGAAAGATCAGGCCAAGCTGCGCCAGGCCGAATGTCACGACGATCAGCGCCAGATCGAGGGGCAGAAACTCGAGCAGCAGACACACCCCGACCGTGATCGCGATGACGCGGCCGGCGGCTCGCAGGCGGGCTCGAATCGTCTTCTTCGGCGGCTCGGTCACGGCCTTTCATGCCTTGGATCGGCCGATCCCGCCACAAGCTGGAATGCGCGGACCGGGAAGCGGCGGCTTTGCGCAGCTTTCCGACAGTCCTGCCCGCATCGCGCGCAACCTTTGATCAGCGCTTTTTTCACGCTTCCGACCGGCGCGCGGCTCGGCTAGTACCAATGCTCCCTGGGGGAAGTTGGTACGTCGTTTCTTGCGACGTGTGGTGATCGCCTGGCGCCAGGCGCTGCGGCACCCGCTCAGCAACTCCTGCCCATTCGGAGTCTACCCACCCGTGTCCGCACCCGCACCCGCGATGCTGTCGCTGATCGGCAATACGCCGCTCGTCGAGATCACTCGTTTTGACACCGGCCCTTGCCGGCTGTTCGTCAAACTCGAAAACGCCAACCCCGCCGGCTCCATCAAGGACCGCGTCGGCCGCTCGCTGATCGAAGCGGCCGAGCGCGACGGAAAGCTGAAGCCCGGTGGCACCATCGTCGAGGCGACCGCCGGGAATACCGGCCTCGGCCTGGCGCTGGTCGCGGCGGCCAAGGGCTACAAGCTGATCCTGGTGATCCCCGACAAGATGGCGTTGGAAAAGATCGCGCATCTGCGCGCGATGGGCGCCGAGATCCGCATGACGCGATCAGACGTCGGCAAGGGTCATCCCGAATATTACCAGGACATGGCGCTGAAACTCAGCCGCGAGATTCCCGGCGCGATCTACGTCAATCAGTTCTCAAATCCGGCCAATCCGGAAGCGCACGAGACCTCGACCGGTCCCGAAATCTGGGCGCAGATGGAACATGACGTCGACGCGGTCGTCTGCGGCGTCGGTTCGGGCGGCACGCTGACCGGTCTTGGCCGCTTCTTCGCGCATGTGTCGCCGAAAACCAAAATGGTGCTGGCCGATCCCAAAGGCTCGATCCTCGCCGACCTGGTGAATACCGGGAAACATGGCGAACCGGGTTCGTGGGCGATCGAAGGCATCGGCGAAGATTTCGTCCCCGACGTGTGCGATCTCAGCTTCGCCAGCGAAGCGATCACGATCGACGACGGCGAGTCGCTGCGCACCGCCCGCGACCTGCTGCAGAAGGAAGGCATCCTCGGCGGCTCGTCGACGGGCACCTTGCTCGCGACCGCGCTGCGCTGGTGCCGCAAACAGACCGAACCCAAGCGCGTGGTCACCTTCGTCTGCGATACCGGCAACAAGTACCTGTCGAAGCAGTACAGCGACTTCTGGATGGCGGAGCAGGGTTTCCTGCCGCGCAACAGCCGCGGCGACCTGACCGACCTGATCTCGCGCCCGCACGAAGTCGGCGGTACCGTCGTGGTGGCACCCTCGGACACGCTGCTCACCGCCTACAAGCGCATGCGCGTGGCCGACGTCAGCCAGCTGCCGGTGCTCGACGAAAACGGCAACATGGTCGGGCTGGTCGACGAGAGCGACGTGCTGATGACCGTCCTCGACGATCCGACGCGCTTCCAGCGCCCGGTGTCGAGCGCGATGACGAAGAACATCGAGACGATCGCGCCCGGCGGGCAGATCACCGATCTCTATCGCATCTTCGATCGCGGCTATGTCGCGGTGGTGATGGACAAGGGCAAGTTCCTGGGCCTGATCACGCGCGTCGACCTGCTCAACAATCTCCGCCGGAAGCTGCCGTAATGTCGAAGTCGAACCGCGATCAATTCGCCACGCGTGCGATCCATGCGGGTCAGTCGCCTGACCCGACCACGGGCGCGATCATGACGCCGATCTATGCCACCTCGACCTTCGTGCAGGCCTCGCCCGGCGTGCATAAAGGCTGGGATTATGCGCGCTCCGGCAATCCGACGCGCCAGGCGTATGAGCGCTGCATCGCCGATCTCGAAAGCGGCGCGCATGGCTATGCCTTCGCGTCGGGCCTTGCCTGCGCCGCGACGATCCTCGACATGCTCGACGCGGGCTCGCACATCGTCGCGTCGGATGATCTTTATGGCGGCTCCTATCGCCTGTTCGAACGCGTGCGCAAGCGCAGCGCGGGGCTGCAGGTCACGTTGGTCGACATGAGCGACCCGGCGAATGTCGAGCGCGCGATGCGTCCCGACACCAAGATGATCTGGGTCGAGACGCCGACCAATCCGCTGCTCAAACTCGCCGATCTCGAAGCCATCGCCAAGATCGCGCGCAAGCATGGCGCCCTCGCGGTCGCCGACAACACGTTTGCGTCGCCGTGGATCCAGCGTCCGCTGGAACATGGCTTCAACATCGTGTGGCATTCGGCGACCAAGTATCTCAACGGCCATAGCGACATGGTCGGCGGCGTCGCGGTGGTCGGCGATGATGCCGAAGTCGCGGAGCGGCTCGGCTTCCTGCAGAACGCGGTCGGCGGCATTCAGGGACCGTTCGATTCCTTCCTGGCGCTGCGCGGCTTGAAGACGCTCGCGCTGCGCATGGAGCGGCACGCCTCGAACGGTCTCGAGCTGGCGCGCTGGCTCGAAGCGCATCCCAAGGTCGCGAACGTGCGCTATCCGGGGCTCGCATCGCATCCGCAGCACGCGCTGGCCAAGCGCCAGATGCACGGCTTCGGGGGGATGGTGACGGTGGTGCTCAAAGGCGGGCTGGGCGCGGCCAAGACGATGCTCGAGCGCACGCGTCTGTTCGCGCTGGCGGAAAGCCTGGGTGGCGTCGAAAGCCTGATCGAACATCCGGCGCTGATGACCCACGCCTCGATCCCGGTCGAGCAGCGGCGCACGCTGGGAATCGAAGACGGGCTGATTCGCCTGTCGGTCGGTGTCGAAGACGTCGAGGATCTGCGCGCCGATTTGGCGCAGGCGCTGGCGACCGCGCCGGGCTGACCGGCGACGCCCGCAGCGGCCCGGTTCAGTAGTTGATCGTCGTGCCCGGCCGGCTGTCGATCAGCGCCTTGACCGAAGCAGCGCCGGTCGAGCGGTCGCGCGGATTGACCCAGGTGTCGCGCAGCTCGGCGGCGGGATCGTGTTGCTGCGGCGGGGAGAAGGCGCGTGCCGCCGCTTCTTCGAATTCTTTTTGCTTTTGCGCCTCGATCTGGCGCTTTTCGAGGTCGTTGAGCCGATAGGTTTTGCCCGGCACCACGGTCGTGTCGGGACGCTGGAGGGTCACTTCGGGGCTCTGTGCCGCGGCCGGCACGGCGATGGCGGCCAAAGCCGCAATGATCAACGCCTTCCGCAACATTTCGCGTCCTCCAGGGTGACTCTCCAACGCAACATAGCACGCCTGCGGCCAGTTCCACGGGCACCATCTTTGAAATCTCATGGCTCCAGGCCATCTTGGCCCCATGTCCGACTTCGATTTTGATTTGTTCGTCATCGGCGCCGGCTCGGGCGGCGTCCGGGCCAGCCGTATCGCCGCCACCCATGGCGCCCGCGTCGCCGTTGCCGAAGACCGCTATCTCGGCGGCACCTGCGTCAATGTGGGCTGTGTGCCCAAGAAGATCCTGTCGATGGGGGCGCATGTGCGCGACGAGCTCCAGGATGCGCGAGGCTATGGCTGGACCATCGCGCCCGCGGCCCACGACTGGCCGACGCTGATCGCCAACAAGGACGCGGAGATCCAGCGCCTCAACGACGTCTATCGTGGCCTGCTCGACCGTGCCGGCGTGAAGCTGTTCGAAGCCCATGCATCCTTCATCGATCCGCACACGCTGAATGTCGGCGGCCGGACCGTCACCGCGAAGAACATCCTGATCGCCAGCGGCAGCTGGCCGATGGTGCCGCAGATTCCCGGCGCCGAACTGGGCTTCACGTCGAACGAAGCATTCTACCTGCCCGAGCTGCCCAAGCGCGTGTTGATCGTCGGCGGCGGCTATGTCGCAGTCGAGTTCGCGGCAATCTTTCACGGGCTCGGCAGCCGCGTGACGCAGATCCATCGCGGCACGTCATTCCTGACTTCGTTCGACGCCGATCTCGGCACCTTTCTCGCGTCGCAGATGATCCATGATGGAATCGACCTGCGCTTCCACACGATTCCGGAAAAGCTCGAACGCACCGCGTCGGGCGCCATCCGCGTGACGTTGAATGACGGCGAGCCGCTCGAAGTCGACGGCGTGCTGTGGGCGACGGGACGGCGGCCGCGGCTCGATGGGCTGAACATCGAAAAGTCGGGCGTCACCGTCGATGTCACCGGTTCGATTCCGATCGATCACGACCATCGCACCAACGTGCCGCACATTTTCGCCATCGGCGACGTGGTCGAACGTTATGCGCTGACGCCGGTCGCGATCGCGCAAGGTCATGTGCTGGCCGATCTGCTGTTCGGCGGCAAGCAGCGCTCGGTCGATTACGACAACGTGCCGACCGCGATCTTCTCGACGCCGCCGATCGCCACTGTCGGGCTCAACGAGGCCGCCGCCTTTGAGCGCTTCGCGGGCGGGATCGACGTGTACAAAAGCGAGTTCCGTCCGCTGCGTCACACCATGACGGGACGGCAGCGCCGCAGTTTGATGAAGATGGTCGTCGACCGCGCCACCGACCGCGTCGTCGGCGTGCACATGGTCGGTGAAGACGCGCCGGAAATTCTGCAGGGCTTTGCTGTGGCGCTGAGTGCCGGTGCGACGAAAGCGGATTTCGATCGCACGATCGGCATCCACCCCACCGCCGCCGAGGAATTCGTGACCATGCGCACGCCGTCCCAGCCCGCCGTGCGCAGCAGCGCGCTGGCCCGGAAGGCAGTCGGCTAAAAAGCCGGGCGCCTGAAGCATGATCCGATCAATTGGATCGGATCATGTCGCCGGCTGTTTCACGAAGGAAATTCGTTATCGCGAGATGGTGCGCTCGGTGGTCGTTTCTCTGGTGACGACGGGCGGAGCCGGAACGACAACTGGCGGCGCGACCGGCGGCACCATCGTCGTCGTGGTCGTCTCGGTCTTCTCGTAGGTCGAACCGGTCTGCGGTGCCGGCGTGTTGCTGCCGGTGCTCGCGGCCTTCTTCTTCACCGCGGCGGTGCGCTTCTTGGCCGGCGCGGCTTTCTTCTTCACCGGCGCCTTGGTCGTCGTGGTGGTTTCGACCGTCTCGGTCGTGGTCGTGGTTGTCTGGGCCAGCGCGGGCGTGGCGAGCCACGCCGCTGCGACACCGGCCAGAAGCATCAAGCGGATGCTGGTGCGCATCGGAATTCTCCTCGGTTTCGCCGTAAAGAACGCCTGCAGTTGAAAAAAGATGCCCGGCCGCGCAGGGCGCGGCCGGGCTGGGCAACGGGAGCGGTTGCCTTACTTACTTTTTGGCGGTCGTGGTCTCGACTTTGGTCTCGGCGGTCTTGCCCTCGACCTTGGCCGCGGGCGCGGTGCTTTCGGTCTTGGTGCTGACGACCGGCTTGCCGTCGACTTTGGTCGTGGTCTCGACCTTGGCGGCCGGATGGGCCGGGCTGGTCGCGCTCACGGTCTTGCCGTCGACCTTGGTCGTGCTCTCGACCTTCGCCGCCGGCTTGGCCGCCTCGGTCTTGGTTTCGGTCGTCTTCGCGGTGGTCTCGGTGGCGGCCTTCACGGCCGGCACGGATGGCGTCGCCGCGCCGGTGCCCTGCTGGGCGAAGGCCGGCGCGCTCGCAGCCAGAACCAGGGCGGTAGCGGCGAGGAGCGTACGCATCGTTTGAGTCATGAGCGGATCAACCTCTGTTCAAAAGGGCGCCCGACGCGCCCGGTACAGTGGAAGGTCGTGGGACCAGCAGGCGACGCGAAGGATTTTCCAAGGTTTCTTCGGGGCACATCAAGGCCGTTCGGAGGCGTGCATTTGGACGCCTCGGGCTGGTCCTGTACGATCCGGGACCGACTTCTAGGACCTGTGACGATGACCGAGCGCTGGACCCCCGATAGCTGGAAAGCCCGTCAGGCCGACCAGATGCCCTTCTATGACGACGCCGCCGCGCTGGCGCGGGTCGAGCAGACTCTGTCGGTCTACCCGCCTCTGGTCTTTGCCGGCGAAGCGCGCCGTCTGAAGGCGCAGATCGCACGCGTCGCAAACGGTCAGGCGTTTCTGCTGCAAGGCGGCGACTGCGCCGAGAGCTTCGCCGAGTTTCATCCCAATTCGATTCGCGACACGTTCCGCGTGCTGCTGCAGATGGCGGTGACCTTGACCTTCGCCGGCCAGATGCCGGTGGTGAAGATCGCGCGCATGGCGGGACAGTTCGCCAAGCCGCGCTCGTCGCCGGTCGAGACGCAGGAAGGCGTCGAGCTGCCGGTCTATCGCGGCGATATCGTCAACGGACTCGAATTCGAGCCGACGTCGCGGCGCCCCGATCCCGAGCGGATGGTGCGCGCGTACAACCAGTCGGCTTCGACGCTCAACCTGCTGCGGGCGTTCGCGCAAGGCGGGTACGCCGACCTGCAGCAGGTTCATCGCTGGACGCTGGGCTTCGTCGAAAAGAGCGCGCAGGGAAAACGCTACGAAGCTCTGGCGGCCCAGATCGACTCCGCACTCGCCTTCATGGCCGCGTGCGGCATCACCGGCGAAACCACGCCGCAGATCCGCGAGACCGACGTGTTCACCAGCCACGAAGCCTTGCTGCTGCCGTACGAGCAGGCGCTGACGCGGGTCGATAGCACGACCGGCGACTGGTACGACGTGTCGGCGCATTTCGTCTGGATCGGCGACCGCACGCGCAAGCTCGACGGCGCTCATGTCGAGTTCTGCCGCGGCATCAAGAATCCGATCGGATTGAAATGCGGCCCGACCATGAGCGGTGACGAGCTGATCCGCCTGATCGACGCGCTCAACCCTGCCAACGAGCCGGGGCGGCTGACGCTGATCGCGCGCATGGGCGCCGACAAGGCGGCCGAAAAACTCCCGCCGCTGCTGCGCCGCGTGCGCGCCGAAGGCCGTGCGGTCGCCTGGGTGTCGGACCCGATGCACGGCAATACGATCAAGTCGTCGACCGGCTACAAGACGCGGCCGTTCGAGCGGATCCTGTCCGAGGTCCGGTCGTTCTTCGCTGCGCACGCGGCCGAAGGCACCTATCCGGGCGGCGTGCATTTCGAAATGACCGGCCAGGACGTCACCGAATGTACCGGTGGCGCCCAGGCGATCGACGATAAGGGCCTGTCGCTGCGCTATCACACCCATTGCGATCCGCGCCTCAACGGCGCGCAGGCATTGGAGCTGGCGTTCATGATCGCGGAAGAGCTGCAAGGCCGCCGCACCACTCGCTCAGCCACCGAGGCGGCGTGAACGAGTCGTTGCGGCCAGTGCCGCCCGGGATGGCCGACGCCTATGAAGGCGTCGACAATCTCGAAGCCATGGAAGAGGCGGTGAACTACAACGCTTTTCTTGCGCGCGAGGTCGCGAGCGAGGCGCTTCCCGGCCGCTTGATCGTCGATTTCGGTGCCGGTGTCGGCACCTTCGCGCGGCCGCTGCATCGGCATCGCCTGAACGTCGTCTGCGTCGAGAATGACCCGCGTCTCGGCGCGCGGCTGCGCGGTGAGGGCATGCGCGTCGAAAGCTCGATCGACACGCTGCCGGATTCGTCCGTCGACTATCTCTATTCATTGAATGTCCTCGAACATATCGAGGACGACGCGGCTTGCGTCGCCGCCTGGTTTGCGAAGCTGAAGCCGGGCGCGCCGCTGCTGCTCTACGTGCCCGCCTTCATGGTTCTCTATGCCGAGATGGACCGGCGCATCGGGCATTTCCGGCGTTACAAACGCACCGGGCTGACATCGCTGCTGCGCCAGGCGGGCTTTCAGATCGAGCGCGACACCTATGTCGACTCGCTGGGCTTTTTCGCGTCGCTGGGGTTGCGGTTTTTCGACCGTTCCGGCGGGGTGCTCGACCCCAAGACGGTGCGGCTCTACGACCGGCTGGGTTTCCCGGCAAGCCGGCTTCTCGACCGGGTCTTCGGACCATTCTTTGGCAAGAACGTGCTGATCCGGGCGATCCGACCGGCAAATGCGGCTCAGCGTGGCACGCAAGCCGCGGAAACCCGCCACCGGTAACAGTTCGTCGCCCTTTTAGCTTTGACCTCCGACCGGGGCCGGGGCGAGGTTCGAGGTATGATCCTGCCCCGTCTCCTCCTTTCGACCGCCGCGCTGACGCTGGTCGTCTCCGCCGCCCGCGCCGATGAAGCGCGCACCATCTTCGACGAAAAAGTTGCGTCGGGAGTCGTCTTCAAACTCACCAACGTGACCGGCGACGTGAAAGTCGGCCGCTCGACGACCGACAAGCTGCAGATCATCGCGCAGGTCATTCCGTCGGGTTCGAACGCACCGCATATCGTGCCGACGGTGCAGAAGGGCGATGGCTGGATCGCGGTCTGTTCGCGCGACGCGGATACGCGTCCCGAGCCCGTCTGCACCGGCGAAGTGCATCGCGAATGGAGCAAGGGCAAGTCGGATTCCACCCGTGTCGATTATACGGTGGCGATCCCCGACGGGCTCGCCACCAAGATCGTCAACGTGAACGGTCAGATCGTGGCCAAGGGCGTTCGCGCCGAACTCGACGCGGTCAACGTGAACGGCGACATCGAGCTCGAGACGACCGGGCCGGCCAAGGCCGTCACCGTGAACGGATCGGTGCGCGCGGTCGCGGGCAAGATCGACGGCAAAACGAAATTCGCCACCGTCAACGGCGACATCGACGTCACCCTGCCGCCCGGCTGCGATACCGAAATTTCCGCATCGACGACCAGCGGCAAGATTGTCTCGGACCTGCCGCTCAAGCGGCACGAGATGGGTCCTCTGGCCTCTGCCAAGGGCACGCTCGGCGCCGGTACGGCGCAACTTTCCGCAGCCACCGTCAACGGCGACGTGAAGCTCAGGCAGCAGAAGTAAGCGGCGCGCGCGCGTCGAGTTTTACGGCCAGCACGTCCATCCGCTCGATGTGGGGCGGGGTCGCGAACAGCTCGCCGGCGCGCGCGTGCAGCGCTTCGGCCACCTTGCCGGCAAGATGTGCCGCGAGTCCCGACTCGTCGGGAAATGCGTCGAAGATGGCGTAGATCAGCGGGCTGAGGCGCACCGCGAACCAGACCTTCGTCGCCGGCTCCTCGTGGACCAACGGCAGCGCGTCTTTGAGGAAGCGTTCGACTTCGTCTTCGCGGCCTGCCTTCGCTTCCATACGCACGAACAATCCGACCGTCACCATGTCGCACCTCCGCATGGTGAGGGAGCGGCGGCCGGTTCGGTTCCCCTATTGGCCGCCGCTCAAGCCTCGCAGCAGGCCGCGCATCGCACCGTCGACTTTCATCACGTTCAGATTGGCCGGCACTTCGAAATTGCTCGGATCCTGCGGACCGCGCTTGATGTTGGCGAGGATCATCCGCACCGGCTGCGGCCGGCCGGAATCCGTCGCGGTGCCGTCGACCTTGACCAGCATGCCGCTGTCGGTCGCCCACACGTCGCCTTCGAAGCGCGAATTCTTGACCACTTCGCCGGCCAGCCGATAGCGCGTGACCGGCAGGCCGGCGATGGTCTCGCGGCCGCGCGGCACCGCATCGATCCGGTACAGGCGATTGAGGTCGATCCCGAGCTCGGGCGAGTTGAGCTCGACTTCGAGCGCGACCCCGAGGCCCGCTTGCAGCAGCCAGGCCCGGCCGCGATCGGGGCGCACCAGGAAGGTCTGGCGGCCGTAATTCGTATCGATGGTGCGCAATTCGCGCCCGTGATCGTGGCGCACCGTCCCCGCCAGATGCGTGGTGCCGACCTCGAGGCTGACGTCGGCGGCGTAGGAATCGGTGGGCGGGGGCAGCGTGGCGGCCGAAGCTGAGGTGCCGAGGGCCGGCCCCCCGGCAAGGACCAGCGCGGCCAGGGACATAGCGAACAGGCGAAAGCAGGACTGCATCGCGGAAGCCTACATGGAGTGGGTGGGCGGATTTGTGGCAAGCTGCTCAACGCATGAACGAGGCCCTTGCGCATTCCGACGCGACGCTGACCACCGACCCGCGGCGCGAGCTTTATTATTACGTCATTCTCGACGGCGAGAGCGTCGGCCCGCTGTCGGCGGGCGAAATCGCCGAGCTGGCCACCGCCGGCCGCGTCTCGTCGACCACGCGCGCCTGGCACGAGGAGCTCGATCACTGGATCGAGATCGGCCGCATGCCCGAGTTGATGGCGGTGGCGCCGGGGCTGGCGCTGGCCGACCTGCCGGTTTCGGGACCGACCTTCGACGCGCCGCTGGCGCCGTTCGGCCGGCGCTTCGCCGCCGGGGTCATCGATACGCTGCTGGTCTATGTCATCGTGACGCCGCTGTTCCTGGTCGTGCCGCCACTGAATTCGATCTGGGAAGCGCTGCTGACCGACGAGGCCGCCGTCGGCGACCAGCTGATCTTTGTCGCCACCATGACCGCGCTCTCGGCGCTCTACTACATTCCGCCGCTTTGGCTCGCGAACGGCCAGACGATCGGGTATCTGGCTCTGCGGCTTCGCCTGGTCGACGAGCGCACGCGCAGCGTGCCGTCGCCGTGGCAGCTCCTTCTCTGGTGTGCAGCGACGTCGCTGCTGTTCGTGGGGTGGATCTTGTACTTTTTCGATGCGCGCCGGCGCATGTTGCATAACGTCCTCTCGCGCACGGTCGTCGTGCGCGCGACGACATGAGCGTCAAAGTACGCTTCGCGCCCAGCCCCACCGGTCGTCTGCATGTCGGCAACGCGCGGTTGGCGCTGGTCAATTTCCTGTTCGCGCGCAAGCAGAACGGGATCTTCCAGCTGCGCCTCGACGACACCGACATCGAACGGTCGACCGAGGACAATGCGCGCGCCATCGAACGCGACCTCGCCTGGTTCGGGCTTCGCCACGACGAGTTCGCGCGCCAGTCGGACCGGCTCGACCGGTACGAACTGGCGGCGGAGAGACTTCGCGCCTCGGGCCGTCTCTATCCCGCCTACGAGAGCGCCGAGGAATTGTCGCTCAAGCGCAAGGCGCAGCTCGCCGGCGGCAAGCCGCCGCGCTACGACCGCGCCGCGTTGCGCCTGACCGATGCTGAACGCGCGCAGTTGGAAGCGAGCGGCCGCAAGCCGCATTGGCGTTTCCGCCTCGATGACGCGCCGCGTGAATGGGACGATCTGGTGCACGGGCCGACGCGCGTCGCGGGCAGCGACCTGTCGGATCCGGTGCTGCTGCGCGAGGACGGGCGTCCGCTATACACCTTGTCGTCGTTGGTCGACGTTCTTGAACTCGGCATCACGCACGTCATTCGCGGCGAAGATCACCTGACCAATACGGCGGCGCAGGTCCAGCTGTTCGAAGCGCTGGGCGGGCCCGTGCCGGTTTTCGCGCATCTGTCGCTGCTGACCGACGCCAGCGGCGGCAAACTGTCCAAGCGCGCCGGCGCCCTGTCGCTCGAGGCGCTGCGCGACGAGCAAGGGATCGAACCGCTGGCGCTGGCTTCGCTGCTGGCGCGGCTCGGCACCGCCGACCCGATCGAGCCGCGCACCAGTCTCGAGGCGGTGATCGAGGGGTTCGACCTGAGCCGCTTCGGTCGCGCCGCAGCGCGTTTCGACGACGAAGATCTGGTGCGCATCAATGCGCGCATCCTGCATGCACTGCCCTATGAAGCGATCGCGCCGCGCCTGGGCGCGCTGGGCCTGTCGGCGGTCGATCGCGATTTCTGGAACGCGGTGAAACCCAATCTGACCCGCTTCGACGAGCTCGCGACCTGGTGGTCGGTGGCGCAGGGACCGATCGCCCCGGTGATCGAAGAGGCCGGCTTCGCCGTCGAGGCGGCCACCGCGCTCGCCGATGAACCGTTCGACGCCGACACCTGGTCGCGCTGGACCGCCTCGCTGAAAAGCCGCACCGGGCGCAGCGGCAAGGCGTTGTTCCGGCCGTTGCGCCTGGCGTTGACCGGACGCGAGCACGGGCCCGAATTGAAGGTCCTGCTGCCCTTGATCGGCCGCGACCGCGCGCTGGCGCGACTGCGCGGCGAGACTGCGTGAACGCGATGCAGATCCAGCTCTATGACACGCTGACGCGCGCCAAGCGTCCCTTCGTGCCGATCGATCCGCGCAACGTTCGTCTCTATGTCTGCGGCCCGACCGTCTATGACCGCGCCCATATCGGCAACGCCGTTCCGGTCGTGGTGTTCGACCAGCTGTTCCGGCTGTTGCGCGAAGTCTATGGCGAAGCACACGTCACCTACGCGACCAATGTCACCGACATCGACGACAAGATCATCGAGCGCGCTGCCGCCAACGGCGAGAAGATCGAGGCGCTGACCGCGCGCACCTTCGCCGACTATGTCGCCGACATGCGCGGCCTGCGCGTGCTGGAGCCGACCTTGCGTCCGTTCGCGACCAAGCACGTGCCGCACATGATCGCGATGATCGAGCAGCTGATGGCGCGCGACAACGCCTACGAAGCCGAAGGTCACGTGCTGTTCGATGTCGGGTCGATGCCGGGCTATGGACGGCTGTCGGGCCGCACGCTCGACGAGCAGATCGCGGGCGCGCGCGTGGAAGTGGCGCCGTTCAAGCGCAATCCGCAGGATTTCGTGCTGTGGAAACCTTCGACGGCCGAGATGCCGGGGTGGGAGAGCCCTTGGGGACGAGGTCGTCCCGGCTGGCATATCGAATGCTCGGCGATGATCGAGGCGCTGTTCGGCACCAGCTTCGACATTCACGGCGGCGGCATCGATCTCGCGTTCCCGCATCATGAGAACGAACTCGCGCAATCGACCTGCGCGCATGACGGTGCGCCGTTCGCGAATTTCTGGATGCATAACGGTCACCTGACCGTCAACGGCACCAAAATGTCGAAGTCGCTGGGGAATTTCCGGCTGGTCGACGATTACGCGAAAGACTTTCCCGGCGAGGCGGTGCGTCTGGCGCTGTTGATGGGGCATTACCGCCAACCGTTCGACTTCAGCGATGCGCGCGTCGAAGAAGCGAAGAAGAAGCTTGATCGCTGGTACCGCGCCGCCGAAGTCGCCTTCGCCGACGACACGCCGCGCGGCGACACCGGGCCGGTGCTGGCGGCCCTGGCCGACGATCTCAACACGCCGGCCGCGATCGCGGCACTCGATCGTGCCGCGTCGGCCTCGTTCGCCTGCGAGGACGCGGCCGCGGCCGCGGTGCGCGACGGCGCGCGATTGCTCGGCTTGCTGCAATCGACGCCGGAAGCCTGGTTTCGCTGGACGCCGCCGGGCGCGGCGCTGGACGAAGCGGCGATCGCGGCCCGAATCGCGGCCCGTACCGATGCGCGCACGCGGCGCGATTTCGCCGAGGCCGACCGTTTGCGCAATGAGCTGGCGGAAGCGGGGATCGTCCTGGAGGACGGCGCCCAAGGGACGATCTGGCGCCGAACTTAAGGCCGCATTTACCACTGAGCGCCACCGTGGGCCCATGCCGCCGGCTGACCCCAAGCGCGAACGCGCACGATTCGTTGCCACCGCCTTTGCGCGGGCCGACCTGCTCCTCGAATTGGATCAGCAGGGCCGGATCGTGTACGCGCTCGGCGCAGCATCCTGGGCGGTCGGCCGCGGGGCGGACGAGCTGATCGGCAAGAAGCTCGACGACGTGCTCGCTCCGGGCACCGCCAAGGTTCGCGACGCCATCCGCACCGCCGCGCAGCACGGCCGCCGACTCAAGCCCGAGCGCGTGCTGCTGCGCCGCGCCGGCGGCTTCACCCGCGCCAGCATTGCCGGCTTTCCCGTACCCGACGCGCCGGGCAATTTCGCGCTCTCGATCGCACATGAAGAAGAAGAGCCGATGGCGACGCCGGCCAACGAGATTCGGCGCTCGCCCGAAACGGGCATGCGCGACGGCGCCTCCTTCGCCGGTGACGCGACCGCGGCGATCAAGGCGGCACGCGATCGCGGCGACGACGTCAAACTGACCTTGGTCGAGGCGCCCGGCGTCACGGCGCTCAAGAACAGCATGCCGGATGGCGCCGCCACCGAGTTCATGCAGCAGGTCGGCGCGTTCCTGAAAGCAGGTTCGGTCGGCGGCGACACCGCCGCGCAAGTCGGCGACGACAAGTTCAGCGTGCTGCACGGCGCCGGCGTCGACGGCAACGTGCTGGCGGCCGGCATCGCCGAACTCGCCAAGGCGCACGACCCCAAAGGCAAAGGCGTCGCCGCCAAAGCCTATGCGATGAAGCTCGACGACACCGACATGTCGGGCCCCGACGTGGCGCGCGCCGTCGCCTATGCCGTGTCGCGTTTCGCCGAAGCGCAGGACGGCGCATTCTCACTCGATTCCCTCAGCACCTCGATCGAAGAGCTGGTCGCAAAGACGGTCAAGGACGTGGCGCAGTTCCGCGGCGCACTGGCAGGCAAGGGCTTCAGCCTCGTCTATCAGCCGATCGTCGATCTCGCGACCGAGCAGCCGCTCTACCAGGAGGCGCTGACGCGCCTGCAGGACGGCTCGTCGCCGTTCCGCATGGTCACGTTCGCGGAAGAGATCGGCGTCATCGCCGAGCTCGACCAGTCGGTCGTGACGCAAGTACTGACGATGCTCGACAAGGACCCGGCGGTGCTCGACGTCACCGCCAACGTCTCGGCGCGCTCGCTGCAGAGCGTCGCGTTCGCGAATGAACTGGAAAAGCTGCTCGGACGTTTTCCCGATGCGCGCCAGCGCCTGCTGATCGAAGTCACCGAGTCGAAGCGCATCTCCAATTTTGAATTCACCGCCAAGGTGCTCGATCGCATCCGCAAGCTGAAAGTACGCGTCTGTCTCGACGATTTCGGCGCCGGCGCCACGACGTTTGAGTATCTGCGGCTGCTGCCGTTCGACGTGGTCAAGATCGACGGCAGCTACATCAAGGATCTCGGCGAAAATCTGCGCGACCGCGCCTTCGTGCGCGCAATCGCCGAGCTGTCGAAAGAACTCGGCCTCGTCACCGTTGCTGAGTGGGTCGAATCGCGCAAACAGGCCGACGTGCTGAAGACGCTGGGCGTTCAGCGTGGCCAGGGGTTTCTGTTCGGCCGCGCCGCCGAGACGCCGCTGCGCAAGCCGGGCTTTGTCGATTCCGGCAACGTCGCGGCCGCGGATGCCCGGCTCGACAAGCTGCGCCGGCAGGCGACGACGAAACGGCGCTGAGGCGCCATTCTGAAGGTTGTACGGAACCGGATCGCGGAACCGAATCGGTCGCCGCGTGGTTCAGCCCTCGTCCGCGCCCCGACGCGGAGTTTCCAGGACGAGGTATTCCGAGATGAAGACGAAGAAGTTCCCGGCTTTGGCCGCGCTGGCTTTGTTTGCCGCCACGTTGGGCCTGTCGGCCTGCAACACCATGGAAGGCGCGGGCCAGGATGTGTCGGCAGGCGGCAAGGCGCTCGAGAGGTCGGCCGACCGCAACAAGGGCTACTAGTCGAATTCGCTGCGGCGGCGCGCCACCTCGTAGAGCGCGACCGCTGCGGCATTCGACACGTTGAGTGACGCGATGGGCGGCTGCGTCGGCAGCTTCGCCAGGTGATTGCATGTTTCGGCCACGAGACGTCGAAGGCCGTCGCCTTCGGCTCCCAGCACGATCGCGATCTTGCCGGTCAGCGGCAGTTCGGCGAGCGTCGCGGTCGCCTGCTCGGCGAGGCCGACGCACACGAAACCAGCTTCCTTCAATTGCTCCAGCGCACGCGTGAGATTGGTCGCGCGCGCTACCGGCACATGTTCGACCGCCCCTGACGCGGCCTTCGCCAGCGTGCCGGTGATCTGCGGCGCGTGGCGCGTCTGGACGATCATACCTGCCGCGCCAAACGCGGCAGCCGAGCGCAGGATCGCGCCGACATTGTGCGGATCGGTGATCTGGTCGAGCACCAGCAGCAGCGCCGACGCCGCGTCGTGCGTCGCGATGACGAGATCTTCGACGCCGACTTCGGGCATCTGACCGGGATCGAGCGCCAGTCCCTGATGCACGGCGCCGGGCGGCAGCGCGCGCTCGATCTCGGTGCGATCGACGATGCGCGGCACCGGCCGCTTGATCCGTTTGGCGCCGGCCTCGGCCAGCGCAGGACCCAGCGCCGCCAGCCCGGCCTCGGTCGCCAGCAGCGAGACCGGATGACGCGCCGGATTGCGCCAGGCCTCGGCGACCGCGTGCAGCCCGTAGAGAAAATGTGCGTGGCCGCCGCCGCCGCTGCCGTGGCGCGGTCCGCCGCCCGCGCCGGGATGGGCCGGGCGCGCGTGGGGCGGCTGATTCTGGGGGGGCGGGCGTTTCGGGGGTGGGTGGCGTTGCATGCGGCGTGACCATAGCGGCCGTGCGTTTGAAATCGAGGGGGCTCGCTTGACGAAGCGGGGGCCGAACCTCTACATCGCGCCCTCCGGCTGGAAGGGTGGCCGAGTGGTTAAAGGCAGCAGACTGTAAATCTGCCCGCATAGCGTACGCTGGTTCGAATCCAGCCCCTTCCACCATCCTGCTTCGCGCGCGTGGCGCGCTTCGCAGGACAAGCCCGGCTCTATCCTGCGCGCGAAGCAGGATGGTGTCCTCCGAAGCTTTAGCGAAGGAGGACTGGCGTCCCCAGCTCGATGCGATTTTGCGCGCGAAGCAGGATGCCCGCCGAAGCCTTGGCGAAGGCGGGCTGGTCCAGCCTGTACAGCGGCACTCCGCGCGTGGCGCGCTTCGCAGGACAAGCCCGGCTCTATCCTGCGCGCGAAGCAGGATGGTGACCTCCGAAGCTTTAGCGAAGGAGGACTGGCGTCCCCAGCTCGATGCGATTTTGCGCGCGAAGCGGATGGGCGTCCCAGCTCGATGCTGTTGTTTCCGACCTGCGCGCGGGCAACTCTTCTTCGGGATTTCCGAAGAGGGCAGGGTTGCACTACGTCTATCTCATTGAGAGCGAGCGTGATGCCGAGCGGCGCTATATCGGGATCACGCAAGACCTCCGTGCTCGCTTGGCGGCGCACAACAACGGCGAATCGCTGCACACATCAAAGTTCGTGCCCTGGCGTGTGGTGACCTTTGTGGCATTCTCCGATCCCTCAAAAGCCCGGGCGTTTGAGACCTACTTAAAGTCCGGGTCGGGTCACGCATTCGCGAAGAAAAGGCTCTGGTAAAGACGGCCCAACCAGGAGGAGCTGGCCAATGCACACACTCTTTGTCTTCGTTCAGTGCGAACTCGGAAGCACCTATGACGTCGCTGCCAAGCTGGTCGACGAGATCGAGGGCGTTGCCGAGGTCTATTCGATTTCGGGCGAGTACGACCTGCTGGTCAAAGCACATCCGCCGGCCGACGCCGGCGTGTTCGTAACGCAGATCCTGCAGCGTGTGCCCGGCGTGCAGCGCACCTCGACGGTGCTCGCCTTCAACGCTTTTACACCGTCAGGGCTGGGCTGAGCCTTCGGCGATCGACCGCGATCGCCAACGTGGTCGCGAAATAGATCAGCGCGACCGCTGCAGGCAGCACCGTGGTGCGTCCATCCGGCAGCAGGAACCAGATCGCCGTGCAGACGACCGCGCGCACCACGGCATGCGCCGCAAACAGACGCAGCTTGCCATAGGCCCAGCCGATCACCGGCCAGTGCAGCGACATGCCGATGGCGAGAATCAGCGGCACGACGGCCGGCGCGATGGCAGCGGCCGCGAACGCCATCGGCCAGAACAGCAGCATGGCGATGAAAGCGCCGGCGATGGCGGGCGAAAGCGGCGATTTCGCCATCGGATTGGCGCGCAACGGTTTGCTGAGCGCCAATCCGAGCGGGAAGATCAGCCCCGACAGAACCGCCGCGACGAAACACCAGGTCGGCAGCGAGAGCTTCGTGCCCAGCACTGCCAGCACCGCCCAATAGATCGTGCCGGCGGCGGGGAAGGAGATCCCGCCGCCCGCCTCGAGATAAAAGCGGCGCTGCTCGGCTGCGATGTCGAATTTCAGATCACTCAGCGCAACACCGCCTTGAGCGGTGCGGCACGCGGATCCGGCGTCGGGAAGCGATTGTTGATCAGAATGTTGCGCGCGGTCGCCTCTTCCGAGCGATAGAACTCGTGGTTCCAGTCGCTGAGCGCGCCAAGTCCGGCGCCGTTCAGCGCGACGCCGCCGAACAGGCCTTCGGTCTTGGCGAAGGCGTACATGTCGGCGTTGACATCCAGTCCGGTCGAGGCGCGAACGCCTTTGCCCATGGTGGCGATCGCAACCGACGCGTCGGCGCCCAGGGTCGCGTTCTTGTCGAGAATCGCTTCCAGCCCCTGCTGGCTCATGATGAGGAAGATGACCTCGCTCGACTGGCCGCCGATCTGCAGGCCGAACGAGACGTTGCCCAGCCCGTAAAAGGCAGGGTTGGTCCAGCTTCCGTCTTTCTGGCGCGCCATCATCACGCCGTTGCCGCCTTCACCGCCAAAGATGAAAGCGCCTTTGATCAGGCTCGGGATGACCAGCACCGCCTTGGCGCGCGGCAGGATGCGCTCGATTTCGGCGAAGTCGGGGCCGCCGCGCATCAGCTTCACGGTCAGCGTGGCGCGCTCGAGCAGCTGTTCCTGGTCGGTGAGGGTGGCTGCCTGGGCAGGCAGCGACGACGCGCCGAGGGCAAGCAGTGCGGCAAGCGTGAGGAATGTACGACGGATCATGATTGGACTCCGAATGTTCGGCGCCCAAGACTCTACAGCGATTCGGGCGACGGTTCGGCAGAGGCCGTGGCCGCGATCACCGGCATCGGCGCGGACTTCGCCGTGACTTCGACCATCAAGGCCTCGGCCGGCAGCGCGGGATCGGGTGCCCGCCAGCCCGGATCGACCTGGAGACCCCAGGCGTCGCGCATCTGCTGGTGGCGCTGTTCCAGCTTGTCCAGGTCGTTCTCGCGCTGCCGAACGACATAGTTGGCGCTGAGCACGGGGACGATCACGGTCAGCAGCCAGCCGGCGAAGGCACCGCCGAAGGCGAGGCGCCACGGGTGTGCCGTCGCGATCATCTCGATCGCGCCCGGGATGGTGTTCCAGCGCGCCCAGAGCTCGAACAGGGCCGGGACGGTTCCGGCCAGGTTCAGCGCCCCGACCGACAGGGTGCGGTTCTTCGACGGGTCGTCGTCCAGCACGAAGGTCAGCACCGTCGGCGCCATGGCGAACGCGACGACCAGCGTCGTGGGCGCGAAGACCACGGCGAGAAAGACCATGACGATGGCGATGAGGATGGTCTCGAAGCGAACTTCGAGCCGTCGACGCCGATCGTTCTGAAGGGACGCGGACACGGACATGACCGGGCCAACCTGCACGCCGGCCCTGGCGGCGGGGAGTCCCGATTGGGGCTTTTCACGCCCCGTTCATGTCGTTCTCGTCATCGTGAACAGCAGAGGAGCCAAGGCGAGACGTTTTACAGGCGCTCCCAAGGCAAGACGAAGAACGGGTCTTCTTCGATATGCGCGGCGACGCCGAACACGTCGCGCAATGCCTGGTGCGTGAGCACCGCGCGTGCCTCACCGTCGCCGACCAGCCGGCCCGCTTGCAGCAAGACGACGCGGTCGGCGACGCGACTCGCGAGGGCCAGATCGTGCAGGACCGCCAGCACGCCGACGCCGTGGCCGGCGCGCGCGCGCAACAGGGACAGCGCATCGAGCTGATGGGCCGGATCGAGATCGGCGATCGGCTCGTCGACCAGCAGAAAACGCGGCTGCCCGGCCAGCGCGCGCGCCAGCAGCACGCGCGATTGCTCGCCGCCCGACAGCGCGTCGAAGGGACGGCGCGCCAGATGCGTGACGTCGCACGCGTCGAGCGCCGCGGCGACGGCATCATCGGGGTCGATCCCGCCATAAGGATGCCGGCCCAGCGCGACGAGCTGCTCGACTGCGATCGGCCAGGCCACGCCGCCGCGTTGCGGCAGCCATCCGATCGCTTGCGCCCGTTCGCGCGACCGCATCTGTTCGAGCGGCTTGTCATCGAGGCTGGCATTGCCGGACGACAGCGGCACAAGCCCCGCCAGCGCGCGCAGCAGGCTCGACTTGCCGGCGCCGTTGGGGCCGACCAGCACGGTGAAACTGCCGGGTGCCAGCACGAACGACACGCGATCGATCGCGGTGCGCGTGCCGTGGCGCAACGTTGCATCGGTGAGCGCGAGCGTCATGGCAGGCGCCGCTGCACGTCGCGCAGCAGGAAGAGGAAGAACGGCGCGCCGAGCAGCGCGGTGACGGTGCCAAGTTTGAGCTCCTGCGGCGTCGGCACCAGCCGAACGGCAACGTCGGCGAGCGTCAACAGCGCCGCGCCGCCCAGCAGACTCGGCCACAGCAGGCGTGACGGAAGCTGCCGCTCGCGCGTGCGCATCAGGTGCGGAACGATCAAGCCGACGAAACCGATCGCGCCGGTGATCGCGACGGCGGGACCGATGACCAGCGCCGCGCCGACCACGGTCGCGATGCGCAGACGCTTGAGATCGACGCCGAGACTCGCGGCGGCGTCGTCGCCCAGCGCCAGCGCGTCAAGCGCGCGTCCTTGCGCCAGCAACAGCACCGCGCCCACCAGCGCGAAGGGCAGCGCGAAGATCAGTTGCGGCATCGACCGGTCGGCGAGCGAACCCAGCAGCCAGAACACGATTTCGAGCGCGGCGAGCGGGCTCGGCGCGAGATTGAGCGCGAGCGAGGTCAACGCGCCGCCCAGCGACGCGATCGCGACGCCTGCAAGCACCGTCACCGTCGTTCCAGCGCGCTGTCCCGCCAGCGACCACAGCAAGGCGGTGGCGAGCGCGGCACCCGCGGTGCCCGCGATCGGCAGGGCCAACGGCACGGTGACCGCGAGGCCGGAATAAAGCGCCAGCACCGCGCCCAGCGAAGCGCCGCTCGAAGCGCCGATCAGGCCCGGCTCGACCAACGGATTGCGCAGCCAGCCTTGCAGCGCCGCACCGCTGAGTCCCAGCCCGCCGCCGACCACAAGTCCCAGCAGCGCACGTGGCAGGCGCAGCTCGAAGAAGATCGTGCGCGCGACCGGATCGCCGGCGGCGAGTTGCGCCAGCGTGATCGGCGCCGGGCCGACCGCGAGCGATGCGAAAAAAGCAGCGCCGACGAGCAGCGCGAGAAGGCGGATGCTCATCGTGCGCGCAACGATGCAAGCGCCGCGACTGCGTCGGCTGCGCGTGGCGTGCCGCATGTCAGCGCGCGCGATGGCAGCTTCGCGTGCCGCGTGTGGGCAAAGCGCATCGCCAGCGCCGGATGCGCCAGCAGCTCGCGCGACAGCGACGGCGCGCCGCTGTCGATGGCGACGTCGGCCAGCAGCAGATCGAGCGGTGCCGCGATCAGCGTTTCGAGACGCTGCGGCGCGTAGCCGGTCAGCCCTTCGCGCGCGGCGAGATTGTCGTAGCCCGCAGCGACCAGCGCCGCATCGGCAAGCGTACCGGGGCCTTCGGTCCAGCCGCCCGGATGCAGGATGGCGGCGAGGGGACGCTTTGCCGGCGGTTCGACCGCAGCCAGGGTGGCGCGCATCTGCGCGACGGCTTGCGTGCCGCGCGCATCCTGTCCGATCGCATGCGCCACGAGTTCCGTCTGGGCCGCGATCGCGTCGAAATCGGTCGGGCCTGCAAGTTCGAGCACGCGCACGCCGAGCCGGCGCAAGGCGAGCTTGGTCGCGGGCTGCGTGAACGCATCGACGAGAACGAGATCGGGGCCGGCGGCGATGACTTCTTCGGCGCGTCCGCGATTGGTCGGAAGGCCCGCCAGCAGATCGGCGACGGGTGAAAATGCCGGATCGAGTCCATTGTAACTGACGCTCGCGATCTGCGAGCGATCGGCCAGCAGCGCCAGCATCACGTCGCCGCAAAGATGCAACGACATCACGCGCGGCGCGTTGGCCGTAGCCGAGACCGACGTGTACAGCAACATACACATGGCCAGCGCTGCGCACGGACGAATTTTTTTCCAATAGTCCACGCCCTTCGCTTTCGCGGGGGCGGCGGGCAAATGCAAGCCGCATGAACATTCCGCGGAACGAATCGCGGACATCTTGGTAACAGCCGATTCAGAGGGGTGGACACATTCGCCGCTGGGCTTTAGACGGCTTTTTCACGCGTGGCCGCCGGTACGACGGACGGCCTGGGACCAAGAAGCCGAATTCCGCCAACGGAACAGGGGGCTGGGTATTGTTCGATCGTCGTAGCGCTTTCGCGCCGCTTGCGCGCACTTGCCTCGCCGTCTCGTTGCTCGTCTCGTCCTTCGTTCTTGCTGCGCCTGCGCGTGCATGGAACTGCGTCGAGTATGTACGCGAGATCTCCAACGTTCAGCTCGCCGGCAACGGCTGGCAATGGTGGAACGCCGCCGCTGGTCTCTATGACCGTGGCCATGCACCCGAACGCGACGCCGTCTTCGTCTTCAATCGCACGCGGCACATGCCCGCCGGTCACGTCGCCGTGGTATCGAAGGTGCTCGATTCGCGCACGATCGAAATCGACCACGCCAACTGGATCCATCGCCGCATCACGCAGAACGTCCGGGTCGAGGACGTCTCGCCCAAAAACGATTGGACCTTGGTGCGGGTCTGGAACGAACAGGCCCGGGTCTACGGCGCGCCCTATCCGGCACTGGGTTTCGTCTACGCCAACTGAATCTTTCTTTCTTGTCGCTTTGGCGCCCGCATTCGTGGGTTTAACCGGACCCTAAAACTCGACCGCCGAAAATCGGCCGCGCTTGGTTTTCGGGATCGATCCCGACCTTGCGCGGGAGTAAACACCGGTTCCATGCGTAAGCCTTCGCGTCGCGTCCTGATTCTGGGCGGTCTCGTCCTTGTTGCTGCTCTGGGCTGGGTCACGCTGGGCCGTGGCGGCGGCGCCGTCGTGCGCAGCCGCGAGGCCGCCGTTCCCATCCGGGCCGCCAAGGCCGAATTGCGCGACGTGCCGCTCGAAGTGCAGACGGTCGGCCTGGTCCAGGCGCGCGAGACCGTCGCGGTCCGGCCGCGCGTCGACGGCCAGATCATCGCGGTGCATTTCAAGGACGGCGACCGGGTCGAAGCCGACCAGAAGCTGTTCACCCTCGATCCGCGTTCGATCAAGGCGCAGCTCGCACAGGCCGAAGCGCTGCTGGCCAAGGACCGCGCCCAGTTGATCCAGGCGCGCGCCGACATTCAGCGCTACGCGCAGCTCGTCGCCACGCGCGCCGCCTCGGAACAGAAATACGAACAGGCCAAGGCGATGGTCGACAGCACGGCCGCGTCGGTCCAGGCCGACGAAGCGCAGGTCGAAAATCTTCGCGCGCAATTATCCTGGACCGACATTCGCGCGCCCATCGCGGGCCGGGTCGGCACCATCAACTTCACGCTCGGCGCGGTGGTAAAGACCGCCGACACGACGCCGCTGGTCACCATCAACGCGATCCAGCCTGTGCGCGTGCAATTGTCGCTGCCGCAACGGTGGCTGGTGCCGCTGCGCAAGTCGCTGCAGCTGGGCAAAGTCGACGTGGCCGCCGCGCGCCAGGAGGCGCCCGACGCTGCCGTCACCGGCAGCGTCGAATATGTCGACAACAATATCGACGCGCAGACCGGCGCCTTCGTGATCAAGGCCGCGTTCCGGAACGACGACGAAGCGCTGTGGCCCGGCATGTTCGTCAATTGCCGCGTCAAGCTTTCGACCGATGACGGCGTGGTCGCGGTGCCCAGCGCTGCGGTGCGCACCAACCAGACCGGCACCTTCGTGTTCGTCGTTCGCGACGACAAGACGGTGAAGGTGACGCCGGTCAAGGTGGTGCGGGTGTGGAACGACTACACCGTGCTCGAAAGCGGCGTCAGCAACGGACAGATGGTGGTGACCGAAGGCCATCTTCGTCTCGCCGACGGCACCAAAGTCGAGATTCGCAGCAGCGCCGCGTCGGTCGCGGCGGCTTCGGCCAGCTAGGCGCGAACCATGTCGATGTCCGAGATTTTCGTCCGTCGTCCGGTGATGACGACGCTGGTGATGTTCGCCATCGCGCTGCTGGGCATCTCTGGCTACCGCCAGCTTGCCGTCGCACCGCTGCCCAATGTCGACATTCCGACCATCCAGGTCGAAGGGCGCCTGCCGGGGGCCAGTCCCGAGACGATGGCGGCGTCGGTGGCGACGCCGATCGAGCGCCAGATCGCCACCATCTCGGGCGTCACCTCGATCGTGTCGAACAGCGCCGTCGGATCGACCAACGTCATCGTTCAGTTCGACCTGTCGCGGAACATCGACGCGGCAGCGCAGGACGTCGCCGCCGCGCTTGCCGTCGTGCAGCGACGACTGCCGATCGAGATGACGACGCCGCCCAGCTACACCAAGGTCAACCCGTCGCAGACGCCGGTGCTGTTGATCGCGGTGCGCTCGGACACGATGCAGCTGAGCGACGTCAACGAATATGTCGACACGATCATCGGGCCACGTCTCTCGACGCTGTCGGGCGTGGCGCAGGTGATGATCTGGGGCCAGAAGAAATACGCCATCCGCGCCCAGATGGATCCCGGTGTGCTGGCCGCACGCGGCGTGTCGGTCGAGGAGGTGCGCACGGCGCTGATGGCCGGCGCCTCGAACGCGCCCGCCGGCACCATCCAGGGCACGTCGCGCACGGTCACGATCGAGGTCGCGGGCCAGCCGCACAACGCGGCCGAGTTCGGCAAGATCATCGTCGCCTATCGCAACGACCGGCCGGTACGTCTCGAGGAAGTCGCCACCGTCGTCGACTCGGTCGAGCAGATCCAGAACGCGGCCTACATCAACGGTGAGCGGTCGATCCTGATGGCGATCGTGCGCCAGTCCGACGCCAACGCGGTCGAGGTGGTGGATTCGATCTTCCGCGAGCTGCCGCGCATCAAGGCGCAGGTGCCGCCCTCGATCGAATTCACCCCGACGGTCAACCGCTCGAAACCGATCCGGCAGAACCTCGCGGACGTGCAGACCACGTTCGCCATCACCGCCGTGCTCGTGGTGCTGGTGATCTTTCTCTTTCTGCGCAAGCCGGCCGCGACGTTGATCCCGGCCATCGTGCTGCCGCTGTCGGTGATCGGCACCTTCGCGGGCATGTGGCTGGCGGGCTTCTCGCTCAACAACATCTCGCTGCTGGCGCTGACCCTGGCGATCGGCCTGATCGTCGATGACGCGATCGTCATGCTGGAAAACGTCATGCGCTATGTCGAGCAGGGCATGGAGCCGTTCGAGGCGACGCTCAAAGGCGCGCGCGAAGTCGGCTTCACCATCGTCTCGATCACCATCTCCCTGGTGGTCGTCTTCATTCCGGTGATTTTCATGGGCGGCGTCATCGGCCGCATGCTGCGCGAGTTCGGCCTGACGCTGTCGATCGCCATCGCGGTGTCGATGGTGTGCGCGCTGACGCTGACGCCGATGCTGACGGCGCGCCTGCTCAAGCAGGAGCACGAGCACAAGGAGTCGCGCCTCGGCGCCTGGCTCGAAGCGCGCTTCAACGCGATGCTCAAAGCCTACGACCACGGCCTGCGCTGGGTGTTGCGCCACCAGCCCCTGGCGCTGGGCGTCACGGTCGCGTCGGTGCTGCTCACGGTGGTCGCGGTGGAGATGGTGCCGAAAGGCTTCCTGCCGCTCGAAGACACCGGCGCCATCTCGATGTCGACCGAAGGCGCCGAAGACATCGCCTTCGACCGCATGCTCGAACTGCAGCAGCAGGTCGCCGCCATCGCGCGCGCCGAGCCCGACGTGGCGATGGTGTCGTCCTTCGTCTCGCCCGGCGGCGCCGGCAACAGCATCAGCAACGGTCGCGGCTTTCTGGAGCTGACGCCGTTCGAAGATCGTCACCGCACCGTGTTCCAGGTGATCGACTCGCTGCGCAAGAAGGTCGCCGCGGTGCCGGGCATTCGCGTCTATTTCTCGCCGGTGCAGAGTCTCGAACTCGGCGGCCGTACGCCCAAGGCGCAGTATATGGTGACGCTGCAGGGCCCCGAACTGACCGAACTGTATCGCTGGGCCGAAAAATTTCGCGCCGAAATGACGGGCACGGACGGTTTCCTCGACGTGTCGTCGGACCTGAAGTTGGGCGTGCCCAAGCAGGTCTTCCGCATGGACCAGGACCGCGCGCTCGCGGCCGGCGTCAATGCCGACCAGGTGCGCCAGACGCTGTACAGCGCCTTCGGCACGCGCAAAGTCGCGTCGCTTTTCACCGCGTCGAACGACTATTCGGTGATCCAGGAGATCGAGCCGGCGCTGCAGGACGATCCCGAAGCGATCGGCCGGCTCTACGTCAAGAACGACAAGGGCAATCTGGTGCCGCTGCGCGCCATCGGCGAACTCGAACAATCGGTCGGTCCCTTGACCGTGTCGCATTCGGGGCAGCTTCCGACCGCCGCGATCAGCTTCAATCTCAGCGCCGACGTGCCGCTGTCCGAGATGGTCGATCGTGTGCGCGGCATGGAGCGCAAGATCAGCATGCCGGAATCGATCGTGCTGGGCTTCGAAGGCACGACGCAGGTGTTCCAGGACTCGATGGGGAATCAGGGCTTCCTGATCCTCTCGGCGCTGCTCGCGGTCTATATCGTGCTCGGCATTCTGTATGAGAGCTTCGTCCATCCGCTGACGATTCTCGCCGGCCTGCCGTCGGCGGCGCTGGGCGGCGTGCTAACCTTGCTGCTGTTCGGCAAGCCGCTCGACCTGATCGGCATCATCGGCCTGCTGATGCTGATCGGCATCGTGAAGAAGAACGCGATCATGATGATCGACTTCGCGCTGGAGCGGAAACGGGCCGGCGATCTGGACAGCGAGCGTTCGATCTACGAGGCCTGCCTGCTGCGCTTCCGCCCCATCATGATGACGACCATGGCGGCGCTGCTGGGCGCGCTGCCGATCGCGCTCGGCGTCGGCGCCGGCGCCGAATTGCGCCAGCCGCTCGGACTGGTCGTGGTCGGCGGCCTGATCGTCAGCCAGGTGCTGACGCTGTTCATCACGCCGGTGCTCTATCTCTATTTCGACCGGCTGCAGAACCGTTTCGCCAACAAGGCCGCCGCGCCGGCGGCAGACCCGTTGGCGCTGGGAGAAGCGGCGGAATAGAAGCGCGGCCCCGGGGCGGACGCGTCTCGCTTCCTTCGATTGACAGTGTTCCACCGGCCGCGACCATGGCCCGAACCAATGGAGGAATCGTCATGCGCTTTCGTACGCTTGTTGCGCTGTGTGCGCTGTTCATGGCCGCGCCGGCGCTCGCGCACCAGCCCAACGAGCCGGCGCATCAGCTCTTTGCCGAAGGCGACCTGAAACTCGAGAGCGGCGAGGTGATCCGCGACTTCTCGATCTCCTATGTGACGCACGGCACGCTCAACGCCGACAAGTCGAACGCGGTGCTGATGGTGACGGCGATTGGCGGCAATCATCACCGCATCGACTATCTCATCGGACCCGGCCGCGCGCTCGACCCGACCAAGTATTTCATCATCTGCACCGATGCGATCGGCAACGGGCTCACCACCTCGCCGTCGACCAGCAAGACGCAGCCGCGCATGCAGTTTCCCAAATTCAATATTCGCGACATGGTGAATTCGCAGCAGCGGCTGGTGACCGAGAAGTTCGGGATCAAGAAGCTGGTCACCGTGATCGGCGCTTCGATGGGTGGCATGCAGGCGCTGCAATGGGCCGTGTCCTATCCCGACATGATGACCAGCATCGTGCCGATCATCCCGCTCGGCCGCACGCCGGCCTGGACCACCGGCGTGCTCGAAATGCTGCGCCAGTCGATCATGGCCGATCCGAAATTCAAGGACGGCACCTACGCCGCCGACGCGCCGCCCGAACTGGGCATGCGCCTGTGGGCGGGCTGGCTGTCGGGCGTCATCACGCGCACGCCGGGCTTCCAGGAATCGCTCTATCCCAGGAGCCAGGACGAAGTTGCGTTCCTGAAGGGCGTGCAGGACGGCGGCTGGAAGCGCATGGATGCCGTCGACTGGATCTATCAGAGCTGGGCTTACGACGCGCACAATCTCGGCACGAGTGCGGGTTTCAACGGCGACTATCACAAGGCGCTCAAGGCGATCAAAGCCAAGACCCTGATCCTCGCGGGCACCGGCGACCTGCTCAATCCCGAATATGAAGCGACCGAAGCGGCGCAGTACATCTCCGATGTGCGCTACCTGAGCATCAACGCGCACCGTCCGATGGGCCACGTCTCGGCCGGCGGCATCACCGCGCCCGAAAACGAAATGCAGAACCGCGAAGTCGGCGTGTTCCTCGACCAGGTGGCGAAGGCCAAATAGGTAACGGTGATCCGATCCGATTGGATCGGATCACGCAAACGCGCTTAGCGCGCCCAGGTGCGCATTGTCTTGGTCGTGACGTCGTAGCGTTCGATGCGGTGGTTGTTGGTGTCGACCACCAGCAGCCCCGCATCGCCGTCGGGCCACAGGCCGGCAGGCTGGCGCAGCGGGACGCAGATCGGATCGACGCAGGTCCAGCCTGCTTCGCCGATCGCATGCGACTGGCGCTTTGCCGGTTCGACCTGGCGCAGCGTGTTGTTGTAGGTGTCGGCGATCCACACGTGATCATCCGCACCGGTCGCGACGCCCAGCGCGTGCTGCAGCCGCGACTCGCGCAACGCGCCGGTCGCCGTGCCCCATTTGAACAGGCCGCCGCCGATCCAGGTCGTCAGGACCGGCACGGGGCCGAGCGACACGGCGCGCAGGGCCGAGCTTTCGGCATCGGCGATCCATAGCGTCTTGCCGTCGGCGGAGAGGGCAAGGCCGCTCGGCTGCGCCATCGCGGCCTGATCGGGTGAACCGTCGAGCAGGCCTTCGCGGCCCGAGCCGAACCAGTGCACGACCTTGCCGTCGGCAATGTCGATGCTGCCGAGTTGGTGCGTGCCGGCGTTGGCGAAGATCAACGCGTCGCCCAGGCGCGCCAGGTCCCAGGGGGACGCAAGCGGCGTCGCTGCGCCGCGCGTCGGTTCCAGCGGCAGCAACGGTCCGCGCGCGCCCGTGCCCGCCACCGTCTCGACGCGTCCGTCGGCGCGATGCACGCGGCGGATCGTGTGGTTGCCGGTGTCGGCGACCCAGATGAAGTTCTGGTCGGCGGCGAGTCCTTGCGGATCGCGGAACTTCGCCTCGGCCGCCCAGCCGTCTTCCCAGCCCGCTTCACCGCTGCCGTAGCGCTGCAGTTCGCCGCCATTCTCGTCGAGCACGACGATCTGGTTGTGCCCGCTATCGGCGAGCACCCATTTCTTGATCCCGCCCGGCAGCGGCTTG
>JAQGIE010000208.1 GCA_028291365.1 Rhodospirillales bacterium
CAACCGCGCCCGGACCGGCTCATCGGACAGCGCCAGCAATTCGAGTTTGCGCGCCAGCCGAGCCAGCTCGACGGTCGCGACCGCGAACAGAGCGATCGTCGCCACCAGGGCGGCGGCCGCGAAAGCGACCGAGACGGCGACCAGCAGCGACGATGGCGGATCCGGCCAGGCGGTGCGCAGCCAGGCGGCGCGCGCGCCGCTGCCGCTGGCGAACTCGCCCACCGTCGCGAGCAGGGCGGCCGCGCCGGCAAAGGCGGCAGCGGCGAGGCAGGCGAAACGGGCGTTCGGCATGACGGCGATCCTTCTCGACTATCTTTTGTCGATCGCGGGAACGCCGGAAAACCGATTCCCGCTCGCCTCGACGCGGACAGGCTGGATTGCATCGAGGGCTGTCGCATTTGCGCGGCCGGACTCGAAGCGGTTGGCGGTCAGTCGCAGCACCGAGTTGGGCTGCAGCGTGCCTTCGCCGCCGGCATGGACGATGGCTCGGTTGCTGGCGGTCGCCGCCTTGCGGAAATGACTGTTGGTGATGGTCGCGTCGCCGCCGTTGGGGAGGTCGACCGCATAGGACGCGGTTCCGCCGGGGCCGTCGTCGAACTCGCTGTTGCTGATGCGCGTGGCTGCGGCGCGGCTTTTCACGTGATGGCCGGCGCGGGTCCCGGTGAACCGGCTGTGTTCGACCGTCAAGGACGCGATGTGGTTGACGTAGATGGCGTGGCTGTAGCCGTCGCCGGCGCCGTTGTCGCGAAACTCGCAGTCGCGCACGCGAACCGTGCCCGGCCCGTCGGCGGCGAGAATTCCATCCTGGTTGCCGGTAAAGCTCGACTTGTCCAGATCGAGCGAAGCGCCGCGTTCGACGCGGATGCCGGCGCCGTTCTGCTCGGGCACGCGCGCGCCTTCGAACCCGACGCCGCGAACGGTGACGTCGCCGCGCACGATCAAAATCGCCTTGCCGTTGGCGAGCGGTTTGGTGGCGGCAAGCACGGTCCTGCCCGGGACGCCGGTGAGGGTCAGATTCTTGTCGATGGTCGCGCTTTCATCCACGAAGCGCGTCGGTGCCAGGACCAGCTCGTCACCGGGCGACGCGTGCCGCACCGCGTCGGCGAGATCGCCGGGTTTCACGTCGATCGTTGCTGCCTGGGTCGTGCCGGAAAGCAGCAGCGCGAGCGCCGCGAGGCCCAGCCCCGGGTTACGCATCTTCCCGCAGCAGGTCGTCGCGCAGCAGCTCGTCGCGGATTTGCAGCGGCGTCGAGGCCTTGCCCTGCAGCTCGCCGAAGAAGAAGTCGAGATAGCGGCGCAGCCAGTCGAAGAACACCGAGAGGTCGTGCGCCGTGCGCACATAGGGCGTGTGGCCGGGCACCAGCGACGGGGTATGCCATGACAGCGCGAACACGCGCAGCCCTTGCGCGTGGAGCGCGCGCGTCGTGGCGATCGCTTCGTCGATCGGCACGCCTTCCGGGGTCAGCCGCACCCGCATCAGCGCCCCGGTTCGCGCCAGCACCGCGCCCAGTCGTAATGCGCGCCCGACGCCGTGATCGGCGATGTCATGCAGCCACGGCGCGCGCGTGCCGAGCGATCCGACCAGGCCGGACGTCACCGGCAATTCGAGCAGCTGTCCACCCGGACCGAACCAATAGGGATGCGGACGGCAGGCGCGGAAGTCGGGCCCGAACTTCATGCGCATGTCGGTGAACGGAACCGTGCTGGTATCGACCAGATAGCCCAGGCGCGTCAGCAGCGACGCGGTGTTGGGACCGATGCCGTAGCGGCCGGCGCGATAGACGCGCGGCCTCACGCCGAAGGTCGCTTCGATCCGGTCGGTCAGCACCTGCAGCTTCGCCGCTTCGAGGGCGGCGGGCAGGTTGCCGGGAAATGAATTGCGCGGCGTCACCGTCTCGTCGAAAGGCGGGGTCACCCACGGATGAAGCTGGGCGGCGATTTCGCACGATCCGTCTTCGACCCAATCGAGCAGCGGGGCGTAGCCTTCGCGCTGGGAAGCGACGGGATAGTCGACGGCATAGGTCGGCACCACGCCGTGGCGATTGAGCAGCGTCTGGGCCGGGCCCTGATGCGCCATTGACGTGACGGCGGTGGCGCTGCGCGAGAACTCGCCGAACCAGTCGAACTCTTCTTCGGCGTCGATGACGACGATCAGGCGCGGCTGCGTCTCGCGCGAAAATTTCGCGTGCCGTAAGGGTGCGAACCCCAAGTTCGGATGCGCCACCCCACCCATTTCGGATGGTTCGGTGTCGAAAGGAAGCGAGGTCGCGAGTGGATCGGCCGCGTGCGGTTGCATGGTCGTCCGCCAACGCACGGTCGAACTAAAAGTTGCCGCTGAAAGCGGCATGACGGGCGCGTCGTGCGCGGCTCGTGACCGAGAAGCCATGACACTGGAAACGCCCGCCGATCGCGGTCGGCCTGTGCCCCGGGAGGCCATAAAAAGAAAACGCCCGCGGGTCGGAGTCGATTGTGACCTGGTGTGACCGGAAGGTCACAAAAAGAAAAACGCCCGCCGGTTGGCGGGCGCGGAAGCGGCTTCGGCGAGGCCGGCGGTGCCGGCCGATCACCCCGGCGGGTCAGCCGATCGCGTACACCAGCATCGCCCAAAGGCCTGTCGAAACGCCAAGAATCCCAAGCAGCGCAACGCGTGGCGACAGCCGGTCGTCGCGGTCGGTCTCGATCGCCGCAGCTTTATTCACACCGCGCGTCCGCATCACGCCGCCGACCGCCATACGCAACGTCATGGCCCAATTCTCCCCCGGTTCCGGCAATCCCACGCCGGGAGGGTGGAACTTCTGTCCTTACCAGACTTTTAAGGGACCTCGAACGAACGAGCTTCCGCGCTGGCTCGTTTCCGATCAACCGCACAACGGAGCGAAGAATGTCGCTTCTCCGCTGGGGCCCACGGGTCCTTGGCACCGCCTTTAGCCTGGCACTCGCCGGTTGCGCCTCGCAACCACCTGCTCCTCTTTCCCCCGGCGTCAGTCCCACGGGTCCGACCGCCGATTATCTGATCGGGCCCGGCGACGTGCTCGGCATCTACGTCTTCCGAGCGCCTGAACTGACGGTCGACGTGCCGGTCCGTCCCGACGGACGGATTTCGATCCCGCTGGTCGAAGATCTCGTCGCGGTCGGCAAGACGCCAACGCAATTGACGCGTGAAATCGAAGGACGGCTCGCCAAGTACGTGCAGCAGCCGAATGCGACCGTCATCGTCAAAGCCTTCGTCGGTCCGTTCGACCAGCAAGTGCGCGTGGTCGGCGAAGCGGCCAAGCCGCAGGCGATTCCGTACCGTGCCAACATGACGGCGCTGGACGCGATGATCGAAGCGGGCGGCTTGACCCGATACGCCGCGGGCAACCGCGCCGTGCTGGTCCGTCGCGAAGGAAGTTCGCAGAACAGCTACTCGGTTCGGCTCGACGATCTGCTGCGCGACGGCGACGTGCACCAGAACGTTGCGCTTCGTCCGGGTGACGTCCTGATCATACCGCAAGCCTGGTTCTAAACACGCCTGGGGATCCAGTTTGGAAAACGTCAAAGTCCTCGTCCTGAAGCAGATGCGCGGCGCATGGCGCCGTCGCTGGTACGCGATCGCAGCCGCCTGGGGCGTGTGCGCCCTGGGTTGGCTGGTCGTCGCCAACATGCCCAACCTGTATGAGAGCCAGTCGCGCGTTTATGTCGACGCCGACGCGGTGTTGACGCCGTTGCTGCGCGGCCTCGCGGCCGACACCAACGCGTTGAACCAGGTCGACCTGATGCAGCGCACGCTGTTGTCGGTGCCCAATCTCGACAAGATGATCCGCATGACGGATCTCGAACGGCGCGTTGGGTCCGACCAGGGCTCGCGCGAGGCGATGATCCAAAAGCTGCAGGCCGAGATCAAGATCAAGAGCCAGGCGAAAAACCTGTTCACCATCACCTATCGCGATCCGTCGCCGCGCCTGGCCAAGGACGTGGTGCAGGCGCTGTTGACGATTTTCCAGGAAGGCAATGTCGGCGCCGGTCGCACGGCGATGGACAATGCACAGCGATTCCTGCGGGACCAGCTCACCACCTACGAGCGGCAATTGCGCGACGCCGAGAAGCGCCGCGCTGAATTCCGCGCCAAGTATGTCGATATTCTGCCGGCCGAAAATGGCGGCGCTTCGCGGCTCGAAAGCGCGCGCGCCAATGTCGAGAATCTGCGGCTCGAATTGTCCGAGGCGACGGCCCGTCGCGACGCCATCGAAGCGCAGCTGAAGTCGACCCCGTCCAGCGTGCCCGGCGGTGCGCCCGGCACCAGCGGTGCGCTCTACGCCCAGGCGCAGCAGAAACTGGCCGAGCTGCGCATGCGCTTCACCGAGGAGCATCCCGACGTGCTCGCGTCGCGGCGTCAGGTCGACCAGCTCTCGCGCAGCGTGGGCAGCACCAGCGTCGGCAACCCGACCTACGACATGATCAAGCTGCGCCTGGTCGACGCGGAATCGCAGATCGCCGCCATGAAGAACCGGCTGGCGCTGGGCGAGAAGGAGCGCGACCGGATCGAAGGGGTGGCGCGTGCCGCACCCGGCGTCGCGGCCGAGTACCAGAATCTCGATCGCGACTACAACGTGATCCGCAAGAACTACGAAGAGCTGCTGACGCGGCGCGAAGCGACCAACATCGCCGAAGCGGCCGACGCCAAGGCCGACAAGATCCAGTACCGCGTCATCGATCCGCCCGAGATTCCGTTCGCGCCGGTGGCGCCGAAGCGGCTGCTGCTCGTGACCGGCGTGCTGCTGGCGGGCGTGGCGGCGGCGGGGGCGCTGATCTTCGTGCTCAACCAGCTCGATCGCTCCTTCGCGAACCTGGATGACCTCCGCGCGCTCGGCCTGCCGGTGATCGGCGGCCTGTCGAAACTGCCCAGTAGCGGTGCGCGCATGCTGGATCGTGGCAGTGTGGTGTTCGTTGCGACGATCGGTGCGCTGATCGTCGTCTATGCCTTCTTCGCGTCCGGTGGTGCGGCGCTGTTCCATAAGGTGACGTGATGGCCGACTCGATGGACCTGATCGAGCGCGCTGCGGCGCGGCTCAAAAAGGACAAGCCGCAGACCCTGGCGGACATGGTCGCGACCTTCGCGCCCAAGCCCGAACAGGCGCCGGCGCCCAGCGACGACCATGTCGCGGCGGGGCCGGAGATCGTCACGCTCGACGCGCGCCGCATGGCAGCCGCCGGCCTGTTGGACTGGTCCGACGAAGGCTCCGCGGTGATCGAAGAGCTGCGGGTGATCAAGCGCCGCCTGGTGCAGAAGGCGTTCGCCGCCGGCAGCGACCCGCGCCTGCGCCTGATGCTGGTCACCTCGACCAAGCCGAAAGAGGGCAAGACCTTCGTCGCCACCAACCTCGCTTTGTCGATGTCGGTCGAAGAAGATTACGGCGTGCTGCTGATCGAAGCCGATACCAAGCGCCGGACCCTGGAGCGCAATCTGGGCGTCGACGACCGGCCCGGCCTGATCGACCTGATCGCCGATCCGACCCACAAAGTGGCGGATTTGGTGCTGCGCACGAATATTCCGAAGCTCTCGATCCTGCCCGCCGGCCGCACCCGCGAGCAGACCTCCGAGCTGTTCGCCTCTCGCCGCATGCGCGAAGTGGTGGACGAGCTGTCGCGGCTTTATCGCGACCGCATCATCATTTTCGACGGTCCGCCGTGCCTGGCCTCGTCCGATCCGCAGACCTTGTCCGGACTTGTTGGACAGGTCCTGTTCGTGATCGAGGCCGGCATGACGCAGCAGGCCGAGATCGAAGCCGGGCTGGGCTTGCTGTCCTGTCCGGACATCAGTCTACTCTTGAACAAGAGCGAGCCCTCGCTGACGCGTGGGTTTGGCAACTACGCCTTCTACTGATCTTCTGATCGGCAGAAGGCCGAACAACGAAGAGAAGAACAGGATGTCGCCATCTCGCCGCCTTGGCCGCCGCGTCGCGCGTCTGGCCTTGCTCGCCCCATTGCCGTTCATCGGCAGCGGTCCGGCCCTTGCCGACTGGACCATTCGTCCTCGCATCGAAGTCGACGAGACCTATACCGACAACGTCTTCGACAATGATTTCATCAAGCGAAGCGACTGGATCACCACCATCGCGCCGGGCCTGAACATCCGCGACGACGGGGCCAAGGCGCGGGTCAATTTCGACTACCAGCCGACCGCGCGCATCTACGCGCAGGAGTCGAGTCAGACCAATGTCGAGCAGCGTTTCAGCGGTACCGCGCTGGTCAACCCGCTCGACGGATTCTTCGTCGACGCGCGCGCCTACGGCAGCCAGCGCTCGATCACCGGCGACCGCCGCTTGACCAACGACAACGCGCCGCTCTCGAACAACGACCGGACGCAGATCTACAGCTATTCGATTTCGCCGTTCTTCCGTGCGCGGCTCAGCGGCACCGCCAACATCGAAGCGCGCTACCGCTTCACGCAGACGATCTCCGCCGACAGCACCTTCAACAGCTCGCTCGGCTCGACGATCGGAAATTTCGGCAGCATCGACTCGCGCCAGCAGACGCTGTCGCTGATCGGCACCAGCGGGAGCGAGTTGGGCCGTCTCGAAGCGCGCGGCTACGCCTATGCCGCCCAGATCGCGGGCCAGGGCGTGCTCAACAATGCAGAGCGCGACCGGATCGGCACCGAAGGCGAGTATCACGTGTCGCACTCGGTCGGGCTGATCGCCGGCGTCGGCTATGAAAAGGTGCGCTACGCGCAGTTCACCGGCTTCGGCACCAGCGTCAACGTCAAGGGCGCGACGTGGCTCGCGGGCATTCACCTGACGCCGACCGAAGACAGTTCGGCGCGCATCACCTACGGGCGCCGGGACGGTATCAACGGCCTCAATGCCGATGTGACCTGGCAGCTGCTGCCGCGGACGCGGGTTTTCGCGACGTGGAGCGAAGGCCTGACCACCAGCGCCGAACAGATCGGCCAGAATGTCGCCAGCTTCCAGAGGGACGATCTCACCGGCGATCCGCTGGATGCGGCGAGCCGGCCGCTATTCGCGATCGACGACAATAATTTCGCGTTGCAAAACGCGGTTTACCGCGCGCGGGGCGGGCGCATCGGCGCCAGCTGGACGGGCGACCGCATGAGCGCGACGCTGAGCGCCTATATCGAGCGGCGTACCGTCGCGGCGACCACGGGCGCGCCGTTCGGCAACGCCAATAACCAGAACTCGAAAGGCGTTTCCTTCCTCGCCACGCGCCAGCTCAGCGAACTCGAGTCTGGGAACTTCAATATCGGCTACCGCGTTGGAACCGGGACAGACTCGTTCTCGTTGAGCGGCAACACTGAGCGCGACTGGAATGTTGGCGTCGGCTATTCGCGGATCCTCGGCGAAGGGTTTTCCGCCGTAGCTCAATATTCCTACTACAACCGCTCGGGTGGTTTCTCGAGCGGCTTCTTTGGTCGCAACAGCTCGACCAACACGATCACCGTCGGGCTCCGCAAGCAGTTCTAGCAAGGTCCGGGGCGCAGTTTGTACACAGACTTCTTCCACCTCACCGGCCTACCGTTCCAGCTCACACCCGACAGCCGTTTCTTCTTCGGCAGCTCGGTCCATAGCCGGGCGATGGCGCATCTGACCTACGGCCTGAACCAGGGCGAAGGCTTCATCATCATCACCGGTGACGTCGGCGCCGGAAAGACCACCCTGGTCGAGCATCTGTGCGCCGAGCTCGACCCCGAAAAATACATCACGGCCAAGATCCTGACGACCAACACGTCGGCCGACGACACGCTGAAGCTGGTCGCCAGCGCGTTTGGCATCGACACGGCGGGGGTGGAAAAGGCGACGGTTCTGTCGCGGCTCGAGCGCACGCTGGCGAGCAACCACAATCTCGGCAAGCGCTGCCTGCTGATCGTCGACGAGGCGCAGAATCTGGCCGTGTCGGCGCTCGAAGAGCTGCGCATGCTGTCGAACTTCACCTCGGGCGGCAGCACGCCGCCGCTGCAGAGCTTTCTGCTCGGCCAGCCGCAATTCCGCGCCGTGCTCGCGGCGCCCGAACTGGAACAGCTGCGCCAGCGCGTGCTGGCCTCGTATCATCTGGGCCCGATGAGCGCGACCGAGACGCGCGCGTATATCGAGCATCGCCTGCACACCGTGCAGTGGAACGACAATCCGCACTTCACCGACGGCGCCTATGTCGAGATCCATCGCGCCACCGGCGGTGTGCCGCGCAAGATCAACACGCTGTGCTCGCGCCTGCTGCTGTTCGCGTTCCTCGAAGAACGCGCCTCGATCGACGCGCAGGACGTGGTCAAGGTGGCCGAGGATCTCGAGCGCGAAATCGGGCAGGTGGTCGACAACAGCGCGGCCGCGATGGCGTCGATCCGCGGACCCAAGAACGACATGGCGCAGCTGGTGGCTGAACTCGGCCGGCCGGTCGGCGCACGCAACGGCAGCGACGACGAAGTGCTGCGCCGGCTGCGCGTGGTTGAAGACCGCGTCGAACAGCATCACCAGACCATCCAGCGCGCCATCGAGATCGCTTCGCGTTACGTCGAGGGCGGATAATTCCCCACAAGCATGCAGCAACGTGCACAAACCAACGACCAGGCCGGAACTGGATCCAAGCTGGCGCGGGGAATAACCAATGCAATGTCGGTCGACGTCGAGGACTGGTTTCAGGTCTGGGCGTTCGAAGGCAGTGGCGCGATCACGCGGCCGCAATGGGAGTCGTTCCCGCGCCGCGTCGAGGCCAATACCGACCGCTTGCTCGGCCTGTTCGCCGATGCCGAGGTCAAGGCGACGTTCTTCACGCTGGGCTGGGTCGCTGAACGCCATCCGTCGCTGATCCGCCGCATCGTCGAGCAGGGTCACGAACTCGCCAGTCACGGCTGGGATCACACCCGCGCCGACGCGCAGACGCCCGAACAATTCCGCGCCGACATTCGCCGCACCAAGCGCGCGCTGGAAGCGGCGGGCGGGTGCGAAGTGGTGGGCTATCGCGCCGCGACCTTCTCGATCGGTCCGAAAAATCCGTGGGCGTTCGAGGTGCTGGCTGAGGAAGGCTATCGCTACGACAGCTCGACCTATCCGGTGAAACACGATTTCTACGGCGACGTGCACGCGCCGCGCGAACCGCATCGGCGCGGCAATCTGCTGGAAGTGCCGATGACGACCTGCAGACGCATGGGGCGCACGCTGCCGGCAGCGGGCGGCGGCTGGTTCCGGTTGCTGCCCTATGGCGTTTCACGCGCCAATCTGCGCCGCGTCGTCGACGGCGAGAAACGTCCCGCGGTGTTCTATTTCCACCCGTGGGAGATCGATTCCGGGCAACCGCGCGTGCGCAACCTGCCGTGGAAAACGCGGGTTCGGCACTATACGGGCCTGTCGCGCATGGAAGCGAAGCTTTCACGACTGCTGCGCGACTTCGCCTGGGACCGGATGGACCGGGTGTTTCTGAAGTAGCGCTGAATCTTCGTCGCGCTTCGCGCGTCACGTATTCGGCAAGGCCTCTGCGATGAACGCCTGCGCCGCCGCGCTGAGATGGCGGTCATGGTGCGTGATTAGCGCGAAGCGGCGCGCCGGCAAGGCCGGCTCCAGCCGCTTCAACGTGCCGGCGCGCAGCGATGCGGCGGCCACCAGCTCCGAGATCGCAGTCAGGCCGGCGCCCGCTTCGACTGCGGCGCGCACCGCTTCGTTCGAGGGCAGCTCCAGCACGACGCGCAATTTCGACGGATCGACGCCGAGCGACGGCAGCGCCGCTTCCAGCTCGGTCCGCGTGCCTGAACCCGGTTCGCGCAACACCCAGTCGGCGCTTGCGAGCGTCGCCGCGTCGAGTCTGTTCTTGCCCGCCAGCGCGTGACCGGCGCCGACCAGCAGCGCCAGCCGGTCGCCCTCGAAGCCGCGCTCGTCGAGATGATCGATCCCGATCGCACCTTCGACGAAGCCGATATCGGCGCTGCCGTCGCGCACCGAATGCGCCACCTGCCGCGTATTGCCGATCGCGACCGCGACTTCGACCTCGGCATGCTGGGCGCGAAAGGCGGCGAGCTTGGCCGGCAGCCAGTAGGCCGCGATCGTCTGGCTGGCATGGATCGCGACGCGGCCGCGCGTCAGGCCGGCCAGCTCCTGCATCGACGTTTCGAGCGCCTGCGTGCGCGCGATCAGCAAGCGCGCCTCGCCCAGCAGCAACCGTCCCGCGTCGGTGAGCTCGACCCGACGGCCGACGCGATCGAACAGCTTGGCGCCGAAATGCCGCTCGAGCGAAGCGATGGCCGCGCTGGTCGCCGACTGGGTACGGCCGGCGGCGGCGGCGCCGCGCGTGACATGTTCCAGCGACGCGACCGCGATGAACAGGCGAAGCTGCTCGAGCGTCATTCGCTCAAGCGTAGCAGGGCCAGGCTGAACAGCGCGATGAAGATCGACGCCGAGCCGGCCAGCAGCAACGGCCGCATGCCCTTGCGGCGCAAGGCGGCGAAGCTGGTCTCGAAGCCCATCGCGCCGAGCGCGGTGGCGAGCAGGAAGGCAGCCGTCTGGGCCGACGCCTGTTTGACCGCGGGCGGCACCGGACAGAGGCTCGCGACCACGATCATGGCGACGAAGCCGAACACGAACCACGGCACCGGCGGGGCGGCCGCAGTCCCTTCGCTGCGGCGTGCGAAGCCCAGGCTCAGCACCAGCGGCGCCAGCATGGCCACGCGCGTGAGCTTGGCGATGGTGCCGATGTCGCCGGCGCGCTGCCCGTCCTGATAGGCGGCAGCGACGACCTGGCCGACCTCATGGATCGAGGCGCCGCTCCACAGGCCGAAATTGGTCGGGTCCAGACCGAGCGGCAGCACCGGATAGAGCAGCATCGCGACGGTGCCGAACAAGGTCACGCAGGCGACCGCATAGGCGACGTCTTCTTCGGGCGCGCGTGTCACCGCGTTGGTGGCGACGACCGCCGACGCGCCGCAGATCGAGGTGCCGGCCGCGAGCAGTTCGGCCAGGCCGCGCTCGACGCCCAGCCACACGCCCAGCCGGCGGGTGAAGAAGAAGGTCGCGACCAGCGAGGCGGCGACGATGGCAAAGCCGCGCAGACCGATGGTCGCGACGTCCGAGGCGGTGAGCTGCAGCCCCAGCAACACGATGCCGGCGCGCAGGACCGGACGGGCCGCCAGCCGCAGGCCAGGGGTGAGGACAGGGCGGGCGCCGACCATGGCGCGCAGGGCCAGGCCCAGCAGCAGCGCCAGAATCATCGGGCTGAACAGCGACAGGCCGGGCAGAAGGCGCAGCGCCAGGCCGATCGCCGCCAGCAAGGCGGCGAAGGCGAGGCCGGGCACCCAGGAAAACCGCCGCGGATCGAGGACCGGCAGCGGTGCTGTTACATGCGTCATGATGTAATAGCTGGGCGCGGCCATCCGTTCGGTCCAATGGATTTATTGGCTGAGAACGATCGGATAGCACGATCGGTTGGCGCCGCGAAACTACGCGCTCCCCGAACGCGTTCCGGGGCGGTGCTTCGAACATCGGCGCTTATCCACATGAACACGCTCGTACGACCGATGCGCGAGGACGATCGCGCGCGGTGGGACGCTTTCGTCGACGCCCATCCGGACGCGACTTTTTTCCATCGCGCCGGCTGGGCCGAGGCGATCGAACGCGGCTTCGGCCATCGCACCCGCTACGCGCTTGCCGAACGCAACGGCGAGCTGGTCGGCGTGCTGCCGCTGACCGAGATCAAAAGCCGCGTCTTCGGCCATGCGCTGATCTCGAACGCCTTCTCGGTGCAGGGCGGGCCGCTGGCGGCCGACGAAGCGGCGCTCACCGCGCTCACCGACCATGCGCGCGACCAGCTGCTGAAAAGCGGCGCGACGCGGCTGGAGCTGCGCTGCAAGCTGCCGGGCTTCACCGAGAAGGAGGGGCTCTACGCCATCTTCCGACGCCAGGTGAGCAGCGACGCCGACGCCAACCTGAAGGCGATTCCGCGCAAGCAGCGCGCCGTGCTGCGCAAGGCGCTCGAGACCGATCTCGAGGCGCACGCCTCGCGCGACTGGGCCACCTGTCACCGCGTCTATGCCGAGAGCGTGCGCAATCTGGGTTCGCCGGTCTTTCCCAAAGCTTGGTTCAAAGCGCTGCTCGACGTGTTCGGCGACGCCGCCGACGTCACCACCGTGCATGATCGTGGGATTCCGATCGCCTCGGTGCTGA
>JAQGIE010000229.1 GCA_028291365.1 Rhodospirillales bacterium
GGATCAACCGCCTGATTTGCATCCGAACCGCCGCATCGGTGAGATCGACGCCGAGCGGCGCCAAACAGGCCTGCACAAACCGCACGAGGGGTCCGCCGTCGCGCCCCGAGGATGGCGAATGCGAAGTGCCGATTTTTCGACCAGGTATCGTTTGCCAGATACGCAGCAAGTCCTCGAGCAGCCGCCGCAGATCTTCATCACCCTGATGACGCAGCGACCGATCCGTCTTGCTTTGAATTTTATCGTTTTTCAGTCGGCTTGTGGCACGCAGGAGGACCGCAAGAGTCGGCGGAAGGGAGTTCAGAATCTCCGTGGCGCTCAGGCTCAAGGAGCGATCCAACAAAGCCGGGCGGTACTCAAGCTCGTCGCTGATCGCTTGAACGAGATAGGCCCGAAGCTCCGACCGATCGTCTTCCCATGCGCCCTGGGAAGTGGCGCCGAGCGCGTCCATCAAGTCTCGGGCTGCACTTGCCACCCGTTCCTGCTCCCGGGCGCGTGAGGATGGCGTCCCTGGTGGATATAGTTTGGCCACACCATACGCGTACGCGGCCGATGCAAGCTCTTCGGATAAAAGGTTGGACGCCGCTTCGTTGATGTTGGCTGGCGATCCGAACGCGACGATCGCGATCTTTTCGAGATCCTCTGACGAATAGGCCGAACCCAACTCGATGTGCGCGTGAGGACTGTCGTTCGCGGGCAAGACCAGGCGATCTACGTTGAAGTGGTTGCCGTTTGGTTGCCACGCTGGCGAGCGAGATGGCTTGGACCTCGCAAAAACCCTTATGGATATTGGTGCCGGGTGCAGGATTTGAACCCGCGACCTTCGGTTTACAAAACCGCTGCACTACCACTGTGCTAACCCGGCCCGGGCGCTCCTGTAGCAGAAGACGCGCGGGCCGGCACTAGCGCTTTGCAAGTGCGCTTCAGCGCCGGTTCAGACCTGGGGCAAGATCCGGACGCGGGCCGCGGTTCGCCCCCCGGATCGACCGTCTCGCCGGACGATTTCCGCGCCAAGGCGCTGTTCAAATCGCGGGCTCCCGAATGGCACTTTCGGCGCGCTTTCTTGTTGCTCGGTTATGGAACGACCCGACGAAATCGCCACGTTGCCCGACCTTCCGCTCGAGGAGGCACGGCGTCTGGCGGAGAAATTCAACGTCAGCCTCGATGAGGTACGGCTGGCGGCCAAGCGCGCCGGACCCCAGCCCGCCGCAATCGAAGCCGAGCTTCGACGCCAGGCGACGAGTTGATCAGCGCCGGCCGGCGCTTCAGACCGGCATCGCGCCGAAGCGTGCAGCTTCACTTCGAGTTGCTGCACCGCGCAGGACGAACGCGATGCGCGGATCAACGCCCGTTGCCGTTGTCATCGAAACCCTGTTGGCGCAATTCGCGCTCGAGCGTGGCAACCGCGTGCGCCGGCGAGCCCATGCTGACGGCGGCGCCGTCGGCATAGAGTAGTTGCAACAGCGCGCGGTCGACTGCCGCCATTTTGGCATAGGGCGGCGCATCGAGCGCGGCCGGCAGCTCGCGGTTGAACAGGGACGGCCGGATCGCGTCGCTGCGGTTGCCACCGACCAGACAACGATAAAGTAGGCGCGCCATGCGCAGCCCCGGGCGATCGACCAGCTGTTCGGGATGTAGCGCCGCGTAACAGTGCCCGATCTCATAGCGGTCATGACCACGATCATGTTCGAGGCGGATCAAGCTGAATCCGTCCCGCCATTTTTCGCCGTTCGCCTGGCGTCGGCTTTCCGACATTGCCGGGCCGACCAATCCGCCGAAGCGTCGGCCTTGCACCGCCTCGCCGACGTCGCTGGTGACGAGAAAGGTCAGATTTGCCGAAGCGGCCCGCTCGAACGACACCCGTTCGACTTGCAATCCTGCTTTGGCGGCGAAGCCTTCCAGAAGATCGTCGAACAAGGCGTCGCCGTCCGGCGTCAAACCGGCAGTGATGTACTGGATCTTGCGGCGCCAGATTGGCAGGCCAACCGGCTCGCGCCGCGTATCGGCGCGGGACAGCGAAGCCCCGAAGATCTCACGCAGATGCACGCACAGCGCGTTGCCCGCAGTGCAGCTGCTGGCGATGTCGGGGCGCACCTTGCTCAGCTCCTGGGCCGCGGCGGGCCCGGTGAGGCAGAAGACGATCAGCGCCAACAGGCGGAATTTCATGCGGCCCTACCCGAAGTACTCGGGGAGAACGCCGTGATTTCAGCTTTGTTCGATCAACCCGTCGATCTGCCCAGCGTGTCGGCCATCGCGGCGCGGCGCATGCCCATCGGCAGCGGGGCGCCGGTGGTCGTATCGACCACGGTCTGGTGTTCGAGCTCGGCGTTGAGCTCGGCGCCCATCAGCACGATCAAGGTCGAGAGATAGAACCACATCAGCAGCACGACCACGGCGCCGAGGCTGCCGTAGGTTTTGTCGTAGCTGCCGAAGTTGGAGACATAGACCGAGAAGCCGATCGACACGATCATCCACGCGATCGTCGCGATCACCGCGCCCCAGCTCACCCAGCGCCAGCGCGCACGGGCGCGTGCCGGCGCGAAGCGGTACATGGCCGACATCGCCACCATCAGCAGCAAGGCCAGCAACGGCCAGCGCCCCAGCTCGACCAGCGTGCGCACCGGTTCCGGCAACCACCACATCAGTTTCAGCGCGATCGGAATCGCCGCCACCAGCACGAGTGCGGTGATCATGAAACACACCGCGGTCAACGTCATCGCCAGCGCGGTCAGCGTCTGGCGGAAGAAGCCGCGCGTCTCGTGCTCGTCATAGGCGACGTTCATCGCCGTCATCAGCGCCGACGCCGCGGCTTTCGCGCTCCACAAGGCGAGCGCCAGGCCGAGCAGGAAGGAGAAGCCGAGCGTCGCGTTGGAATTGGCGGCGACGCCCTGCAGCATGTCGGACAGGAGCTTCACGATCTCGGGCGCGAGAAAGATCGAGATGCTTTGAATGAAGCGCGCGACGTCACCGGGGTCGGCGACCAGCCCGTAGAGCGACACCAGCGCCGCCAGGCCCGGCACCATGCCGAGCAGGCAATAGAACGCGACGCCCGCCGCGATGAGCGAGAGATTGTCGCGATTCATCTCGTTCCACGTGCGTACCAGCGCGTCGCGCCAGCCGAGCTTGCCAAGCTTGGCGGGGCTGTCGGCTTGGCGGCCGCGCCCATCGGCGGCATTGCCGCCGCTGGTGATGAACGGATCCTGCGTGTGGCCCACCCGGCCGCGAGTCTTCGGTGTCTGGTCCCGATGATCCTCGCCATAGAGACGCGCCGCGACCGCCAGTGCGCCCAGCGAAAGCAGCACCGGAAGAAGTCCGAAGCCGCCATGTCGTTCGCCGCCGACAAACATCATCGTCCCCGCTCCCCTGTCCCGAGAACACGGTCGCGCAGAGTCCAGTTCCTGGCTGTTGCCGGAAGCGCTAGGCGGATGCCGGCGGGTGAATTACGACGCTGGGATGCAGGATCGCATTCCGGACTCCGCGTCGCTGCCCGAACTGACCCTGCGTGGTCTGGTGCTGGGCGCGGCCATCACCGTCATCTTCACCGCCGCCAATCTGTATCTCGGGCTCAAAGTCGGAATCGGAATCGCCAGCTCGATTCCGGCAGCGGTGATCTCGATGGGCGTGCTGCGCTTTGCCAAGAACGCGAACATCCTCGAGAACAACATCGTGCAGACCGTCGCCTCGTCGGCCGGCACCTTGACGGCGATCGTGCTGACCCTGCCCGGGCTGGTGCTGATCGGCGCGTGGCACGGCTTTCCCTTCTGGTACACGGCCGGTATCTGCGCCATCGGCGGCATTCTCGGCGTCACCTACACGGTGCCGCTGCGCCGCGCGCTGGTGGTCGAAACCGCGCTGCCCTTTCCCGAAGGCGTCGCCGCCGCCGAAATCCTGCGCGTCGGCATGGCGAAGGAGCAGGGAGCCGGCCTGCGCGACGTCGTTGTCGGCGCGGCGCTTGCCCTCGGACTCGCGCTCGCGGGGGCGATCAAGCTGGTGGCCGAGGGATTCACCGCGTGGTTTCGCGTCGGTGGCGCCACGACCAGCATCGGAACCTCGTTTTCGCTGGCGCTGATCGGTGCCGGCTGGCTGGTCGGAATCACGGTCGGGATCGCGTTGCTGATCGGAATCATCATCGCCTGGGGCGTTGCGGTTCCGTACCTGACCTTGACGGTTCCGCGCGCGTCGGACGTCAGCGACGTGGCGCACGCGGTCGCGATGTGGCGCAGCCAGGTGCGCTTTCTCGGCGCCGGCTGTATCGCTGTTGCAGCGGTCTGGACGCTGCTGCAACTGATGCGCCCGATTCTGCAAGGCGTGCGCGCTTCGCTGCGCGCGCTGCAGCAGCAGCGCAGCGGCGGCGCCGCGCCGCCGCGCACCGAACGCGACATGCCGTTCAACCGCGTCGTACAGCTCAGCCTGGCGATGGTCATTCCGCTGACCGCACTGACCACGCTCTTCGCCGCGTCGCAGCCGGGATTCGGCGACACCGTCCCGTTGTCGCTGATCGCAGCGGTGGTCGCGTTCGTGATGGTGTTCGGGTTCGTCATCGCCGCCGCGTGCGGTTACATGGCCGGACTGCTCGGCGCGTCGAACAGCCCGATTTCGGGCATCGGCATCGTCGCCGCGATTCTCGTCGCGGTGCCGCTGACGGCGTTGCTGGGCGAGACGACGGGCCCGATGCGGGACGCTGTGGTCGCGCTGATCATTTTCGCGGTGTCGGTCATCACCGCGGTGGCGACGATCTCGAACGACAATCTGCAGGACCTGAAAACCGGCCAGCTGGTCGGCGCCACGCCATGGAAACAGCAGGTCGCGCTGATCTTCGGCGTCGTCGTCGGCGCGCTGGTGATTCCGCCGATGATGGATCTTCTGTACCAGGCCTACGGCTTCGCGAGTGCATTGCCGCGTCCCGGCATGGATCCGCGCCAGGCGCTGGGCGCGCCGCAGGCGACGCTGATTTCGACGCTGGCCAAGGGCATCGTCGTCGGTTCGATCGACTGGACGATGATCGTGGCCGGCGCCCTGCTCGGCGTGGTCCTGGTCATCGTCGACACGATCCTCAAACGCACGACGCGCGCGGCGCGATTGCCCGTGCTGGCGGTCGGGCTGGGCATTTACCTGCCCGCAGGAACCACCATGGCGGTGGTGCTGGGCACGGTCCTGGCCTGGTCGCTCGATCGCGCGCTGACCGGCCGCCCGTATCGCGCAGCGGGGCTACGCCGCGGCGTGCTGCTCGCCTCGGGCCTGATCGTCGGCGAAAGCCTGTTCGGGGTGGCGCTGGCGACGCTGATTCTCGCCACCGGCGCGCAGGAGCCCCTGGCACTGCTGGGGCCGAGCTTCGAGCCGACCGCCGAATGGCTGGGTGGGCTCGGCTTTGCTGCGGTTGCGTTGTTCCTGTACCGGCGTGGCCGGACCCCCGCGGAGCGCCGATAGTCGCACGGCCGGACGTGAATAAGGGCGTTGGCCAACGCCGCGCCGTCCTCTAGAGGGGATCCATGCAGCAACGAATTCCCGACCAGGTGTCGCTCCCCGAACTGACGCTGCGCGGCCTTGTGCTGGGCGCCGTCATCACCGTCGTGTTCACCGCGGCGAACGTCTATCTCGGCCTCAAGGTCGGGCTGACCTTCGCTTCGTCGATCCCGGCAGCCGTGATCTCGATGGCCGTGTTGCGCTTCGCCAAAGGCGCCAACATCCTCGAGAACAACATCGTGCAGACGGTCGCGTCGGCGGCCGGCACGCTGAGTTCGATCATCTTCGTGTTGCCGGGCCTGGTGATGATCGGCGTCTGGGCCGGCTTCCCGTTCTGGTATTCGGCGGGGATCTGCGCCGTCGGTGGCATTCTCGGCGTCACCTACACGGTGCCGCTGCGCCGCGCGATGGTGGTGGAAAGCAAGCTCCCCTATCCCGAAGGTGTCGCCGCGGCCGAGATTCTGCGCGTCGGGTCCGGCAGCCTCGACGGCGAGAATCGCGATGCGAGCGAGCCGGGCCTGCGCGACGTCATTCAGGGCGGCGTGCTGTCGGGTGGGTTCGCGCTGATCGCGACCGGCTTCAAGATCTTTTCCGACGCGGTCACCGTCTGGTTCCGCATCGGTCCGGCAACGACGAGCGTCAGCACCGGGCTGTCCCTGGCGCTGCTCGGCGCCGGCTGGCTGGTCGGCATCACGGTCGGGGTCGCGATGCTGGTCGGCATCGTCATCGCATGGGGCATCGCGGTGCCGTATCTGACCGCGACCGTGCCGCACGCGCCCGATGTCACCGACATCGCGCATGCCAACGTGATGTGGCGCACGCAGGTGCGCTTCCTCGGTGCCGGCTGCATCGCCGTCGCGGCGGTGTGGACGCTGATCGTCCTGATGAAGCCGATGGCGCGCGGCGTGCGCGCGGCCCTCGACGCGCTGGCCCAGCAGCGCGCCGGTCACGGCGATGCGATCCCGCGCACCCAACGCGACATGCCGTTTGATCGCGTCGTGCAGTTGTCGCTCGCCATGGCGGTCCCACTGGCGATCCTGACCTGGTCCTTCGCGAGCGGCCTGCCCGGTTTCGCCGGCAGCCCGCCTATCGTGCTGATCGGCGCCTCCATCCTCTTCTCGTTCGTGTTCGGCTTCATCGTCGCCGCCGCATGCGGATATATGGCCGGGCTGATCGGCAGTTCGAACAGCCCGATCTCGGGCATCGGCATCGTCGCCACGGTGCTGGTCGCGGTGCCGCTCGCCTGGCTGCTGGGCGAAACCCCGGGTCCGATGCGCGATGCGGCCGTGGCGCTGGCGTTGTTCACCGTCGCTGTGGTGGTCGCGGTGGCGACGATCTCGAACGACAATCTGCAGGATCTAAAGACCGGCCAACTGGTCGGCGCGACGCCGTGGAAGCAGCAGGTCTCGCTGATCGTCGGCGTCATCGTCGGTGCGATCGTGATCCCGCCGATTCTCGAGCTGCTCTACAACGCCTACGGATTCGCGGGCGCGCTGCCGCGGCCCGACATGGATCCGAGACAGGCGCTGGGCGCGCCGCAGGCGACGCTGATATCGACGCTGGCCAAGGGCATCATCACCGGCAGCGTCGACTGGACGATGATCCTGATCGGCGTCGGCATCGGGGGCGCGCTGGTGGTGATCGACGAGGTCCTCAAGCACACGACGAAGAATCTGCAGCTGCCGGTGCTGGCGGTCGGCCTCGGCATTTATCTGCCGGCCGGCACCATCGCCCCGGTGGTGATCGGTGCGGTGCTGGCGTGGCTGATCGAACGCCAGCTGAAAGGCCGCGCCGACAAGGATCGCGCGCTACGCCGCGGCGTGTTGCTGGCCTCGGGCCTGATCGTCGGCGAAAGTCTGTGGGGCGTGATCCTCGCCGGCCTGATCGTCGGAACGGGATCGCAGGAGCCGCTGGCGCTGGTCGGCGACAGTTTCGAAAACGTCGCCGAATGGATCGGCGGCATCGCCTTCCTGGTCAGCGCAATCTGGCTGTATCGGCGCGGTCTGGCGCGGTGAGCGCGACCCAAGCATCGCACCGATCGCAGGTGCTTGGTTCAGCCGGCTAGAAAGTCGAAGTCGGTGAATTCCTGCGCGGCGTGCGCGTCGCGGCCTGAGCCACCCACTCACGAGGCAGACGGCGCGGCTGGAAAGCCGCGCCGTTTTCGTCAGGCGGTTTCCTTGAACAGCTCGCGGCCGATCAGCATGCGGCGGATTTCGCTGGTGCCGGCGCCGATCTCGTAGAGCTTGGCGTCGCGCAGATAGCGGCCGGCAGGGAAGTCGTTGATGTAGCCGTTGCCGCCGAGGATCTGGATCGCGTCGAGCGCGACCTGGGTCGCCTTTTCCGCGCTGTAGAGGATGCAGCCGGCCGCGTCCTTGCGCGTGACCTCGCCGCGATCACAGGCGGCCGCGACCGCGTACACATAGGCGCGGCTCGCGTTCAGCGTCGTGTACATGTCGGCGAGCTTGGCCTGGATCAGCTGGAACTCGCCGATCGCCTGGCCGAACTGCTTGCGGTCATGCACGTAGGGCACGACCAGTTCGAGACAGGCCTGCATGATGCCGAGCGGGCCGCCCGCGAGCACGACGCGCTCATAGTCGAGACCGCTCATCAGCACTTTGACGCCGTCGCCGACCTTGCCGAGCACGTTCTCGGCCGGCACGAAGCAATCCTCGAACACCAGCTCGCACGTGTTGGAGCCCCGCATGCCGAGCTTGTCGAGCTTGGGGCTGCTCGAGAATCCCTTGAAGCCACGCTCGATCAGGAAGGCGGTGATGCCGCGCGGGCCGGCAGCGAGATCGGTCTTGGCGTAGACCACCAGCACGTCGGCATTGGGACCGTTGGTGATCCACATCTTGGTGCCGTTGAGCACGTAGCCGTCATTGCCGCGCGTCTCGGCCTTGATGCGCATCGACACGACGTCGGATCCCGAGTTCGCCTCCGACATGGCGAGCGCGCCGACATGCTCGCCGCTGACCAGCTTGGGCAGGTATTTCTGCTTCTGCGCGTCCGATCCGTTGCGGTGGATCTGGTTGACGCAAAGATTCGAATGCGCGCCATAGGACAGGCCGACCGAGGCCGAGGCGCGGCTGATTTCTTCGAGCGCGACGACATGCGCGAGATAGCCCAGCCCGGCACCGCCGAATGCTTCATCGACCGTGACGCCCAGCAGGCCGAGTTCGCCCAGCCTCACCCACAGATCGGCGGGAAATTCGTTGTCGCGATCGATGTCGGCGGCGCGCGGCGCGATTTCCGCATCCGCGAAGCGGCGGACTTCACGGCGGAGCGATTCCAGGTCTTCGCCGAGACCGAAATTCAAGGACGGGATGTGCATGGGGCCGGACGCTAGGCGCCTCGCGCGCCGCCGTCCACGCTGCAAAATGCACCGAAAGAAAGTTTCACTACGGCGGCCTTTGCACGCAGGGAGGCGCTTTGAATCGGCCCGCGCCGGTGTCTGTCGTTTTCCGCCACCGAGCTTCATTGACAGGCATCCGGCGTGTCGGTCTTGTCGGGCCGTGCGACTCGAGACCCGCGTCAATTCCCGCTCGGATGCGTTCCAGACCAATCGTGCTGCCATGCAGGCGCTGGTCGACGAACTGCGTTCGGATTCTGTCCGCATTGCCACCGGCGGTGGCGCGACGGCCCTGGACCGCCACCGCGCGCGCGGCCGGCTGACTGCGCGCGAGCGCATCCAGCGGCTGATCGATCCCGGTTCGTCCTTCCTCGAATTCTCGGCCTTTGCCGCGCACGGCATGTATGGCGGCGACGTCCCCGCCGCCGGCATCATCACCGGTATCGGCCGCATCGAAGGCAGCGAATGCGTCGTGGTCGCCAACGACCCGACCGTGAAAGCCGGCACCTACCACCCGATGACGGTGAAGAAGCATCTGCGCGCGCAGGAAATCGCGCTGCAGAACCGGCTCCCCTGCGTCTATCTGGTCGAATCCGGCGGCGCCTTCCTGCCGCTGCAGGACGAGGTGTTTCCCGATCGCGATCATTTCGGCCGCATTTTCTACAACCAGGCGACCTTGTCGGCGGCAGGCATTCCGCAGATCGCGGTCGTGCATGGCAGCTGCACGGCGGGCGGCGCCTACGTGCCCGCCATGGCCGACGAAAGCATCATCGTCAAAGGCCAGGGCACCATCTTCCTCGGCGGTCCGCCGTTGGTGAAAGCCGCCACCGGCGAAGTGGTGACCGCCGAAGATCTCGGCGGTGCCGACGTGCATTGCCGCAAATCGGGCGTCACCGATCACTATGCCGAAGACGATGCGCACGCGCTGGCCATCGCGCGAAGGATCGTTGCGACGTTGAACCGTCGCAAGCAGCCGCAGGTGGCGTTGCGCGATCCCAAGCCGCCACTCTACGATGCGAGCGAGCTGTACGGCATCGTCTCGGCCAACCGCCACGTGCCATATGACGTGCACGAAGTCATCGCGCGGCTGGTCGACGGCAGCGAGTTCGACGAATTCAAACGCCTCTATGGCGGCTCGCTGGTCTGCGGCTTCGCGCATCTGCACGGCATGCCGATCGGCATCATCGCCAACAATCCCGCCGTCCAGGGCGGGATCCTGTTCAGCGAAAGCGCGGTCAAGGGCGCGCATTTCATCGAGCTGTGCACCCAGCGTGGCGTGCCGCTGCTGTTCCTGCAGAACATCACCGGCTTCATGGTCGGCAAGGCCTACGAAGCCGGCGGCATCGCCAAGGACGGCGCCAAGCTGGTCACCGCGGTGTCGTGCGCGAAAGTGCCCAAGCTGACGCTGGTGATCGGCGGCTCGTTCGGGGCGGGCAATTACGGCATGTGCGGCCGCGCCTTCAGCCCGCGCTTCTTGTGGACCTGGCCCAATGCGCGCATCTCGGTGATGGGCGGCGAGCAGGCCGCGCGCGTGCTGATGACGATCCGCCGCGACGCGATCGAGGCCAAGGGCGGCATTTTCACCGACGAAGAAGCCGAGAGCTTCATGGCGCCGATCCGCAACCAGTACGAGACGCAAGGCCATCCTTACTACGCGTCGGCGCGGTTGTGGGACGACGGCATCATCGATCCCGCCGACACGCGCCGCGTGCTGGCGCTGGGCCTGTCGGCCGCACTCAACGCCCCCATCGAGCCGACGCCGTTCGGCGTCTTCCGGATGTGATGCCAAACATGCGTCGCATGATTCGCATCATCCCCGCGGGAGCGGGGCTCCAGGAAACGCGAGAATGAATCTCCGCCGCGACACGGCCCGGTTCCTGGTCTTCTTCGCGACGCTCGGCGTCGTGTATGGCGGCATGATCCTGGTCGGCTATGAGCATGCCGACCGCTTCATGCATGCGATGTTCGCCAGCCTGGCGCTGACATTCGTGATCGTCGAATTGCTGTTGCGCCCCGGAGGTCCGAGATGATCGATCAAGAAATCGACCCGCGCGGCGTCGCCACCATCGCCATCGACCGGCCCGACGTCGCCAACGCGATCGACGAAGCCACCATCGCTGCGCTGACCGCAGCGTTCGAGACGGCATCCACCGATCCGGCCGTGCGCGTCGTGGTGCTGACGGGACGCGGCAAGGCCTTCTCGGCCGGCGCCGATCTCGCCTGGATGCGCCGCGCCTCGGCGATGAGCCATGACGAGAACGTCGCCGACGCGCTCAACCTGGCGGCGCTGCTGCAGGCGATCAATCTCTGCGCCAAACCGACCGTTGCACTGGTGAACGGCGCCGCGTTCGGCGGTGCGGTCGGATTGACCGCCGCGTGCGACGTCGCCATCGCCGCCGACAATGCCAGCTTCCGCCTGTCGGAAGTGCGGCTGGGTCTGGTGCCTGGAATCATCAGCCCCTATGTCGTCGCCGCGATCGGCGCCAAGCAGACGCGGCGCCTCGCCGTCACCGGCGCGCTGTTCGACGCGCAGGAGGCGTTGCGCATCGGGCTGGTCGCGCAGGTCGTGCCGGCTGCCGAACTGAGCGCCGCAGGCGCGAAGCTGGTCGACGCGCTGCTCGAAAACGCGCCGCAGGCGATGACGATGACGAAGACGCTGATCGCCGTCGTCACCAACGAGCCGGTCGATGAAGCGCTTGCGCATCTGACGGCGGAATTCATCGCCTCGGCGCGGGCCAGCGACGAAGGCCGCGAAGGCGTCGCGGCGTTTCTGGAAAAGCGACTGCCGAACTGGCGCACGAGCAAATGATCAAAACGCTTCTGATCGCCAATCGCGGCGAGATCGCGGTCCGCATCGCGCGCACCGCGCGCAAGCTCGGCGTGCGCACGGTCGCGGTCTATAGCGACGCCGACCGCCACGCAGCCCATGTCGTGGCCTGCGACGAGGCGGTGCGCATCGGCCCGCCGCCGGCGCGCGATTCATACCTGAAGATGGACGCGATCCTCGACGCGGCGCGCGCTTGCCAGGCCGACGCCATCCATCCCGGCTACGGTTTTCTCAGCGAGAATGCCGGCTTCGCCGAAGCGTGCGAAAAATCCGGCATCATCTTCGTCGGCCCGCCCGCCAGCGCCATTCGCGCCATGGGCTCGAAGAGCGAGGCGAAACGGCTGATGCAGGCGGCGAACGTGCCGCTGGTACCGGGCTATCACGGCGCCGCGCAGGATCTCGACACGCTGCGCAGGGAATCGGCCAAGATCGGCTATCCGGTGCTGCTCAAGGCCGCGATGGGCGGCGGCGGCAAAGGCATCCGCGTCGTCGAGCGCGAAGAAGATCTGGCGCAATCGGTCGAGCTGGTGACGCGCGAGGCGATTGCCGCGTTCGGCGACGGCACCTTGCTGGTCGAAAAATACGTGACGCGGCCCCGCCACGTCGAAGTGCAGGTCTTCGCCGACCGGCACGGCAACTTCGTTCATCTGTTCGAGCGCGACTGCACGCTGCAGCGCCGCCACCAGAAGGTGATCGAGGAAGCGCCCGCTCCCAACCTGCCTGACGCGGCGCGCGCCACGCTGCATGCGAGCGCGATCGCGGCCGCCAAGGCGATCGGCTATGTCGGCGCCGGCACGGTCGAGTTCCTGCTCAGCGCGCCGTCGGATCAAGATGGCGCCGCGGTCTATTTCATGGAGATGAATACGCGGCTGCAGGTCGAACATCCGGTGACCGAGTACGTCACCGGCTTCGATCTGGTCGAGTGGCAGCTGCGCGTCGCGTCCAACGAGACGCTGCCGTGCACCCAGGACGAGATCCGCGTGCAGGGCCATGCGGTCGAGGCGCGGCTCTATGCCGAAGACCCGTCGCGCGATTTCATGCCCTCGACCGGCAAGCTGACGCGTCTGTCGATGCCCGACGACATCCGCATCGATTCGGGCGTTCGCGAAGGCGACACGATCACCTCGTTCTACGATCCGATGATCGCCAAGCTGATCGCGGGCGGCGCCACGCGCGGCGAGGCCTTCGCCAGGCTCGCCAACGCGCTCGACGAAACCGCGGTCGACGGCGTGCGCACCAACGCGTCGTTCCTGGCAACGCTGGCGCGCAACGACGACGTCGCCGCCATGCGCATCGACACGAGCTGGATCGAGCGCACCCTGATGGGGAGCGCCGGTGCGCCGGCGCCGCAACCGGACGACACGCTGCCGGTGCTGGCGGCGCTGCAGGCGCTGACCGTGCGGCCGGCCGGCAACGATCCCTGGGACGCGAGCGACGGGTTCCGACTCAACCTGCCGGCGGAAGATGTGGTCGAGCTTTCGATCGAGGGCGGCTTGCGCCGCTTCGCGGTGACGCGTGACGCGGGCGCGCTGCGGATCGACGGGCATGCGGTGACGCTGATCGAGGCGACGCCGGGCACGATCACGGCCGAGATCGACGGTCGGCTGCGCCGCGCCACGGTGGGCAAGCGCGATGGCGGCGTCGCGCTGTTCGTCAAGGGCGCGACTCTGGTCGCGACGCGGCACGATCCGCTTGCGATCACGCAGGGCGCGGCGAGCACCGGCGACCTGACCGCGCCGATGCCGGGCACCGTCGTCGCGATCGAAGTGCAGGCGGGTGCCAAAGTCACCGCGGGCACGACCTTGCTGATCCTCGAAGCGATGAAAGTGCACTTGCCGATCCACGCGCCGACCGACGGCACGGTGGGCGAGCTGTTCGTCGCGCTCGGCGATCAGGTGATGGAAGGCGCGCCGCTGGCGCATATCGATCCGGGCTGACGCCGAATCTTCAGCAGCTTCGCCAGCGCGATCGCGTCGGCGGGCGCACGAACCTTGGCGTCGTTGTCGAAATAGACGAACACGTCGCGGCCGCCTCTGGCTTCGCGCCGGACCCAGCCGGCCCAGTCGCGCAGCTGCGCGTCGTCATAGCCGCTGACATAGGTTTCCTCGCCGCCATGCAGCCGGGCATAGGCGAAGTCGGCGGTGCGCGACTCGTAGCGCGACCAGCGCGACGAGTCGGCGGCAACCAGCGCGATATTGTAGCGCCGCATCAGCGCCAGCGACTCGGGCTCGGCGAAACTGTCGTGACGCGGTTCGAGCGCGTGGCGCATCGGTCGCACCCGGTCGATCGCGAGATGCGACCGGCCGACCAGGCGGGGCCCGTGATGCCTGGCGAGGTTCAGCGCCTGCGCCGTGTCGCGCGGCAGCTGCGAAAAGAATCGCGCCATGCGATCGGCGTCGAAGCGCAGCACCGGCGGCAATTGCCAAAGGATCGGGCCGAGCTTGTGATTCAGCGCCAGCACGCCCGAAGCAAAGAAATTGGCCAGCGCCTCTTCCACGCCGGTGAGCTTCTTCATGTGAGTGAGAAAGCGCGGCCCTTTGAGCGCGAACAGGAAGTCGTCCGGCGTCTCGTCGCGCCAGCGCTCGAAGCTGGACGGGCGCTGCAGCGAATAGAACGTGCCGTTGATCTCGATCGAATTGACGTGGGCGGCGGCGTAGGCGAGTTCGCGCTTGTGCGGCAACTTCGGCGGATAGAACACGCCGCGCCAACCGGCATAGGTCCAGCCTGACAGTCCGACATAGATCGTCACGGACGAGTCAGCGCCGCAGCGCAGCGCAGGTTCCGTCAGCGCGGAAAGGCGCCTGCAACCTTGGTCTCGATGCGCCACAGGCCGGTGACGGTGGCGATCGGAACATTCGGAAACGCGCCGGCGCCAGCCACAACAGCGCGAGAAACGCGCGGAGCATCAGATGCGCAGCGTGCGCAGCGTATCGTTGGTGGCGATGGCGTCGGTACGCTGGTGCGACTTGGCCTGAAATTGCGCCAGCGCCGCGACTGTGGCTGGGCCGATGCGGCCGTCGAATTCACCGACCAGGCTGCGCTGCGCCAGCGCCTGCTGCAGCGACGCGACCTCGTTGCCGCTCGAGCCGGCGCGCAGCCGCAGCGTGTCGCCCTGCCAGCTCTTCTGCGACGCCAGGCGAACTTCGCGCGCGGTTACCAACATGTAGTCGAAAGCGCGCCCGTCCTGCGCCGGGTCGTGCGGCCAGCCCAGCCCCGCCGCTTCGCGCAGCCGCGCATAATCGTGCAGCGGCTCGCCGCTGGTCGCGTCGTACCAGCCGCGCACGGTCTGGCAGCCCGCCGAGCTGAAGTCGGCGAGATCGGTCGAACGGCCCGAGGCATGGATATTGTCGTAGGGCCGCGTCAGCGCGATCGGTGAGCTGGTCTCGTAGGCCAGCGCCGCCAGCGCACGCCGCACCGCGATGCGGGACTCCATGCGGAAGGCGCCGAACTGCGGCGCGCTGCTGTCGACGCCGTGGGTGCCGACTTCGTGACGATAGAGTCCGGTCGGCAACTGGTTGGCGATGCCGTCGCCCGCGCCCCAAATGAATTGTTCACGCACGAAGAGATGGTTGGGCACGGTCGAACCGGTGAACAGCGCCAAGCGATCGCGGGTGCGATCCCAGAGGCCGAGCACGCAATTGAAGCGGCGATGATCGACGCGGCGTTCGCTGAGCTGCACCCCTGCCGGGTCCGGCGGGCCTTCGAGGAGGGTGGCGCCGCGAATGCCGACCAGCACCATCGGCGTCTGCAGATCGAATCGGTTCCAACGCGCCAGCGTCGTCAGCGCATCGGGCGTGAGGCGGAACGGCGTCATGTCGAACGGGGCCGGAATGTGCGCGTAGTCGGGCGCGTGCGGATCGGGCGACGGGCCGACCGGCCCCAGCGGATCGATCGCGGGCGCCGTCTTGGGCCGGGCCACCAGCTCGACCAGACGCTGGCCGGCATCGGGCGCTTCCTGGTTGTCGACTCCGTCTTCGGGCTTGCCGGCGGGGCGGGCGGCCGCGGGCGTGACGGCGGCGGGGAGCAGCAGAGCGGCACGAAGCAGGCCGCGGCGATCGATCTTCATGCACTCAAGCTGCGGCCATCGCGGCCCGGCGGCAAGCAGGCGGCCTTTTCCAGCAGATCAATGTTGAACGCAGCGTGAACACGGAGCGCGGTTAAAGCAAAGTTCACGCTCCCGCCTCTACCTCGCAGCGATACTTTTCCTGGGAGCAACTGCAACGTGCTCGCGCTTATCGGCGTCGCCATCATTCTCGTCACCGTTTTCGGCGCCTATCTGGCGTCGGGCGGCAAGATGTCGATCATCCTCCACGCCCTGCCGTTCGAACTGACGATGATCATGGGTGCCGGCATCGGCGCCTTCATCATCGCGAATCCGATGCACGTCACCAAAGGCGCGTTGAAGGACCTCAAATTCGCGCTCAAAGGGTCGCATTGGACCAAGCAGGACTTTCAGGATCTGCTCTGCCTGATGTTCTCGCTGATCAAGTTGATGCGGCAGCGGGGCGCCATCGCGGTCGAGCCGCATGTGGACGCGCCGGACAAGTCCGAGATCTTCAAGCGCTACCCGCACATCCTCGACGATCAGTTCGTGTTGCCGTTCATCGCCGACACGATGCGGATGATGACGATGAACGTGAGCGACCCTCACCAGGTCGAAGACGCGATGGAAAAGCAGCTCAGGAAGCATCACGCCGAAATCCTGGCGCCGGCCGGCGCGCTGCAGACGCTGGCCGACGGCACGCCGGCGCTCGGCATCGTCGCCGCGGTGCTGGGCGTCATCAAGACGATGGCCTCGATCGACCAGCCGCCCGCCGTGCTGGGTCTGCTGATCGGCGGCGCGCTGGTCGGCACCTTCCTGGGCGTGTTCCTCGCCTATGGCCTGATCGGCCCGTTCGCGGCGCGCATCCGCCAGGCGCATCAGCAGGACCACCAGTTCTACGCGGTGGTCCGCGACGCGCTGGTCGCGTTCCTGCACGGCCACAGCCCGCAAGTATCGGTCGAAGTCGCGCGCGGCAACGTGCCGAGCCATTTCCAACCCTCCTTCCAGGAGCTGGAAGATGCGCTGGGCCACGTCCCGACAGCGAGCTGATCCGTCATGGCTGCGAAAGGTAATCCGGCCGCGATCATCATCCGAAAATACGGCGATGATCACGAGCACCCCCATCACGGCGGCGCCTGGAAGGTCGCCTATGCCGACTTCGTGACCGCGATGATGGCCTTCTTCCTGCTCCTCTGGCTGATCGCCGCGACCAGCACCGAGCAGAAAAAGGGCCTCGCCGATTATTTCGATCCCAATGTCAGCGTGTCGTCGTCGCGCAGCGGCTCGGGCGGTGTACTGGGCGGCACCACCTTGGCGCCGAAGGGCGCCATGACCTCGGACGCGGCGCAGTTCGATATGGTTCGCAATGAACGCATGTCGCCGGTCGAACAGGCCGACACGCAGGCACAGAGAACCGAGATCCAGCTCGACAACGCCCAATCCGCTGCCGAACAAGCCCAGAAGGAAGAGGAAGACCGGTTCAAGAAGATCGAGAACGCGCTGAAGGAAGCCGTCGAACGACAGCCCGAGCTGAAAGACCTGGCGCAGAACCTGCTCATCGACCGCACCGGCGAAGGGCTCCGCATCCAGCTCATCGATCAGCAGAACTATTCAATGTTCGAGCGCGGCTCGGCCTACATGACGCCCGAGGCGCGCCACCTGGTCGCGCAGATCGTTCAGGTCGTGAACCAGGTCAACAACAAGCTGTCGATCCGCGGTCATACCGACGCGCGCCCGTTCGTGAGCCGCGCCGGCTACGACAACTGGAATCTGTCGAGCGACCGCGCGCTCGATACGCGCCTGGCGTTGCTCGAAGGCGGACTCGATCCCAGGCGCATCGCCAACGTCACCGGCCTTGCCGACAATGAGCCGCTGGTGCCCGACGCGCTCGACGCCCGCAACCGGCGCATGTCGATCATTCTGCTGCGCGAAGCGAAGGGCGGCGCGAAGTAACGCGCCCGCCCTCGCGCTGCAGGGCGCAACACGAAACTTGCGCGGCGGCGCCAAACGCGCTCGGCTTGGCCCATGCGCATCGTAAGCTGTGGCGAAGCGGTCGTGGATTTCCTGCCGGCGCCATCGTCGACCTGGTCGGCACGCACCGGGGGATCGCCGTTCAATGTCGCGGTCGGGCTGGCGCGGCTCGGCGTTGCCACCGGTTTTCTCGGCCGGCTGTCGACCGACCTGTTCGGTGACCGGTTCGTCGAGCAGCTCGAACGCGAAGGCGTGGACACCGCGCTGGTGACGCGCAGCACCGACCCGTCCCTGCTCGCGTTCGTCGATCTGGCGCGCGACACGCCGCGCTACGGTTTCTATGCCAACGGCGCCGCCGATTTCGGCCTCACCAGCGTACCGAGCCTGCCTGATACGGTGCGCGTGCTGCATGTCGGCTCGCTCGCCTGGGCGATCGGTGCGACCGCGGCGACGCTCGAAACCTTGATGGCGCGCGAATTCACGCGGCGACTGATCTCGTTCGATCCCAATCCTCGTCCGGCCTTGCTCGGCGACGCGGCTGCGATTCGCGCCCGGTTCGATCGCTGCCTGGCACGCGCGCATATCGTCAAACTGTCGGACGAAGATCTCGAGTGGCTCGCCCCCGGTCGCGAGCCCGAACAGGTCGCCGAGGAATGGCTCGCACGCGGCCCGTTGCTGGTCGTCGTCACCCAGGGTGCGCGCGGTGCGATCTGGCGGGCGGCGGGCGCCGGCGGCAGCGCGCCGTCACCGCCCACCCGACTGGTCGACACGGTCGGGGCGGGCGACGCGTTCACGGCTGGACTGCTCGCCGCGCTGGCGGCGCGTGATCTGGATTTGCCGGTGCTGTTACGCGCCGCGCCGGCGGCGGCGATCGCGGCCTGCATCGAGGAAGCGGCGCGCTGCGCCTCGATCACCTGCAGCCGAGCGGGGGCCGATCCACCGCATCGCGCCGAACTCGCGTCTCAACAGGCGGTGACGTTGGCGGCGAGACCACCGAGCGAGGTTTCCTTGTAGGCCTGCGCCATGTCGGCGCCGGTGCGCTTCATGGTGCGGATGACGTCGTCGAGCGAGACGTGGTGTGTGCCGTCGCCCGACATGGCCAGCCGCGCCGCTTCGATCGCCTTCACCGCGCCGACCGCGTTGCGCTCGATACAGGGAATCTGCACCAGCGCTTTGACCGGATCGCAGGTGAGGCCGAGATTGTGTTCCATGCCGATCTCGGCCGCGTTTTCGACCTGCGCGTTGCTGCCGCCGAGCGCCGCGGTCAGTCCCGCCGCCGCCATCGAGCAAGCGACGCCGACTTCGCCCTGGCAACCGACTTCGGCGCCCGAAATCGAGGCATTGCGTTTGTACAGGCCGCCGATCGCGCCCGCCGTCAGCAGAAACGTGCGCACGCCGGCCGGCGTGCCGCCCGCGAGCTTGACGTAATAGGTCAGCACCGCCGGCACGATTCCCGCTGCACCCATGGTCGGCGCCGTCACGACGCGACCACCGGCCGCGTTCTCTTCATTGACCGCCAGCGCCCAGACATTGACCCAGTCGAGCGCGGCGAGCGGATCGGCGGTGATGCGATCGCGGCAGATCTGCGCCAGCCTGGCGGCGCGGCGTTTGACACGCAGCCCGCCCGGCAGCTCGCCCTCTTCGCGCATGCCGCGCGCGATGGTCGATTGCATCGCCGCCCAGATCGCATCGAGTCCGGCGTCGATCCGCGCATCGTCGCGCGCGGCGCGTTCGTTGGCCTGCTGCAACTCGGCGATGGTGAGCTTGTCGCGCTCGCACAGTTCGAGCAGTTGTGCCGCGCTTTCGAACGGATAGGGCACCACCACGCTGTCGCCAGCCGGCGCGTTCAGGCGCGCCTCGTCTTCGTCGAGCACGAAACCGCCGCCGATCGAATAATAGATGCGGCTGTCGAGGGTTTCGCCGGCCGCGTCATACGCGGCGAAGCGCACGCCGTTGGGATGGAAGGTCGGCATGATCTCGCCGCGGAAATCCATGTCGCGCGACGGATCGAACGCGATCACGTGCGTGCCGCCCAGCTTCAATTGTCTGGTGGCGCGAATCTCGGCCACGGCCGGCGCGATGATGTCGGGGTCGATCGTGTCGGGCGACGCGCCCGCCAGTCCCAGCAGCACTGCGCGGTCGGTGCCGTGACCGACACCGGTCAGCGCCAGCGAGCCCATGAGTTCGATCGTGATGCGCTGCACAACAGCAAGATCGAGCCGGTCGACAAAACGCCGCGCGGCAATCATCGGGCCCACGGTATGCGACGAAGACGGCCCGATTCCGGGCTTGAACAGGTCGAAGACGCTGACGCTCATGCGGCTTGTTCTACACGCTTGAATGCTGGCGCCACATCGCTACCTTTTGCGGCGTAAGCGCAACCCACGAAAGGAGGTGATCCTATGTCGCATTCCCACAGGCGCGTCGGATCTTTGGCGGTCGAACTCCAATTGGGGGTCGGTCTCCAGGCGTAGGTGCGCCTAAGGAATCCGTATCTCGGCGGGGCCGGTCCTTCACAGGGCCGGCCCCGTTCGAGTTTTAAGCGCGGCCGTGCATCAAGCCTGACGCGTCTGCTCGTTCACCGCTTTTCGCGTTGCGAAACCGACTTCCACAGGCGATCGCTGGCGATCGCGGCCCCTTCGGTCAGAGCCGCAAGCTTGGCGAAGGCAATGTCGGGATGGACGGTGCCGTACCCTGCGAAGGTGGAGAATCCGCAGTCGCTGCCTGCAAGGACGCGCTCGCGTCCGACCAAGGCAGCGAAACGTTCGATCCGTTCGGCGACGAGCAGCGGATGCTCGATGAAATTGGTGGTCGAATC
>JAQGIE010000027.1 GCA_028291365.1 Rhodospirillales bacterium
GCCGGGCGACGCGCGCGCGGCGCCGCAACTACCGGAATGCGCCGCCCGGGCCGCACCTCCATCCTGCTCGCGAGATGGAGGATGCAACCATGACGGCCCTGAAACATCGCGCGCCTTATCGCGGAACGATCCCGCTCACCGAGACGAACTGGCAAGCGGTGCAGACGCGCGACGCGCGCGCCGACGCGAAACTCCGCTATGGCGTACGCACGATGGGCGTGGCGTGCCGCCCCTCCTGCCCGTCGCGCCGCCCCAACCGCGAGAATGTCGACTTGTTCGCCACCATCGAGGAAGCGATCGCGCTCGGCTATCGCGCCTGCAAACGCTGCCGCCCGGGCGAGACGGCATGAGCGTGCGCAGCAACGACCTTCGAGCCGAAGATTTGCTGGGCCGTCTCGACCAGGACGGTTTCGTGACGACGGGACGGCTTCTGTCCGACGCGGATTGCGCCGCGTTGATCGAAACCTGGAACCACCCGGCGCAATTCCGTTCGCGCATCACCATGGCGCGGCACGGATTCGGGCAGGGTGAATATCGCTACTTCGCCGATCCGCTTCCGGAGCGCATCACCCAGCTGCGCGAAGCCTGGTACGCGGCGCTGGCACCCGCCGCCAATCGCTGGGCGGAGAAGCTCGGACTCGAGTCCGAGTTCGAAGCGAGCCACGCTTCGTTTCGTGCCCGCTGTCGCGCCAACGGCCAGGTTCGGCCGACGCCGCTGCTGCTGCGGTACGGCCCAGGCGACTACAACCGGCTGCATCAGGATCTCTACGGCGCGGTCTATTTCCCGTTCCAGCTCGTCATCCTGCTGTCGCAGCCGGGCGCTGTTTCGCAGGGTGCCGATTTTGACGGCGGCGAGTTCGTGCTGACCGAGCGCCGCGCGCGCATGCAGACACGTGCCGACGTGGTGCCGTTGTCGAAGGGCGAAGGCGTGATCTTCGCGACGCGCGAGCGGCCGGTGCCGAGCACGCGCGGCGTGTCGCGCGCCGAGTTTCGTCACGGCGTCAGTCGCATTCGAAACGGCGAGCGCTACACGCTGGGAATCGTGTTTCACGACGCGGCGTGAAACGAACGAGCAGTGTGGCAAGAGCTGTTTCACGGCGCGCGTGAAACAGCATGATCAACGTAGTAGAACGAGTTCTACTTACCGCATTCAGTTTGCGCATGACGACGCGCATCGCAAGTTCATTGTTTGGTTTACATACGCTAACAGTCTCGTCGTTATTCGCCCGTCCGCGCTCAACAGTTTGGAAGCGCGCAACAAGGGGTGAGTAGTAGATGAGCAATATCTGGGTAGGACCAAACGAAGCCTTCACGCGCATCGACACGGCCGTTGCAGCCGCGCAAAGCGGCGATACGGTCTTTGTTCGTGCGGGCACCTATGTAGATCAGGCGGCGTCGGTGCCGGCGAACGTCAATCTGATCGGCGTCGGCGGCACGGTAAACATGACCGCCACGCACGATCTTTCGAACGGCAAGGCGTTCCTGATCTCGCATGGCGGCACGATTGAGAATTTCAATTTCTCGAACGCGCAAAACGCCGATCTGAACGGCGCCGGTATTCGCTATTCCTCGGGCGACCTGACCGTGAAGAACAGCGTTTTTCAGAACAACCAGGACGGAATCCTGGGACAGAACAACGCAAGCGGCACGATCACGCTGCTGAATGACCAGTTCACCAACAACGGTGCGGGCGATGGTCGCAGTCACGCGGTCTATGTGAACGACCTCGCCAAGTTGACGGTCGCCAACAGCGTGTTCGAGGGCACCAACGCCGGTCACGACGTCAAGAGCCGTGCCGATACCACGGTGATCACCGGCTCGAGCTTCAGCAACGGTGCAAACGGCACCGGAAGCTATGCGATCGATCTGCCCAATGGCGGCCAAGGGATCGTCGAGGGCAACAGTTTCAACCAGAGCGCCAACAGCCAGAATCCGGCGATCGTGCATTTCGGCGGTGAAGGAAACACACACGCGAACTCGCAGCTGACGGTGGCGAACAACCAGTTCGCCGATGCGCTGTCGAATGGCGTCGCCGTGGCGAACCAGACCGGCACGACGGTCGATCTCGCCGGCAATGTGCTGACCGGAGTCGGCAGTCTGGTGACGGGCGCGTCACACACGGTGACGGACGTGCCGGGCGTGCCGACGGTGCCGGGCACCGATGTCGGCGTGGTCGGCTTGTCAGCCAGCGATCTGCTCGCGCCCAGCTACCTCGTTTGACGCAAGGGAGCGATCGCTAGCGATCCGCGAAGCGGTGGTGGGCGCCGGGCGTCCACCACCGTTCTCGTCTCCGCGTGCGGCGTCGCGCATTTCCGACGGGAATACGCGGTTTGGGGAACTGACGAGGTCAGCGCTTGTTTCCGGGAATCCACGACAGGTACCCAAACAGGCTCCACCATGGCCCCGGTTCAGTTGTTGCGCATGGCGGTGCTCATCTTCGCATGTGCGGGATTGAGCAACGCGGCGCGCGCGGCGCTGCTCACCACCAAGGCCAACAGCGACTTTTCGGCGTCGCCGGTCACCATCGCCTTTGGCGGTACGGCAGCAAGTTACGTTTTCAGCCTGCTCAATCCGGGACCGGACGATCCCGATCCGGCCGGCGTGTCGACCGGCGGCACGGCCCTGGTCGCGAGCTACGGCCCGCCTTTCTACGATCCGCCGCACCCGACGTCGTATATCGGCGCCGGCCTGATCGGCGACGACATGCTGGCGATCTATCTCGCCTATGCGACGCCCGCCGTGATTCCGTTTTCGCGGTGGGACAGTTTCATCGGACTCAAATTAACGCTGCTTGACGGCGTGCATTTCGGATACGCCGAGCTTCTGGGCGCGATCCTTGTCAGCTATGGCTACGAGACGATCGCCGGCCAACCGGTCGTCATCGGTGCCGAGCCCGCGGTGCCCGAACCGATTTCGCTTTCCTTGCTCGCGAGCGGTGTGACCGGCCTGGCCGTGTTCCGCCGCCGCATGCGTCGCGTCTAGCGCGAAGCGGGCGCTGCGACCTTCTTGCGCTGCGCTTCGATCGCGTCGGCGAAGGCGGTGCTGCCGGGCCAGCTGGTGATGCGGCCGAGCCGCGTGGTGCCGCGGAAAACGAAGAACGTCGGAATGCCGTGCAGCGAGAAGCGCGTCGCCATGTCGCCGTCGCCATAGACGCACGCATTCGAGCCAGGTGACGTCGTCCCAGGTGAAGCGATCGGCGTCGGCGGCGAGCGCGCGCTTGGCGACTTGGGACAGTCATTGCCCCACAGGAACAGCACGGTCAGCGCGTCGGATCCAGCCGCGGCCAGTGAGGCGTCGAGCGTGGCTGCGCTGGCGGGCTGGACCGGGAAACGCTGGAAGAAAGCGGCGGCGGCAGGATCGGACATGGCCGGAAAGCCAGGCCGGCTGCGGCCTGCGTCCAGGAGGTCGGTTCGAGACGGCTTGCCCCGGCGCCCGCCCCCGTGCTTCTTTCGCGCCGCGTCGGAGGGGTGGCCGAGTGGTTGAAGGCGCTCGCCTGGAAAGCGTGTAGACCGGAAACGGTCTCGTGGGTTCGAATCCCATCCCCTCCGCCATTTTTCGCGTGCGCAAAGCGCACGAGAAAAATGCCCTCCGAAGCCTTGGCGACCCGGTCCTCCGAAGCTTTAGCGAAGGAGGAAGGAGGGCTGGTGCCGCAGCTACACGCCCAGCCATTGCAATCCGCCGGGCAAATCGCGCGCGGCGTAGTCGACCTGCAACACGCGCCGTCGCCGCGGTCGCGCCGCCGCCTCCGACGCATGCAGGATCGGCGTCGCATACACCCACATATCGCCGGCCTGCGCGAGGCACGAATATGCACCGCATCGCGCAACGACGTCCGGCACGTCGGGCTCCGCAATTCTGCCGAGCCGATGTGACCCCGGCGCGATCAGTAGCGGTGCATTGTCGGCATCGACGTCGTCGAGATGAACGCGGACGGTGATCATCTCGCGCTGGACTTCCGGCGGCGGCGCAACGTGCAGCAAACCTTGCTTCAGGGTCCACGGGCCGAACCCGTCGACCTCAATTCGTTCGCGCACGAGGATAGTGCGGTCCTGGTGCCAGCCGAGCTTCCAGTTGGTGTCGGCGTTTTTTTCGAACAAAACCGCGCGCACCGCACGCGCATCATCCCCCAACAGCCGATGGACGATCGCACCGACCGCGCCAGCGCCGGCGAGTAGCGCGGCCAGCCCTGCAACGTCGGTCAGTCGGGCGCCGGGCCTCCGCGCGACGTAGGGCGATAGCGAAGCGCAAAGTGCTGCGACTGCGCCGTCGTCGAGAACGGCGTCAAAACGTTCGGCACCGTCATGTGTGAGGCGGAAGGGGTTTGGCATGGACCACGTAAAATGACAGCGCCGCGCCGCGGCTCAAGACGGAGCGCTGGGTGAACACTCGCCGAGATCTGCCGACAGAAGCGCCGCTAACGCGAACCGCGACTGGGAGGTCTGTTCCGGCGTCAAAATCGCCGCGTAGCGGTCGAAAGGCGCCGGAACGACTGGTCGTTTGTACAGGCTGGAAGGACCTTTCTGATCTGATCGAGCGCGTCCGGCAAATCGTGCGGCACTACTGCATCCTCGGCAGTTCCAATCGTCAGACTGAGCAACCGGAGAAATGCAGCTGCCTTTAGCGGACTATCTATAAGCTCCAACTTCGCTCGCCCGTCTTCCTCCCCATAGAGCCCGTAATCGATCATCGACCAGCAATCGAAGGGCACCAAAAATGGCGCTACCGCCTCGACCGCTTCGGCAAACGCGCCCTCCGAGAGCGCCGGAAGGTCGGCTAGTGCCCTGCTTACGCCCGGTGTCGCCAATGAGCGCTCTTGCGGCCAAACTTGCCGCAGAAACGGAACGACTGCTGAACGAAACAGCTGGTCCGGCGCCGGTCCGGTGTGAGTTTGGTCTTCGCTTCGGCTTTTTCGCAATGAAACATCGCGCAAAAAATGAGACACCGCGTCCGCCCCATATGCACGAACTTCGTCATCGAGCGCGCGGATCATCTGCTGCACGCGAGGAATCGGAATGACCGGATCCCGACTTTCGTTGAACGCGTGAAGGCACTCGACAATAACGCTGAAGGCCAACGATGTCCGGGTTTCGCGGCTCAGCCGCAGGTCGACAGCCCGCTCGGTGAACTCGTTCCCCATGATCTTCAGAACGTTTTTGAAACGAGTTCCAATGGCCACAGCGTGCCAGAGCGCAATATTCTCGCTCTTACCCGAGATCAGTGGGCTGATCAGATGAGCCTGCGTCCATTGCGCATCCGCTGTGACAAAATATGGGAGCGCCTGGATCAGCCGGTGCCGGACGATCTCACCTGATCGCCCATCCGTTTCAATAATCTCGTCGCGCATCGCACGAA
>JAQGIE010000029.1 GCA_028291365.1 Rhodospirillales bacterium
TGGCGGCAAGCTGGTCCATAATCCAGATTCACCCTCGATTATTCACATATGGAAACAAAGAAGCTCCGCTGAAGCCACTTATTTCTTGGCCGCACATAATCCAGGTTCTGCCGCACCGCAACGTAGTTCTTTTCCATCCACAGCCCAGAACCGCAGCCAGAAATGTCCCCCGCCCTGCCTCCTTCCATCGCCAGCACGACGAGCTGGACCGAACGCTCGATCCCGGTCGCCGGCTTCGAGAAGGAGCAGTACGTCGTCGCGGACTCGGTGGTGCGGCTGCGGATCTATCGCGCCAATTGCTGCGAGCGCGGCGCGCCGCTGGTGCTGCATTTCCATGGCGGCGCCTTCGTGGCCGGCGGGCTCGACCAGGGCGTGACGGTCGCGACCGCGCTCGCCGAAGCGGGGGCCGTGGTCGCCTCGATCGAGTATCCGCTGGCGCCCGAGCATCCATTTCCCGCCGCGCTGCATGCCGGGAACGTCGCGCTGCAATGGCTGCAGCAGCAGCGCGTCAAGCTCGCGGGCAAGGCCACGCGCCTGTTCGTCGCCGGCGAAGAAGCGGGCGGCAATCTCGCTGCCGGACTCGCGCTCAAAGCGCGTGACGTCGGCAGCGCCAAGCTCGCGGGCCAGATCCTGCTGTCGCCGATGCTTGATCCGCGCATGGCGACGCGCTCGGCGCGCGCCGCCGAATGCGGCCCCGTCGGCTGCCGCTGGGCCGATGGCTGGCAACGCTATCTCGGCTCGGCCGAACAGGCGGCGCATCCCTACGCCGCCGCGCTCGGCTCGTCGCGGCTGAACCTGCTGCCGCCGGCACTGGTGATCACCGCCGCCGACGATCCGATGCACGACGAAAGCATGCTCTACGCCGATCGCCTGCGCGACGCGGGCGTCACCGTGCACAGCCACGTCTTCGCTGCGCCGACAGGGTTTCCCTGCGCGCTGGCGGAACCCGCAACATCCGGGTCGAGTAGGGATGCGCCGTGGCGCACCAATCTGCGCGACCGCTTCCATCTGTTCTTCGCCGAAACGCTTGGGTTCGCACCGGCTGCGAACCTGATCACGACCTAACGAAAGATCCCCCCATGCGCCTCTCCCGATTTGCCGGCGGCACTGCGTTCGTCGCCCTTCTCGCCTTCGCCGTGTTCCTGCACGTGCCGCGCGGTGGCGCGGATGCCGCGTCGACGCCCGCCGCGCCGCCGCCGACGCCGGTTTCGGTCGCCACGGTCGATGCGCGCGACGTTTCGACGTGCGAGGAATTCTCGGGCCGGCTCGAAGCGATCGAGCGGGTCGAGATCCGCCCGCGCGTCGCCGGCACCGTCGACAAAGTTCATTTCCGCGAAGGCTCGCTGGTCAAGGCCGGCGATCTGCTGATCACGATCGACCAGGCGCCGTACCAGGCCGACGTCGCGCACGCCGATGCGCAGCTCGCCGCCGCCGACGCGCGCGTCGTGCTGACCAGGCGCGAATTCGAACGCGCCCAGCAGCTCAACAACAGCGTCATTTCGCAGAGCACGGTCGACCAGCGCGCCAACGCCTGGCGCGAAGCCGTCGCCAACCAGCGCGGGGCGCAGGCACTGCTGCAGACCGCCAGGCTCAATCTCGACTACACGCAGGTGCGCGCGCCGGTGGCCGGCCGCGTCGGCAAGCTGGAAATCACCACCGGCAATCTGATCGCCGCCGGTCCCGGCGCGCCGGTGCTGACGACGCTGGTTTCGGTGAACCCGATTTACGCGTCGTTCGACGCCGACGAGCAGCTCGTGCTGCGCACCTTGAAGTCGCTGCCGCCGGGCGCGGAGATCGACCGCATTCCGGTGCTGATGCAGACGGCGCAGGGCGGCGAAGTCGAAGGACGGCTGCAGCTGCTCGACAACCAGGTGAACGTGAAGAGCGGCACGGTTCGCGTGCGCGCCATCTTCGCCAACGATGACGGCCGCCTGATCGCGGGCCAGTTCGCGCGCCTGAAGCTCGGCCAGGCCAAGGCGGCACCGGCGCTGCTGGTGAGCGAGCGCGCCATCGGCACCGATCAGAACAAGAAGTTCGTGCTGGTGGTCGGCGACGACAACAAGGCGAATTACCGCGAAGTGACGCTGGGCGCCAATGTCGGCGGCCTGCGCCTGGTGAGCGACGGGCTGAAGCCCGGCGAGCGCGTCGTGGTCAACGGCATCCAGCGCGTGCGCCCCGGCGCCGTCGTCGCGCCGACGTCGGTGAACATGGAAAAAGCTGAAGCGACGCCGACGCCTGGCAAAGGTACGTAAGCACCGACACGCTGTCCGTCGTCCCTGCGAAAGCAGGGACCCAGAACCATCCGCATCGGAATTGGTGGAATTCCCTCGGGCTGACACCTGGATCCCCCGCTTGCGCGGGGATGACGAAAAAGACTGGTACGTAACGAGATTTGACAAGCAGGGAGGCGCGGACTCCGCGCCCGCATAAGATGAATCTGTCCACATTCTTCATCGACCGCCCGATCTGTGCCGGCGTGCTGTCGGTCCTGATCTTCGTCAGCGGCCTGATC
>JAQGIE010000066.1 GCA_028291365.1 Rhodospirillales bacterium
ATGTCGTCGAGCATGCGGTGCCCCTGCACGCGCAACTCGGACCAATCGGCCGGGTCGAGCGTGCCCGCCGCTTTGTCTTCCACCGTCAGGTCGTGCGCATCGAGGCGCTGGTTCTTGTCAGGCCGCACGACTTGCAACGCGCGCGCTGTATTTGCCGACCATCGCCACAAAAGCATCAAACAGCTTGCGCATCTGCGGGACCTTGTAGGGAAAGATCACCGGCGAATCCATGTCGTGTACGATCGAGCAATTGTCCGCCTCGAACACGAGCAGCCGTCCATCGGGAAGTTCGGCGCAGTCGATCGCGACATATTCCAGCCCGATCTGCGACGCCAGTTGCGCAAGCGCCTGTTCGTGACGCCTGGCGAAGCCGTCGTCGAACGAGCCCATCCAATCCGCTTCCTCGGCGCGCTTCGTTGCGGACTCGGTCATTTCGGCGTTGAGGTACCAGATCTTCCACTGATCTGAGATCGCCATGTGGCACGGAAACGGCCGGCCATCGATCAGCACGACGCGGTATTTCCGGAACAGGCCGTCCGCGCTCGCATAATGCAGGTAGCTCGACAGGAAGAAGCGTTGCTCGTTCCGGCTTTCGAGATAGCCGAGGATGTCGGACGGGCGATCCAGCCTGTGCAGCCCGTGACCCGCGTGCGATTCGACCGGTCGCACGATGAGCGGGAACGCGCCGTCGGCAAGCATCGCCTCGAGATTCTCGCCCGTCGCACCGAATTCCGCCAGCTGTTGGCGGCTGACGCGCGCGGTCGACGGGATGCACAGACCCTCGATCGACTGCAGCAGGTGAAAGAGCAGATCGCGGTCCTGTCTGGCGATGTTCTGCGGCAGGTTCAGAACCGGGCGCGGCCAGTGCTGGATCATGCGCTTGATTTCGTCCAGCACCCCGCTCGCCTTGTCGGAGGGAGCGACCACGATGGCGACATCGTGCGGCGGCGGCTGCTTCGGCAGCGGCAGGCCCGGAACGACATAGAGCGTGTAGAGATCGATATCGCTGCCATGAAGCAGGAAATCGATCGGCGTGTTGCCGCCGATATCGGTAGCGGCGGCGATCGCCAGGATACGCAGCCGTGGCGATGAGGCGCTGCAGGGCGTGCGGTACAGGCGCCCGATCTCGAGCGCGTCGCGCTGGATCGCCAGCCCGGCCGGCTGATCACCCCCGAGCTGGGCGACGATCGAAAGGTCCATCAGGGCGCCGGCATTGCCGGGGTCGCGTTTGATGTCTTCCACCAGTCCATCGGCCAGCGCCTTGATGTCCGCCCCCAGCATCGCCTGGCGGGTCAGATTGGCGACCCCGATCCGGAGATGAGGTTTTCCGTCGCCGGAGGCGTCGTCTGGGTGGGACATCCTGTTCCTCGATTCATGCCGGTCGCGCTGCACGACGACAGGTCTGCGCGCCGGCAGCGGCGCCTTGCGCCGGCTGCCCCGAACATCCGCTCCACATATTGACAAAAGGGTGAACGGACCCTGAACCGGCCCCCTGACGAGGCGTCACACCTCGAACTTGAGCCGCAATGGCGCGGGCCGGGTCCAGGGTCCGGATCCGGACCCGCGCGCTAGCTAGCGTGGTGCCAGTCGCGTTCGAGCCGGCGCGAGGCGAGCCAGAACAGGAACGCGCTCAAGACGTAGAAGCCGAGCCCGATCACGATCGCGTAGCGCAGCGACTCCGCGCCGTAATAGGGACGCAGCGCGTCGGACACGCGCCCGAAGAAGACCGGACCGACGCACAGCCCGATCAGATTGTTGATCAGCAGGAAAATCGCCGAGGCGGTGCTGCGCATCGACGGCGGCACCAGCTGCTGCACGCAGGCAATGACCGGGCCGAGCCACACCAGGCTCAAGGCCTGCGGGATCAGGAACAGCGCGAACGTGACCCATTTCTCGGTCGACAGGAAGGCGATCAGAAAGAACGGCGCCGACAGCAGCGCGGCGCAGCCCGGGATCAACGCATAGGCGCGCTTGCTGCGATTGCCGAGACGATCGGCGAGCCAGCCGCCCAGCCAGATGCCGCCGACGCCACCCAGCAGCAGGATCCCGGCATAGAACACCGCGCGTTCCTGCAGCGTCATGCCGAAGCTGCGCTCGAAGAAGGACGGCAGCCACGCGATCAGCCCGTAGCCCAGCAGCGAACCGCTCGACGCGGCGAGCGACAGAAGGAAGAAGGCCGGCTTGCGCAGCAGCACACGGAACACGGCGCCGAACGATGACGCGGCCACGCGCACGTCGGCGTCATGCGCGCCGCGCACCGGATCGCGCACCGCGAGACGGAACAAGGGTGCCAGCACGGCACCGGTCAAGCCGACGATGACAAAGGCGGATCGCCAATTGACCGCGCTGGCGACGAGCCCGCCGAACAGCACGCCGAGCGCGCTGCCGATCGGAATGGCGAAAGAATACAGCGCCATCGCGCGCGCGCGCGAGCCGCGCGGGAAGTAGTCGGCGATCAGCGAGTAAGCCGGCGCGACGCCGCCCGCCTCGCCGATCCCGACACCGAGGCGCGACACGAAGATCTGCCAGAAATTGCCCGCGAGACCGCAGCCTGCGGTGAACAGGCTCCAGATGCCGAACGACAGAGTCATGATCCAGACGCGGCTGTAGCGATCGGCGAGCCACGCGATCGGAACCGCGAGCGTCGCGTAGAACAGGCCGAACGCAACGCCGACCATCAGGCCGAGCTGCGTGTCGGTGAGGCCGAGCTCGGCTTTGATCGGACCGGCGAGGATCGACACGATCTGCCGGTCGATGAAATTGAACGTGTAGACCACGATGAGCACGAACAGCACCCAGCCGCGATAGGCGCGGCTGGCTTGTCCGGGTGCGATCTCGGTCAGGCTGGTCATCGTGTCTTGCGCTTCTTCGGTTGCGGCACGCATACGGCGCGAAAGCCGGCCACGGCATAGACGATCATGCGCGGACGCAGCGCTTCGACGTCGTCGGAACGGCATAGACCGTTCGACAGACGGTCGATACGCCCGGTGGTGCCGAGCGTGAGGGTCAGCGCGCCCGACAGATTGTGATAGGCCCAGTAGAGATCGACCGGATCGGCATCGGGCAGCGTCTTCTGCACCAGCCCGATCAGCCGGTGGATCACCGGGTCGAAATATTTGACCATCACCCCGGTGCCCCAGTTCGGCGTCGCGTTCACCTGCGCCAGGATGGCGAAATAGTTGCGCCAGCCCTTCCCGCCTTTGGCGATCCACTCGAGCACCGGGTCGAGGAAGGCTTCGATCACGCCTTCGAGCGCGATGTTCCCGCCCGCCTTCTTCTCGTATTTGTTCAGCGCGTCGAGACGCTCGCTGTTGATGATGGTGGCGCGGCGCAGGAATACCGCGTCGAACAACCCCTGCTTGCTGTCGAAATAATAGTGCAGCAGCGCGGTGTCGACGTCGGCCAGCTGCGCGACTTGGCGGATGGTGGTGCCGTAGAAGCCGTGCTGTCCGAGCAGATCTTCAGCGACGTCGAGAATGCGGGCGCGGGTCCGCTCGCTCTGCTCGGCCCGCTTCGAAACGAGCGGCTTGGCCTGCCGTGCTGCAGGCCTGGCTGCGGACTTGGCGCCGGGCATGGCGGCTTTTTTCCTGCCCCGGGCCGGGGCCGGCTTTTTGCGCGTCGTCACGAAGAACGGCTTCCCAGAAAGAAAGGCGGCGGTCCAGGGGACCGCCGCCGATTTCGATCAGAACTTGATGGCCAAAGTCCCCGTCACGGTCCGCGGCGGGCCGTAATAGGCCGTGACCGAGTTGCCGAAGAAGATTCCGGTCGCCTGCGAGAAGTTGTAGCCGCCCACGCGATAGCGCTCATCGGTCAGGTTCAGGCCGTTGAGGCTGATGCGATAACGTGCGTCGGCCGAGGTCCAGGCCGCCGTCGCGTTGAACAGCCAGTAGCTCGCCTGGTCGAGCGCCGACGGGACTTCGAACATGTACATCTTGCTTCGGTACGACACGAACGGCGCCAGCGTGACGGTGCTGCCGTCAACCAGCGGCTGGCGGAAGGTCAGGCCGGCACTGCCGGTCCAGCGCGGCGTGTTCTGGAACTTGCGCTGCGACGCGAAGTCGACCGTGACCGGCGGGGTCCGCGTCAGGTCGAGCGCGAGATATTGGTCGAACGAGGCATTGATGTAGCCGACTGTGAGATTGGCCGTCAGTTGCGGCGCCAGCACCGCCACTGCTTCCAGTTCGGCACCTTCGATGGTCGACTTGCCGGCGTTGATCACCTGGCTGGCGATCGAGGCGCCGACCGGCGTCTGCAGCGTGACCTGCTGGTTTTTGTACGACGAGTGGAACAAGGCCGCGTTCACGGTCAGGCGGCGATCGAGGAAGTTGCCCTTCACCCCGACTTCGTAGGTGTCGACGGTTTCCGGCTCGTAGCCGTTGACCGAGTTCGGCGTCAGCACGACGTCGGCACGCATGTCGAATCCGCCCGACTTGAAGCCTTGGCTGTACGAGGCATAGGCGGTCACGTCCGGCGTCACCTTGTAGCTGACGCTGGCGTGCGGCGTGAACTTCGAGAAGTTTTTCGAGTTGGTGAAGTTCGACCGCAGCAGACCCGGAATGGCAGCAAAGTTGCCGAATAGCGGGCTGCGCAAGCCGGTGAAGTTCTGGCGATAGACGAGGCCGGTCTTTTCATCACGCGTGTAGCGGCCGCCCAGTTCGATCGCGAGCTGGTCGGTGATCGCGTAGCTGAAATTGGCGAAGGCGGCATAGCTCGTCGTATCGACAAAGCCCGACGTCGCGGTCGTCGTGTTGATCTGCGACACGACCGTGTCGAAAGCGCCGGCCGAGGTGCCATTCATGTAATAGAGGCCCGCGACGCCGGTGAGCTTGCCGAGCGACAGCACCGCCTGGAGTTCCTCGCTGAACTGATGGTCGTTGTAGCGCGCCGGCACGTCGAGAAGGGCGGCGGGCAGATTGTCGAAGTCGATCGTGCCTTCGGTGTGGCCGCTGCGATAGGCGGTGATCGATTTCAGGGTCAGCGCATCGGTCGCGGCATATTCGGCCAGCAGCGACACGCCTTGCGTGATGACGCTGTTGTCGTCGCCCGAGCCGGCGCGCGTGTCATAGACGTTCGGCAGGACGTTGCCGCCCGGAATCGGCCGGCCGAAAATATCGAGCGCCGGCACTTCGCGGTGGCCGTGACGCGGCCGCGACATGTCGTGCATCCAGTCGGCCGAGACGCGGAAGAACAGCTTGTCGGTCGGGGTGAATTCGAGCGCCGCGCGGCCTGCGATATTGTCCTTGTTATAGTGCTGGGCGCCGGTATTCAGGTTGCGCCCATAGCCGTCATGGTCGTTCTTGGCCATCGCGATGCTGACGCCGACATTGCCCTGGCGCGTCTTGAACGAGCCGAACTCGTCGTGTTCGCCGTAGCTGCCGAGGGTGAACTTGCCCTCCACTTCGGTGCCGGGGCCGATCTTCCTGGTCACGTATTTGATCGCGCCGCCGATCGTGTTGCGGCCGTAGAGCGTGCCCTGCGGGCCGCGCAGCACTTCGATCCGGTCGATGTCGAAAATATCGAGCACCGCGCCCTGCGGGCGCGCGATATAGACGTCGTCGACATAGAGGCCGACGCCGGGCTCGAAGCCCCACAGCGGGTCCTGCTGGCCGACGCCGCGGATGAAGGTGATGACGGTCGAGTTGCTGCCGCGCGCCACCTGAATGGTCAGGTTCGGCGTCGATTGCTGCAATGCGGTGATGTCGGTTGCGCCAAGGTCGTTCAGCTTGTTGGCGTTGAACACGCTGACCGCGACCGGCACGTCTTTCAGCGTCTCTTCGCGCCGGCGCGCGGTGACGATGATTTCATCGGTCGCCTGGGCGACGTTGCTGGTGGGGGTGCCCGGCACCTGAGCGCTTGCTTCGCTCCAGGCGGCGGTCAGCGCGGCAAAAGTCACGGATGCGCAAAGCAGCCGGCGAAAGCGCCGGCTCGACACGAACTGCATGTAATCCTCCCAGCTCCCGGCTGTTATTCGCCGGTGGCGGGCGGACGCTCCGATAGTCGCCTGCCGCTGTCAACGTTCATTCATCGATGAATGAGGGAGATTTCCCGGAGTGTGGCAAGGCCAACACGGTCTGGCGCGAGTCTTGCGCCAAGACTGCGCTGGCCCCTGCTGCAACGCACAGCGCGCAGGCGAACCAGAAGACCAGCGACAGGCCCGAGTCGAGCAGCGACGCGGCGAGCGCCGGCCCCGCGGCCAGGCCGGCAAATTGCAACGCAATTGCGAACGCCATCACGCGCCCGCTGCGGTCGAGCGCGGCGATGGTGCCGAAATAGAACGGCAAGGTGAAAACATAGCTCACCATCAGCGCCAGCGTGACGGGCAGAAATTCCGATGCGGTGACACCGAGCGCGAACGTCGCCATCACGAGCGCGAGCAACGCGGTGCCGAGCAACAGCGCGATGCGGCGTGCGATGCGCGTACCCAGCCACGACACGAACAGACCGGTGGCGATTCCCGCCACCGTCGCCAGCGCCAGCACCTGCGACGACTCCGCAAAGGCGAGGCCGGCGCGCGTGGCCGCCAAGGTCACCATCGACCACACCGCGCTGATCGCGGCGAAGAACAGCAACGTGCCGATGCAGGCGAACGCGACGCCGCGCGACAGGCGCAGCGGTGGCGGCGCCGAGGCGCCGTCCGCGACCGTGCGAGGCAGCGCGCGTAGCAGCAGCAGTGACGGCGCCGCCACCAGCGCCAGCAGCACGAAAATGCCACCGGTGCCGTACGCCGTACTCGCCGGAAAGACCTGCAGCAGCAGCGCGCCGATCGCGAGATTGCAGGCGACCGAGACCGCGAAATAGCGTTCGGCCGAGGCCAGCGCGGCGGCCATTGCCGCCATCGCCGCGATCGCCGCCCCCTCGCCCACCCCGGCCAGCACGCGCAGCGTCAGCAACAGCGGCAAGGCAGGCAGCGCGGCGCTGACGAGGTCGAGCAGGATGAAGGCGGCGACGCCGAGGGCGGCGACGCGGCGAAAGGCGACGCGCGCGCCGAACCAGGCGACCAGCGCCGCCGCGACCATCATGCCGGCCATTTCGCCCGCAACGATCGAGGCGGCCGACGATGCGCCGTAGCGTCCCGTTTCGGCCAGCGTGCCGACCACGCCCGGAAACACGATCGAGGGCGCCGCCGCGCCGACGCCGAGCGCGAGCAAAGCTGCGAAGCCAAGTCCGGTCCGATCCTTCATGCGGCGCACCCTCCATGCGGACGGCGGCCGATGCAAGCCGGGCGAGCCTGCTTTCAAAGGACAGGGCGATCGCATCGCGCTAGGCTCGTGCCATGCAGCTCGATGACCTGCCGCCCACCGCTGCCAACTACGTGCCCTTGTCGCCGCTGTCGCTGCTGCGGCGCACCGCATCGGTTCATCCCGAGCGGATTGCGGTACGGCATGGCGCGGTCTCGTACGACTACGCCACCCTGGAGCGGCGCTGCATCGCACTGGCCGCCGCGCTCAACGCGGCCGGCATCGGCCCCGGCGACGTCGTATCGGTCGTCGCCGCCAACACGCCCGCGCATCTCGAAGCGCATTTCGGCGTCGCCATGGCGGGCGCGGTGCTGCATTCGATCAATATCCGGCTCGGCGCCCGCGAGATCGAATACCAGCTTCGCCACGCCGAAACGAAATTTCTGCTGGTCGACGACGAATTCGCCGCAACCGTCGACCAGGCGCGAAGCGGACTGAACATTCCGCTGGTGCGCATTCGCGACGCCGCCGTGCCGCCGGCCGAGGATGGCAGCGCCGACTACGACTCATTCCTCGCCGGCGGCCGCGCCGACTTCGTTCCGGAGCAAGGTCCGCAGTCGGAGTGGGATGCGATCACGCTCAACTACACGTCGGGCACGACGGGCGATCCCAAGGGCGTCGTCTATCACCATCGCGGCGCCTATCTGAACGCGGTGGCGAACGTGCTCGCCGCATCGCTGGGGAGTCATCCGATTTATCTTTGGACACTCCCGATGTTTCATTGCAACGGCTGGTGCTTTCCCTGGACCGTGACCGCGCTGGCCGGCACGCATGTCTGTCTGCGCAAGCCGGAGCCGCTGGCGATCCGCGCCGCAATTGCAGAAGAAAATGTCGACCTGTTCTGTGCCGCGCCGACGGTACTGACGATGTTGCTGGCGGCGTCGAACGGCACGCCGGTGGCGCAGGGTCGCCGCGTGCGCGCGCTGACGGCGGGCGCACCACCGCCGGCGGCGGTGATCGCGGGCTGCGAAGCGATCGGCCTCGACGTCACGCATGTCTACGGCCTGACCGAAGTCTATGGGCCCTGCGTCGTCAGCGAATGGAAGGCTGCGTTCGACCAGGACGAGCCGGCGGCGCGGGCCCGGCGCAAGGCGCGGCAGGGCGTGCGCTATCATCTGCAGGAAGACCTGGCGGTGCTCGACCCCGAAACGATGCGACCGGTGCCGTGCGACGGCGTCACGATCGGCGAGATCATGCTGCGCGGGAACATCGTCATGCGCGGCTACTACAAGGACCAGGCGGCGACCGCGCGCGCGTTCGAAGGCGGCTGGTTCCACTCGGGCGATCTCGCCGTGTGCCATCCCGACTTCTATGTCGAAATCAAGGACCGCTTGAAGGACATCGTGATTTCAGGCGGCGAGAACATCTCGTCGATCGAAGTCGAGAGCGTGCTGTTCGAACATCCTGCCGTACTCGAAGCCGCGGTGGTGGCGCGGCCCGATGCGAAATGGGGCGAAACGCCCTGCGCCTTCGTGGCGCTGAAACCGGGTCACGACGCCACCGCCGACGAGCTGATCGCGTTTTGCCGCACGCGCATCGCCGCCTTCAAGACGCCGCGCACCATCGTGTTCGGCGCGCTGCCCAAGACCTCGACCGGCAAGGTCAAGAAGTTCGAATTGCGCGAACGGGCGCGCGCACTGGTGGACTAACTATTGCTCGTCATGCCCGGCCCTGACGAATTCCGTCAGGACTCCGCCGCCGCGAGTTGCGCCGCGATGGTCGCGCCCAGCCGTTCGAACTCGCTGCGGCGCCCCGACGCGGCGCGCCAGGCGAGAACCAGCGTTCGCGCGTGACGGCCCGGTCCCAGCGGACGAATCGCAACCCGGCGTTTCGCGTCGCCGCGCAACTCGCTGTCGACCGCCAGGCGCGGGATCAAGGTCGTGCCCAATCCTTCGGCCACCATCTGCAGCAGCGTGCGCACGCTGGTGCCTTGAAACTCCTCATTGCGATCGGCGTCGGCGAGACCGCAGGCCGACAGCGCCTGGCTGCGCAGGCAATGCCCATCCTCCAGCAACAGCAACGCCTCGTGGCGCAGCCGCTCGCCATCGACGCGCTTGCGCGACGCCAAGGCATGGTCGGCCGGGCACGCGACCAGGATTTCGTCCTCGGCAAGGCGCAGCGTCTCGATACGATTGCCGAACGCATAGGGCGTGGCGGCCAGCAGCACGTCGAGCCGGCCGGCCGACAAGCCATCGATCAACGCGGCGGTCGGTTCTTCGCGCACATAGAGCCGCAGCTTGGGAAATTCGCGGCGTAGCCGCGGCAGCAGGCGCGGCAGCAGATAGGGTCCGATGGTGGGGATGACACCCAGCCGCAACGGACCGGTCAGCGGTGCGCGCGCAGCCCGGGTCGCTTCGACCAGATCCTCGGACGCGCGCAGAATGACGCGGGCGCGTTCGGCGATGTCCTGGCCGAGCGGCGTCACCAGCACGTGCCGCTTCGAACGTTCGACCAGCGAGACGCCCAGACCCGCCTCGAGTTCCTGGATTGCGCCGGAGAAGGTCGACTGCGTCACGCCGCATTGCTCGGCCGCGCGGCCGAAATGGCCGTTTTCGGCAAGCGCGACAAGATAGCGGAGCTGGCGAAGGCTGGGCAGGTACGACATCGTGTGCCTTATCGGGTAACCCGATCAGTATAGCCGGAATAATCGGTTTGATCGAGGAGCAGCCCTGCGCGACGGTGGTCAGCCAACAACCACCTGCCGACGGAACCGAGCGATGAGCAAGCCGCCAATCCTGACCACGACTTTCGGCCATCCGGTCGCGGACAATCAGAACAGCCTGTCGGCAGGGCCGCGCGGGCCGCTGCTGCTGCAGGATTTCCACCTGATCGAGAAGCTGGCGCATTTCAACCGCGAGCGCATTCCCGAGCGGGTGGTGCACGCCAAAGGGGCCGGCGCGTACGGCACGTTCCGGGTCACCGCGGACGTCACGCGATGGACCAGCGCCGCCTTCCTGAACGGGGTCGGAAAACAGACCGAGACCTTCCTGCGCGTCTCCACCGTCGGCGGCGAGAAGGGCTCGGCCGACGCCGAGCGCGATCCGCGCGGCTTTGCGCTGAAATTCTACACCGAAGAGGGCAATTACGATCTCGTCGGAAACAACACGCCGGTCTTCTTCCTGCGTGATCCGCTGAAATTTCCCGACTTCATCCATACGCAGAAGCGCAATCCGGCGACCAACTGCAAAGACCCGGTCGCGATGTGGGATTTCTTCTCGTTGAGCCCCGAGACGCTGCACCAGGTGACGATCCTGTTTTCGGATCGCGGCACGCCACGCTCCTATCGTCACATGGATGGGTTCGGCAGCCACACCTATTCGTGGATCAATGCAGCCGGCGAACGTTTCTGGGTGAAGTATCATTTCAAGACCCGGCAAGGGATCCAGAACTTCACCGCCGCGCAGGCGACCGCGATGGCGGGCATCGATCCCGACCACGCGACGCGCGATCTCTTTGCCTCGATCGAGGATGGGCTGCATCCGGCGTGGACGGTGTTCGTTCAGCTGATGCCCGAGGCCGACGCCGAGACCTATCATCTCGATCCGTTCGACCTGACCAAGGTTTGGCCGCACGCCGATTATCCGCGCATCGAGATCGGCGAGCTGGTGCTGAACCGCAACCCGGAAAACTACTTCGCTGAAGTCGAACAGGCCGCGTTCAGCCCGGCCTCGGTGGTGCCCGGAATCGGATTCAGTCCCGACAAGATGCTGCAGGGCCGCCTGTTCGCCTATGCCGACGCGCATCGCTATCGCATCGGCGGCAATTACGGAGCGCTGCCGGTCAACCGGCCGCATGCCGCGCCGGTCCATTCGTACCAGCGCGACGGTGCGATGCGCTTCGACGGCAATAGCGGCGGCGCGCCGAATTACGAGCCGAACAGTTTCGGCGGCCCGGCGCAGGCGCCGCGCTATGCCGAGCCGGCGTTGCAACTCCGCGGCGATGCCGATCACTACGATCATCGCATCGGTAACGATGACTATGGCCAGGCCGGTCAGCTCTTCCGCTTGATCGGCACGCAAGCGCAGGAACGCTTGATGGACAATATCGCCGGCAGCCTGCGCAACGCGCCGATCGCGATTCAGCGCCGCCAGCTGGCTCATTTCTTCGCCGCCGATCCGTTTTATGGCGCCGGCGTTGCGCGTCGGCTTGGCTTGGACGAAGTCGAGGAACCGGTGGCGGCCGAGTAGCCGCCGGTTCGCTTCAGCGAAAACGCGCAAAGAAAAAGCCGGAGAGCGTGACCGAGGTCACGCTCTCCGGCGCGGCAAGCGCGCTGGCAAGGCGTACGAGGTGCGGCGAAGGGAAATCCGCAACTGGCCAGAACAACAGCGTTCGGTTTTCAGTAGTGCAGCCGGCATTGGGCGATCTCCACGACCGCGCTCTTGCCTTTTCCTTTCACGCGATAGACGAGCCGGTCCGTCTGGTTGATCCGGCGCGACCAGAATCCAGTCCAGTTTCCGCGTAAAGGCTCGGGCTTGCCGATGCCGTCAAACGGATCCTGCCTGATGGCGGCGATCAACGCCGTGATCCGATCGAGCGTCTTCGTATTGCCGGTGTCTTCCCAATGACGCCAGTCCTCCAGCGCCCGAGGTGCGAATAGAACCTGCACCGCGCAGGATCAGCGTCGCTTGGCAGCCGGACGCGTGCGTTTCTGCGTTGGATCGAATGCGATCCCTTTGCCCGCATCGAGCTCCGCTTTTGCTTCATCGAGCCGCGCAGCGTTCGCTGGCGAGCGGGCAAGATGCAGGGTCTCCTGCAGGCTCTCCCAATGCTCGACCGAAACGACCACCACGGAAGCGTCGTTTCCGCGTGTCACCAGCAATTCTTCTTCCGTTGCCGCTGCCTCATCCATGTAGGCGGCAAGATTTCCGCGAAACTGCGAGTAGTTTACGACGCGCATGCCTTTTCCTTTGGACGTACAATATCCTGTACGTCCAAGCGGATCAATCGGTCCCTTTGTGGTGCAACAGGGGTTCGAATCCCCGTGGGGTCGCCACGTCGGAAGATGCCGTTTGTAACCCCAGCCAGACCAGGCGCGCCTTGCGGAACACTGACATGACTTCGTCCGTGTCGCTGAAGCCGTACGGCGTTTCGCTCGGGCGACAATCCTCGCGCGTATTCGGATCATCACCACGGCCAAGGCGCACGACCCCTGGCGCGAACGAAATGGACAGCAGAGCGGTTTCGTGGCCCACTACATTCGTATGCTGTGAATAGATCTTCCCGTTCGCTGTTGCTCGAGCCGTAAGGGCAGAAAGCCCGGAGGAAACATGCCCGTCGCTTTTTCGCGCCAATCCGTGGTTTCCCAGGCAGGCCAGCAGTACACGTTGTCATCGCTGGTCAACGTCACGTCCGGTGATTTGCCCGAGTACCTTGTGCTCACGGGCCTGGATCGCGACCGCTACACCGCCGCCAGCTCCGGCTCGACCGAAACGCTGAACGGAAACGGTCATACGCTGGGCTTCAGCCATACCGATATGACCGACGGCCTGACTGTGGGCATGGTCTTTACGTATACGGCGCAAGGCTATTTCAACGCCGAGCTCGGCTATCTGAAAGACGTCGTCTACACCGCCTCAGGCGACGAAAACCGTAGCGCATACCTGTCGCTCTACGGCGCCGGTACGGCCGGCCAGGCGGACACTGTCCTGCGCGACAAGCTCGACGCCGCCGCACATAGCAGTATCGGCATGATGCAGTCCAAGGACGGCGTCTATCTTGGATCGCTCGATATCGTCACGCACGCTGCCCATGCCGACGCGACGCCGAATACTGCCACGCCGAACGAAATTGTCGGCGTCGCGATGAGTTTCATCGGCCAGGTCTGGGACGTGAATGGTTGCTGGGTTCTGGCCAGCAACGTCGCCGCCATTGCCGGCGCTTCGCTGCCGGTCAGCAGCACGTTGCTTGCCGCTGCGCCGCAGGGCAATGGCGAGTGGATCGTCGCTTATAGCGGCTTGGCAGCCAATGGGGCCGAGCGTCAAACCTGGGAATCGCAGCTGCGCCCTGGCGACATCGTCAGCTACGTGGCGACTTGTGGCGGCGTCGGACATATCGCGACGGTTGTGTCGGGCTATGGCTATGACGCACGCCTGCTCGACAATAGCGGGCTGGATGCCCACGACGGGTCGAGCGACGATATCGTGATCGATCAGCCGTATCTGGAGAAAGATTTCTCCCCCTACACGCTGCCGGATTACGTGGTCATCTATCGCCTGGACACGCCTGTCGTGACGGCGGTGGCGCCACTCGCGGTCGCAGCCGGCGGCTCGCATGGTATCGCGAACCTGTTCAAGGTCGACGATCCCGCCGGCAAGTTGGTGGTGACCTATCAGGTCTATGATGCCGGCGATGGCGCCTTTCGCGTCGGCGACCAGCTGCGTACGGCGCACACCGCCGTCAGCGCCGTCTCCATCGCCGCAGCCGACTTGGCCAGCACGCGCTTCGAAGCCGGCACCGCCACCGGTCACGACACGATGTATGTGCGCGCCTTCAACGGCTCGTACTGGGGCGATTGGCAGTCGCTCGATGTGTTGGTCGGCAGTACGCAACAGGCGGCTGTGGTGCAGGCCGACACGACGCGGACCATGGTGCGCAACGGACAACAAGTCTCGTTGTCGTCGCTACTCACCGTCACGTCCGAAACGCAGGTGCACACGTACACCATCGTCGATCCGCATTCCGACAACACGATCGGCACTGGAAGCGGTCACATCGAACTGAACGGCGCGGTCAATCTCGCGCCGCCATCCGCGCCGGGCCGGGATCAAGTTTACACCGTCTCGGCAGCAGACTTTGCGAAACTGACTTATGTCGGCGGCGGCTTTCTGCAGAACGGCGAAGTCCTGCGCATCTCGGCTGACAATGGCGCAGCGCAGCCGGCTATCGCCGCTAACGTGGAAATCCTGAGCTATGGCCTGAATTCGCAGAGCGGGCGCCATTTTCTGCAGGAAGGCACCACGGTTCGCTTGGCCGATCTGGTCACGGTGACCGGGACCGACCGCAATAATCCTTTGAAGTTCGTCATGATTGAGCCGCATGCCGGCAGTCATGATGTGATCGACCTGCACGGCGCGACGAATTACGCCGTCGCGCCTGCAGGCGACTCTACCGTGCGCTATATGATCAACGCATCCGACCTGGATCGCGTGACGCTGACGGTGGGATCGCTCACGAGCGATCAATACTCGACGGGTGACAACATCATCGTCGCGTTTACGGATGGCGCGTCGACCACCAATGCCATCTCGTGGATCTACACCTCGTCTGCGCCGCAAATCACGGCGCATCCGGCGACCGTGACGAACCAGCAGACGGTGGCGCTGACGTCGCTATTCACGTTGAACAATGGCGCCGCACCGCTGAAATACCTCCATATCTACGATCCGGCCGGCGGCGGCATGGTCCAGCTCAACGGCGCGCAGAACCTGCTGACCGCGTCCCAGCCCGGCGAAGTCATGATCGACGCAGCCGAGTTGAGCAAAGTGACCTATGTCGGTGGATCGGGGAACGAGCAGATCCTCATCGCCACCAGCTCCCAGAACGATTGGGCGCACTGGTCAGCCGAAATCGGCATCGCCGTCAATGACGGAAAGATCGACCAGATCCTGCACGGCACGACGGGCAGCGGCACGCTCCAAGGCGGTGCCGGTGTCGACACGGCGATGTATCTGGGGTCGCGCAGTAACTTCGACATCACCGCCACGCCGAACGGCTACCGTGTCGCCGACGCCACGCTTGCCGAAGGTAACGACCTCTTGGTTGGCGTAGAGCGCGCGCAATTCAGCGACGGCGTCCTGATCTTCAACGCTGGCGTAAATGGCGCTCCCGCCTACCGTCTCTATCAAGCTGCGTTCGCACGCGTTCCAGACGAAGCCGGCCTGATGGTGCAGGTGCATCAGGCGTTCGACGTGTTGGTGCAGCAGAAGGCAGTGGCCGGCGCATCTACGACGGACAAAGTTGCCGGCTTCACGATCTCGACGGCGCAGTATCAAGCCGAGATCGAAGTCGCAGGACGCTTTGTCACCTCAGCGGAATTCATTTCGAAATACGGCGCCAATGTCAGCAACGAGCAGTTCGTCGATCTGCTCTATCAGAACGTGTTTGGACGTCCGGCTGATCCTACCGGCCGCTCGGCGCAGCTCGATGCGCTGCAACACGGCATGTCGCGCGCGATTTTGCTGACGAACTTTTCCGAAAGCGCTGAGAACGTCGCGCTGACCGGTACGAACACCGCGAACGGACTCTGGTCGAGCTTTCCGGATTCAGCGCTGGGGTAGCGCCTCTCGTCAGTGACGAGTGTCGCGCGCGGTCCCGCCGATCCAGCTGCGCGCCGCGCATGTAGGGCCGAGCCAATAGGCAAGCTCGGCGGGACGGTCGATGTCCCAGGCGACCAGGTCGGCGCGCTTGCCTGGTTCGATCGTTCCAATCTCGTTGCCAAGTCCCAGCGCCGTCGCGGCGACGCGCGTGACGCCCGCCAGCGCCTCGGACGGTGTCAGGCCAAAGCGCACGCAGGCGAAGTTCATTGCCAGCGGCAAGGACAACATTGGCGACGAGCCCGGATTGCAGTCTGTCGCAACCGCCATCGCAACGCCGGCGGCACGGAATTCGTCGATCGGCGGCAGCTTGGTTTCGCGCAACGTGTGGAACGCACCCGGCAGCAACACCGCGACCGTGCCGGCGCGTGCCATCGCCGCGACGCCGTCCTTGCTCGTATGTTCGACATGGTCGGCCGACAGCGCGCCGAATGATGCCGCCAGCGCCGCGCCGTTGCCGTCGCTGAGCTGGTCCGCGTGCAGTTTCACCTGCAAGCCGAGTTCGCGCGCCTTGCGGAACAGCGACCCGACCTCGTCGGTGTTGAAGGCGATGGTTTCGAGAAACGCGTCGACCTGATCGACCAGACCGGCCGCGTGCGCAGCCGGCAACACGGTTTCGACCATGCCGCGCACATAGTCTTCGCGCGCGACGTCGCCCGGCAATGCGTGCAGGCCTAAGAAACTCCGCACGATGCGTGCGTCCCGCAAGCTGCCTGCGACGCGCAGCATGCGCAGCTCGGTTTCTGCATCCAGCCCATAGCCGCTCTTGATTTCGACCGTGGTGACACCGCCGGCGATGAGCTGGTCGAGCCGCTTCTGCGCGCTGGCGCGCAACGTCGCTTCGTCGGCCGCGCGCGTCGCCGCCACCGTGCTGCGAATGCCGCCGCCGCGTCGCGCGATCGATTCGTAGCTTTCGCCGTCGAGCCGCGCCTCCCACTCGCCGACGCGGGTGCCACCGAAGACGAGATGGGTGTGGCAGTCGATCAGGCCCGGCGTGACCCAGCGTCCGTCAAGCGATTCGATCTGCTTCGCCTGCACGGCGGGACAGTCGGCGCGCGGGCCGACCCAGGCGATGCGGCCGTTGGTGATCGCAATCGCGGCATCTTCGATCGCACCGAAATTCGGCGCCCGCATCGTCGCGACGCGGCAGTCGGTCAGCAGAAGATCGATTGGGTCCATGTCTCCCCCATATTCCCGCCGGCGGCGGGGATCCACGCAGGCTGTGCTAAAACTCGCAGGCGCAATCCGCCGCCGTCCCGCAATGCGACGCTCGCGTCACCGCGTTCGCGTCAGTCGCTCCGCGCCGAAGGCGTTCACCGCGTGGAGGATGTTGAAGGCCAGGATCGAGAGCGCCGCTTCCGCCTTTACCGCTCAAGCTGCATCTGCCGCAGCAAAGTGGGCCATCTGGTCGTTGTATGCCTTCACGAAGGCCGGTCGTGCCGTTGCGCGCGCGACATAGGCGCGGCAAGCAGCGGATTTTGCGAGCCCATCGAAGCGGTCCACCAGGCGCAGCACATCGGCCATAAGAATGTCGGCAACCGAAAAGGTCCCGGCGAGCCATTCGCGTCCTGTTAGGACGTCTTCCATGTGCTTGAGTCTAGACTCAAGGAAGCCATCAAAGA
>JAQGIE010000094.1 GCA_028291365.1 Rhodospirillales bacterium
GCCGGCGACGGTCGCATAGAACAGCCCGGCCGAGTTCACCAGAATGTCGATCGGGCCGAGATCGGCTTCGACCTTTTGCACCAGCGCCGTCACTGCCGCCGCGTCGCGCACGTCGCAGACATAGGCCTTGCCGCCGATCGGCTTCGCCACCGACTCCGCCTTGTCGAGGCCGCTGCTCGCCACCACCGCGACCTTGGCGCCGGCGGCGGCGAATTTGCGCGCGATCGCTTCGCCGATGCCGGAACTGCCGCCGGTGACCAGCGCCACGCGGCCGCTCAGATCGGTCTCGCTCATGCGAACACCGCGCTCACCAACGCCTCGCAACGTTCGCCGACACCGGCGCCGCCGCACATGAAGTTGGGGCTGTAGGAGAAAGCGATCTTGTTCTCGGGATCGGCGAAGCCGAGCGCGCCGCCGGCGCCGGGATGGCCGAACGCGCCGCGATTGGAACCGAGCGGCGCCATTGGCGTGCCGTTGAGGAAGAAGCCCAGCCCGTAGCGGAAATGACGATCGGTCATGCCGCAGATGCCGTCCCACTGTTCTTCGCGCAGCCGGTTGATCGAACCGGGCTTGAGGATCTGCACGCCGTCGATCGTGCCGTCGAGCGACAGGGCGGCGTAAATGCGCGCCACCGCGCGCGCATTGCCGTGGCCGTTGCTCGACGGAAAGACGCCGCGGCGGAATTCGTCGGCGTTGTAATATTCGGAGCCCGCCGGACGCGCCTTCCAGGCCCGTCCGAGCTTGCTGCTGCGGTCGGCGATCGCGTTGGCGGTGACGCTCTCCAGGTTGGGCACAATGCGCGCGGTGCGCGCGACCTGCTCGTCATTGAGCCCGTAACCGTATTCAGCGCCCAGCGGCTGGGCGATTTCCTCGCGGATGAACTGCTCGATCCTGCGCCCGTCGACGCGACGGACCAGCTCGCCCAGCAGCAGCCCCATGCTCATCGAATGATAGGCACCGCGCGTGCCGGGCGGCCATTCGGGCGCCTGCTGCTCGAGCGCGTGGATCATCACGTCCCAGTTCATGATCGAACCGGGCGGTGCCGCGTCGGCATAGATCAGGCCCGCGAGGCCGCCGAGCAGCTGCTTCACGGTGATGCCGCCTTTGCCGGCCTGCGCGAATTCGGGCCAGTAGGACGCGACCGGCGCATCGAGCGCGATGGCGCCGCGATCGATCAGCCGGTGCACGCACAGAGCGGCCATGCCCTTGCCGACCGACATCATGCAGACCAGCGTGTCGCGGTCCCATGCCATCCCGGTTTCGGTATCGGCGATGCCGCCCCACAGATCGACGAGCTTTTCGCCGTTCTGGTAGACGCACACCGCCGCACCGATTTCGCCGCGCTGGGCGAAATTTTCGGCGAAGACTTCGCCGACGCGCTCGAAACGCGCGTTGCAGGTTCCGTGGATCAACGAACTGCTCACATCTTCCAGGTCGCGCGGGCGCCGAACATGCGCGGTTCGCCGGGACGTCCCGACACGACGGCCGAAACGGTCGCGGTGATGGTGATGTACTGTTTGTCGAGCAGGTTCTTGCCCCACAACGAGAAGCGCCACTGCCCGTCGGGCGTCTCGTAGCCGACGCTGGCGTTCATCAGGCCATAGGCGCCCTGCGACTGCTGGGGGTCGTTCGAGGCGACGAAATACTGCTTGTCCTGCCAGAAATATTCGAGGCGCCCGAACAGCAGGTCGCCGCCTTGCATGTCGTAATTATATTCCGCCGCGAAGTTGGCCGTGTATTTGGGCGAGGCGTTGAGCCGCTTGCCGGTGGCATCGACCACCACGCCGCCGGGCCCCGACGCTCCCGGATATTTGGCGTAGGTCGCATCGAGCGTCGCCAGATTGGCGGTCACCTGCAGGTTCTTCACCGGCTGGAACACGGACTCGAGTTCGACGCCGGAGACGTCGGCGTTGGCCGCGTTGGTGATGTCGGTCACGCCGGGACGGATGAAGGCCTGCACCTGCAGATTGTCGTACTTGTAGACGAAGCCGGTCAGGTTGAGGCGGAGCTTGTGGTCGAACCATTCCGACTTCACGCCGGCTTCGTAGCTCCACAATTTCTCAGGCGCGAAACCGCCGAACGGATTGGTGTTGGTCTGGTTGAAACCGCCCGACTTGAAGCCCTTGGTCACCGAGGCGAACAGCATCACGTCCTTGGTCGGCGAGAATTCGACGCCGAACTTGGGGGTGAAGGCGTAGTAGCGGCCTTCGGCGGTGGTGCGGACCGGACCGTTATTGATGAACTGCGCGCTGGTCAGGTTGGTGGTCCCCGACGTGTTGAAGAAATCCTTGATTTCCTTCGTGTAGCGGGCACCGCCGGTGAAGGAGAACTGGTCGGTCAGGTGATAGGTGCCCTGCGCGTACGCCGCGTAGGCGTTGGTGCTCACATGCGGCGCGATCGCCGTGCCGGTATTGGGCACGCGCGCTTCGATCAGGTTGTTGCTGGCGATCTGCTCGTGGAAATAATAGAGGCCGGTAACGAAATCGAGCGCGCCGACCTTGCCGCTCAGATTCAATTCTTCCGAGAACTGGCGCTGCGATTCCTTGATGTTCGAGACCGTCGTGTTGAGCTCGGACGAGTCGGTGTCGGAGCGCGACTTGGTGACGTTGCGGCGATAGGCGGTCAGCGATTTCAGCACGAAACCGTTGCCCAGCGTGGCGTTCAGCTCTTCCGACGCGCCATAGTCACGCACCGTGCCGAGATTGGTCTGGTTGAGCGCGACTTTGGAATAGTCGCCCAGGATCGTGTTGGTCAGCGGCGTGTATTTGAACAGCGGCTTGGCGAAGCCCATCGGGTGTTCGTAGCGCGAATCGAAGTCGAGCCGCGTGATGCTTTCGACCGAATCGCTCACCTTGATGCGCAGCTGGCCGCGCATGCCGCCCTGATTCTGGTTGTCGATGTCGTTGCCCGTGGGCGAGATGTTCTCGCGCCGCGCATCCTGGTGCACGTAATAGCCCGACAGGCTGGCCGACACGCGATCGTTGAACGGGCCGCTGACATAGCCCTCGGTGCGGGTCAGGCCGTAATTGCCGATCGTCTCCTGCGCCTTGGCCATCAGCTGCTCGCCGGGCAGGCGCGAGATGACGTTGATGGTGCCGCCGACCGAGTTGCGGCCATACAGCGTGCCTTGCGGGCCGCGCAGCACTTCGACCCGTTCGACGTCGAAGAAATTCACGAACTGCGCGTTGGGACGCGCCATGTAGACGCCGTCGACATGGACGGTCGAGCTCGGGTCCGAGCCGTTGAACACGTTGTTCGAACCGATGCCGCGAATATAGACCTGCGCGAAGCTGCTGTTCTGCGGCACGGTCAGGTTGGGCGTCATCTGGACCAGGTCCTTGATGCCGTAGGTCAAGGACTTGTCGATCTGACTGGCCGTGAAGGCCGAGATCGCGATCGGCGTCTTCTGCAGGTCGGTGGCCCCGACCTTGGTCGCCGTCACGGTGATTTCTTCCACCTGCGCCGAGGCCGTTCCCGGCAGGACCAGCGCGGTGGTCGCCAGCAACATTGCCAAGGTCAGCTTGGTCACAGTCTGCTTGCTTCGAACTTGCATGTAATGGACTCCCGACAAATCCCTGCCCCTGAGATCGGCCGGTCTGGTGCCGGCCTGATCATCGTCAATGGATTTGATCAAATCAGGAGGATCCGATCAGATCAACCCTTGAATCCGCCGGCCGGCTGCGGCACCGTCAGAAACGAAATGGCACCCTCGCCCCGCACACGCCCCGCGCGCACGACGCGTCCGAAATCGACGCCCCGATTGCAGCTTCTGCAGTCGGCCGAGGACTCCGGCTCGGGCGAGACGGTGCAGAATCGCGCCTATGCGGCGCTGAAGAACGCGGTCATGGAGGGACGCTTCCGCCCCGGCGAAACCGTGACCTTGCGCGCCCTGTCGAGCCTGCTCGGCACCAGCGACATGCCGGTGCGCGAGGCGCTCCGCCGCCTGACCTCGGAAGGCGCGTTCGAGGCGCTGCCCAACCGGTCGACGCGCATCCCTCGCCTGTCGCGCCGCCAGGTCGAACAGATCTACGAGCTGCGCGTCGAACTCGAAGGCAAGGCCGCCGCGCTCGCGGCCGACCAGATCAGCAAGCATCAGGTCGATGAGCTGGTCGCGCTGCAGGCGCAGCTGAATGACTGCATCGACGGCGGCGACATGAATCGCTTCACCGCGATCAACAAGGAATTCCACTTCCGCGTCTATGCCATCGCCGACAACGAGCCGATGCAGACGCTGATCGAGATGCTGTGGCTGCGAATGGGCCCGCTGGTGTCATGGATCGGCACGCTCAGCGCCGAGTCGCCCGACCAGATGCGCAAGATCGGCCAGGCGCATCACAATCGCCTGATCAAGGCGCTGCAGGCGCGCGACGCCGACGCGGCGTGCGAGGCGATGCGCGCCGACCTGCGCGAGCCGACGCGGCTCGCCGGTTTCTGGCGCGCCATCGACCAGCTTTCGGTCGGCGAGACACCCAAAGCACCACACACCAAGTCGCAGCGATGACCGATCAGAGCCAAGCGCCGCTTCGCGTCGTGGTCACCGCCGCGGGGCGCGGCATCGGCCGTGCCGTCGCCGAGCGTTTCGTCGCTGCGGGTGCCACCGTGTGGGGCTGCGACGTCGATGACGAAGCGCTGGACGAGCTGCGCTCGTCCGCGCCCGCCGCGCAGGCGGCGCGCTGCGACGTCGCCGACCGGAACGACGTCGACTCCTTCCTGGCCCAGGCGATCGGCGCGATGGGCGGCATCGACGTGCTGGTCAACAATGCCGGGATCGGCGGCGGACACGCCGCGATCGAGGATGTCAGCGACGAGGCCTGGGACCGCACCATCGCGGTCAATCTCACCGGCATGTTCAACTGCACGCGCCGGGTCGTGCCGGCGATGAAAGCGCAGCGATCGGGCTGCATCGTCAATATCTCGACCGCATCGGTGCGTACCGGCCTGCCCAACCGACTGCCCTATATCGCGTCGAAACAGGGCGTCATGGGGCTGACGCAGAATCTGGCGCGCGAGCTGGGCCCGTCGAACATACGCTGCAACGCAATTCTGCCCGGCCTGATCGACAATCCGCGCGGACGTGCACTGGTCCAGCGCGCCGCCACCGAAGCGGGCAAGAGTTTCGACGAATTCGAAGCCGACATGCTGCGCTATATCTCGATGCGCACCTGGATCGATCCGACCGAGATCGGCGACACCGCCGTGTTTCTCGCCTCGCACGCGGCGCGCCACATCACCGGACAATTTCTCGGCGTCTGCGGCGGCGCCGAGTGGGAGCCTTGAGCGAAACGCCCGAGCGCGTCGTCGCGCTGCGGCAATCGCTCGTTCAGACGGCGAAACTTCGCGTCCCCACGCCGACGCCGGTCGCACACGTCGAAACCCTGTCGGCGCCCGCGCGGCTGCGCCTCTACCGCCCCGACTCGCCGCATCCGCTGCCGCTGCTGTTTCTGCTCCATGGCGGCGCCTGGATCGCCGGCAGCATCGACACGCATGACGAGATCGCGCGCGTTCTCGCCACCCGCATTCCCGCCACCGTCGCCAGCCTCGATTACGACCTTGCGCCCGAGCATCGTTGGCCACACCAGATCGAGCAGGCCGAACACGCGCTGAGGTTCCTGCATGCCGGCAGCGAGCGGGTCGCGGTGCTCGGCGACAGCGCGGGCGGACAGATTGCGGCAATTCTCGCAGCCCGTTTTCGCGGCGGCCCGGCGCTGGCGGCGCAGGTGCTGGTCAATCCCGCGCTCGATCTCGACACCGAGTCGCTGGCCTGGTACGCGGCGCTCTATCTGCCCGCCGGAACCGACCTCGCCCGCGACGACGTCTCGCCGCTCCATGCCGCGTCTGTTGCCGGCCTGCCGCCGACCTTGGTTGTCGCCGGTGCACTCGACCCGCTGCACGGCCAGAATCTCAGCTACGCCGAACGGCTTCGCGCTGCCGACGTCGAGACCGATTTCTTGTGCCTCGACGGGCACGGGCATTTTGGGATGAAGTGGGCCGTCGCGGATCCGGCCCTGAGCCCCGCGATCGACCGCACGGTCGAATTTCTGCGCCGCCATCTGTATCCACCCGGAGCGTGACGATGATTTCGAGTCGAACCGGACTTCTGTGCGCAGCACTGCTCGCGAGCGCGTCACCAGCCTTCGCCGCACCGACGGAACGCTACGACGTCGCCGCGCTGCAAGGCCGCGCCGAAATCCTGGTGGATCGCTGGGGCATCGCGCATATCCGCGCCGCAAGCGCCGATGACGCCTTCTTCGCGCAGGGTTTCAACGCGGCGCGCGACCGGTTGTGGCAGATCGATCTGTGGCGCCGCCGCGGACTTGGAATGCTCGCCGAAGTGTTCGGTCCCGCCTATGCCGAACAGGATCGCGCTGCGCGGCTGCTGCTCTATCGCGGCGACATGCAGCCCGAATGGGCCGCCTACGGTCCGGAAGCGCGCCGCGCCACCGAGGCCTTCGTCGCCGGCATCAACGCCTATGTCACCGCGACCGAGAAGACCCCTTCGCTGCTGCCGCCCGAATTCGGCATGCTCGACTACAAGCCGTCGCGCTGGGCGCCCGAAGACGTGCTGCGCGTGCGCTCGAACGCGCTGGCCCGCAATCTCGACCACGAAGTCGCGCGCGCCAAGACCGCCTGCTCCGGCGCGCTCGAACTCGACCGGCTGCGCACGCATCTTGCGCCGGTCACCTTGGCGGTGCCCGAGGGCTTGGAACCCTGCGCCATCCCCGCCGACGTGCTCGACACTTACAAGCTCGGCACCAAGGCGGTGACGTTCGACGCTGCCACCAGACAGTTGCGCGCCGACAATCTTTCGATCGAGGAAAGCCAGGAAGGCAGCAACCATTTCACCGTCGCTGCGTGGCGCAGCACCACCGGCCGCGCCATCTTCGCCAGCGATCCGCACCGCGCCCATGCGCTGCCGTCGCTGCGCTATATCGTGCACATGACCGCGCCGGGGCTGAACGTGATCGGCGCCGGCGAGCCGTCGCTGCCGGGCGTGTCGCTGGGCCACAACGACGACATCGCGTTCGGCCTCACCATCTTCGCGATGGACCAGGAAGATCTCTACGTCTACGAGACCGATCCCGCCGACCCGACGCGCTATCGCTACAAGGACGGTTGGGAAAGCATGCGCGTCGAGCGCGAGACGATCGCGCAGCGCGGCGCGGGGCCGAAAGACGTCGAGCTTCGCTTCACGCGGCATGGACCGGTTCTGTACCAGGACAGCAAGACCAACCGCGCCTACGCGCTGCGTTCGGTGTGGCAACTGCCCGGCACCGCCGCCTATGCGGCGAGCCTGCGCTATCTGCGCGCCAAGAATTGGAACGAGTTCCGCAACTCGCTCGATTATTGGGGCACGCCGGCGCTCAACCAGACCTACGCCGATCGCAACGGCAATATCGGCTGGAAGCCGGCGGGCGCGCTGCCGATCCGTCCCAACTGGACGGGTTTGCTGCCGGTGCCCGGCGACGGCCGCTATGAATGGGACGGGTTGCGCGCCATGGACGCGCTGCCGTCGGACTACAATCCGGCGAGCGGCTGGCTCGGCAACGGCAACAACTACAATCTCCCGCCTTTCTATCCCAACCAGCAGATCAAGATCGGCTTCGAATGGGCGCCGCCGTTTCGCGCCACGCGCATCGCGCAGGTGCTCGACGGCACCGGCAAGATCAGCCCCGCGACGATGCGGAAGCTGCAGAACGACCACATCTCGCTGGTGGCGCAGCGCACCGTGGCGCTGCTGCCCGCCTCATCGGGTTCGGACGCCGTGCGCATGTTGCGCGGCTGGAACGGCGATCTCGCGTTCGACTCCGCGCCGGCCGCGCTGTACGGCGTGTGGTACTACCATCACCTGCGCCCGGCGCTGCTGGCGCATCTGGCGCCGGGCAAGGACGCGCTGCTGAAGCCGGGCGATCCGACCAGCCTGCTGCTGGCGCTCGAAGATGCGAGCAACTTTGCCGACGGCGCGCGCGACAGGCTGCTCACCGACACGCTCGAAGCGGCGTTTGGCGAAACCGGACAGAAGCTCGGCGCCGATCCGCGCAAATGGCGCTGGGGCGACCTGCACCAGGCCGTGTTCGAACATCCGCTGACCAAGCGCGACGCCAAGCTCGCGGTCGGACCGATCGCGATCGGCGGCGACAACAATACGGTCGACGCCTCATCGCTGCGCGTCGAGGATTTCCGCCTGACCAATGGACCGTCCTTCCGCATGATCGTCGATGTCGGCAATTGGGACGCGTCCTGGACCGTCAACACGCCGGGCCAGTCGGGCGATCCGCGCAGCAAGCATTACGGCGACCTCGCACCGCTCTGGGCGCGCGGCACCTACGTGCCGATGCTGTTCAGCGCCAAGGCGATCGACAAGGTGGTCGAGCAGAAAATCGAGCTGGTGCCGGCGAAGTGAACCGCGCGCTGACGGCCGGCGAATCGTCCGCCGCGCCCGAAACGATGCGACGCGCGCGGATCGAGCAAGCGCGCATCGCGAAGGGCGCCGATTTCACGATCTCGCGCTGATTTGCTGCCGCAGCATCCCGCTCGCCAGCCCCGACGACGCGACCCAGGCGCATGTCGCCGAGGTGCGCGTGCGTGAAAGCGCCGACGCACCGATCGTGCGCACCGTGCGGCGTGAAGGCGAGCGGGTGATCTGACAATCGGGCCCGACCGGCCTTTTGTTGCTTCGCATCGGCTGCGCCGAGTCCAAACGAGCCTTCGCCGCGTGGTGAAAATCGCGTTTTCCAAGTAGAGAAATTTCGCTTTGCCGGCGCTGCCGGTTTTGTCAGCCTGAACGAAATCAGCGGGCGACGAGGGCAAGATGGCGAAGCGGAACTTGGCGGCGTTCTGGGTAGTCGGCGCACTGGCGCTGGCCTCGTGCAGCGCATCCGCGGCGGACATGCCGGACCTGATCCTGCGCCACGGCACGATTCTCGACGGCACCGGCGCCCCGCGTTTCCAGGCCGACATCGCGGTCAGCAACGGCCGCATCGCCGCGATCGGTGACCTGTCGCGCAGCACCGCCAAGCAGGAGATCGACGTCGCCGGCCTGTTCGTGGCGCCCGGCTTCATCAACATCCACGACCATCCGTCGATCGACGGGCTGATGCATGCCGAGAACATGCTGACGCAAGGCGTCACGACCGAGTTGTTCAATCCGGACGGCATCGGGATCGTCGGAACCAACGTGATTTCCGTCGACCAGCAATTGAGCCAGCTCAGCGCGCACGGGCTCGGCACCAATATCGGCGGCTTCATCGGATTCAACAGCGTGTGGGAATCGGTGGTGGGCACCAAAGACCGCCGCCCCACGCCGGCCGATATCGTCAAAATGCGGGATCTGCTGACGCGCAATCTCGAAGCGGGCGCGTTCGGCGTCTCTGCCGGTCTCGATTACAAGCCCGGCTATTATGCGACCACCGACGAAGTCATCACGGTGGTGCGCGCCGCCGCGAAATGGCGGACCAACTTTCCCAACCATGAACGGCTGACCCCGCAAGACGACTTCAGTTCGACGGCGGGCATGGCGGAAACGATCAAGATCGCCGAAACGGCGGGCCTGTCGCCCGAGATCACGCACCTGAAGATCCAGGGCCACGAGCAAGGTCGCGCCGGCGAAGTTCTGGCGATGATGGACGCAGCGACCGCGCGCGGCCACTACACGCCCGCCGATGCCTACCCTTATGTCGCGGGCTCAACCGGATTGGGCGCCGTGCTGTTGCCGGCTTGGGCACTCGAAGGCGGACGTCCGGCTTTTCTCGAACGCGCACGCGACCCGGCACAGCGCAAGAAGATGGGCGACGAAACCAACATCGCCCTCGCCAAACGTTTCGGCGGTCCCGACAATGTGCTGCTGCCGACGATGGGCAAGCGACTCTCCGCGATCATGGCGGAGGAAAAGATCGACAGCCCCGGCGAAGCGATCATCCGCCTGCTCGAAAAGGCCGATACCAGGGCCGTGCTGTTCTTCGGCGCCGAAGCCGATCTGGTGAAGTTCCTGACCTATCCCGCCACCGCGATCGCCTGCGACTGCGGCGCCGTTGCGGGCCGGCCGCCGGGACATCCGCGCAGCTGGGGAACCTTCCCGCGCGTGCTGGGCCGCTATGTGCGCGAGCAGAACATCATGAGCTGGGAGACCGCCATCAGCAAAATGGGCGGCATTCCCGCCAGCACGATCGGTCTGGTCGATCGCGGCATTCTGGGCGTCGGCATGATCGCCGACATCACCGTCTTCGATCCCGCGACGGTGATCGATCACGCGACCTATGAAGAGCCGACCTTGCCGTCGGAGGGAATTCGCCACGTGCTGGTGAACGGCACGCTGGCGCTGCGCGACGGGAAACCGACCGACGCACAGGCCGGCCGCCCGCTGCGACGCACGCAGCATATGCCGACGCGCAAGCTCGTCACCGGCGATCGCAGCGTCACGGGCTCGTTCGCGGTGCGCGGCGACGCGCTGCCGAAATCGGGCGCGACGGTCAGCGTGTCGCTGACCCAGAAAACCGGCGAACATGACAGCCGCGGCTCGTTCCGCCTGAGCGGCGCCGGCCGGAATTCGCTGACCATCGCCGATCTCGGCGTGCTGCAGGTGGCGAAAGGCTGGGCCAGCTTCAGCGGCCGTGCACGCTTCGCCGACGGCAGCGAAAAGCTGGTGACGGTGATCCTCGATGCCGCCGATCCGCTGGCGCCGGCCGGCTCGGGCAGCCTCACGATCGACGGCGACGAATTTCACCTGTCCGGAGTCACGCCGGCAGCGCAGATGAAAGTCGCGTTCGGCAAGTAACCCGCGCGGTCAGCGGATCACCGCTGCCGCACCTCGAGCACGAACGGAATCACGCGCAGCTTGTTGGCGATCAGCGCGGCGAGGTCGTCGTCGCCGCCTTCCATCACGATCTCGACCTCGAGCCGGTCGATGGCGGCGAAGTGGGCGTGGAAGCGGACCGGCACGAGATCGCGCTTGGCGTATTCATGAACCAGGCGCGGCAGCATGCCGGGATCGGCCTGGGCCGAGATGTGGAACGTGTAGAGCGGCAGGGTCGCGGGCAGCGTTGCCTCGACGACCGCCAAAGAACTGGCGGACATGACATCCTCGACATGTCGGTTGGTGCGATCGCGACAGGGCCCGGTCCCGCGTCAGCGGGCCGGGTACCGAATTCGCGGACGCAGCTCGACGAGCGATGGCGCGCAGGCAACGAGGATGGAAAACGGAGACATGAGGGAAACTCGGAACACGACGAGACGACGGGCGGAGATCTAGATCCGGCCGGTAATTCGCTCGTTCAGGGTCGCGTCGAGTTCCATGCCCCTGGCGTGCCATGGGCCGGCAGGCGGGTCAAGCGTTTCGGCGAACGATCAGGCAGCGGACCGTCCGGTGCGCCGGAAAGGCCGGCGGATCAGCCCGCCTTGCGCTGACCTGCGGCGACCTGTGCGGCGCGCACGGCGCCAAACCGGAGCACGCCCTCGATCAGCTCGTCGACGTCGCATTGCTGCGTGCGATGGTTGAACAGCGCGGCCCGGATCGCCAGCACACCGTCGATCGTCGTCGAGGACGGTGCCGCGATGCCGGACTCGTGAAGATCGGCAACGATGTCGGCGTTGACGTCGTCGGCCGATTCCGCGCGGTAGCGGAAACAGACGATGTTGAGCTGCGCCGGCGCGAGCAGTTCGAGTTCGGGCAGTTCGCCTATGCGGGCTTCCAGGTACCGCGCCAGCGCGCAGCTTCGCGCCATGACGGCACCGAGCTGTTCGGTGCCGTACGCTTTCAGCGTGAACCAGGTCTTCAGCGCGCGAAAGCCGCGCGACAGATCCGGCCCGTAATCGCACGGCCAGAAAGCGCCGCCGGCAAGGCCGCGCGTCTCGCGACGCAGATACGCCGCCGGCGCGGCGAACGCGGCACGATGGCGTTCGCCGTTGCGCACCAGAATATAGCCGGCGTCGTACGGGACCTGGGCCCATTTGTGAAAGTCGAATCCGATCGAGTCCGCCTCGCTGAGACCCGCGAGACGCGGCGCGAGTTCGGATGACAGCACCGCCAAGGCGCCGTACGCGCCATCGACGTGAAACCACAGCCCCTGTTCCCGGCAGATCGCAGCCAGTCCCTGCAGATCGTCGATCGCGCCGACATCGACCGTGCCCGCTGACCCGACCACCAGAAACGGCTCCAGCCCCTCGCGCCGATCGGCGGCAATCGCTTCGCGCAACGCCTCGAGATCGATGCGTTGCGCCGCATCGGTCGCAACGCATCGCAGCGCTGACGAACCGAAACCGGCCAGGTCCATCGCTTGTGCGACACAGCCATGGATCGCCGTCGATCCATACGCACGCAAGCCGGCGCCGCGCACGCCGATTCCAGACTCGCGCACGCCGGTGCCGAGAACCGCAGCGCGTGCGACCAGCACCGCGATCAGATTGGCCATCGACGTACCGGTGACGAACAGGCCGCTCGCGTCGTCCGGGAAGTCGAAGATCTGCCGGACCCATTCGCCGATCTGCTGCTCGACGACGAGCGGCATGTGATCGCGACCACCGAGATTGGCGTTCAATCCGGCCGCAAGCATGTCCGCCAGCATGCCGACGGCGGTGCCACCGCCCTGCACCCATCCCATAAACCCCGGATGCACGTTTCCGGAGCCGTACGGAAGAATGAAACGGCGAAACTCGTCATGCACCTGGTCGAGCTGCTGCGGCGCAAGCGGCAGCGGCGCGTGGAATCGCTCGCGCACGTCGGACGGTGCCGGCTGCCATGTCGGCTTGGCGCGCAAGGACGCCAGATGGTCGAACATGTCGTCGAGC
>JAQGIE010000122.1 GCA_028291365.1 Rhodospirillales bacterium
GCCGGCGCGCTGCCCAGCACACGCCGGCTGCGCTCGGCGACCTGATCGACGAGCGAGCCCAGCCAACGACGTGCGAGCGATGTGGATGCCATGTCGCTCTCCTAACGGCGGATGCGGACGATCGTAACCATTCCGACCCGGTTTAGGGACAAGGACGAGGCGTCGCCGGCCTGTCATGATGGCGCACCTCCACCAGGACGAGTCCCAGGCATGCGCATTCTCACCCGGCTCCGGACGCTGCTGCTCGCAGCGATGCTGGCCGCTCCCGCCCTCGCCCAGGCCCAGACCGCACCTGCGGCCGGCGCCGCGCCCGAAGCGAAAGCGGCCGACGTCGCATCGCCAGAGGCGATCGTCGCCGCGCTCTACGACGTCATCTCCGGCCCCAAGGGACAGGCGCGCGACTGGGCGCGGTTCCGCTCGCTGTTCGCCGAGGGCGCGCACCTGGTTCCGGCGGGCGCGCGGCCCGACGGCAGCGTCGGCTTTCGCGTGATGACGCCCGAAGACTACGTCATGCGCGGCGAGAAGATGCTGGTCGAGAGCGGCTTCCAGGAACGCGAGATCCATCGCGTGGTCGAAAGCTTCGGCTCGGTGACGCACGTCTTCAGCACCTACGAGTCGCGCCACAACGGCGAGACCACCCCGTTCGCGCGCGGCATCAACTCGATCCAGCTCGTCCATGACGGCAAGCGCTGGTGGGTGCTGAACCTGGCCTGGAGCGCCGAGACCGAGACGTTGAAGATTCCGGCGAAGTATCTGCGCTAATTCCCCGCGAAAGCGGGGATCCATTGCGCCGCCGCAACGATCATCGAGATCACGCGGCGGCGGTGGAGCATGTTCGTCGATGGATCCCCGCCTTCGCGGGGAACTATTGAAACGTGTCCTTGTACTGATCGCGCAGCACGTTCTTCTGGACCTTGCCCATCGCGTTGCGCGGCAGGTCGTCGACGATCCAGATGCGCTTGGGCACTTTGAAATTCGCCATCTCGCCTTTGAGCGACGCGGCGATGGCGGCGCCGTCGAGCGCGGCACCGGGGCGCGGCTTCACCACCGCGGCGACCGCTTCGCCGAAATCGGGATGCGGCAGGCCGATCACCGCGGTCTCCTGCACGCCGTCCATCGCGTCGATCACGTCCTCGATCTCTTTCGGATAGACGTTGAGCCCGCCGCAGATGATCAGGTCCTTGGCGCGGCCGACCACGCTGACATAGCCGTCCTCGGCATCGATCGTGCCCATGTCGCCGGTGATGAAGAACCCGTCGGCGCGGAATTCGGCCGCGGTCTTCTCGGGCATGCGCCAATAGCCGGCAAAGACGTTGGGGCCGCGCACTTCGATCACGCCGACCTCGCCCGGCTTGCGCACACCGCCCTCGCCGTCACCGATGCGCAGCTCGATCCCCGGCAGCGGCTTGCCGACCGTGCCGGCGCGGCGCGGACCCGCGAGCGGGTTGGAACAGATCATCCCGGCCTCGGTCATGCCGTAGCGTTCCAGGATGCGCTGTCCGGTGCGCCGTTCGAACGCTTCGAACGTGTCGACCAGCAAGGGCGCCGAGCCCGACACGAACAGGCGCATATGCCGCGTCGCCTCGCGCGTGAAGCGCGGGTCCGACAGCAGGCGCGTGTAATAGGTCGGCACGCCCATGAACACGGTCGCTTCGGGCAGGCGCTCCAGCACCGCGTCGGGGTCGAACTTGGGCAACCACAAAATCGTCGAGCCGTTGAGCAGGCTCGTATTCAGCGCCACGAACAGGCCGTGAATGTGGAAGGTGGGCAGCGCGTGCAGCAGCACGTCGTCGGGACGGAAGCCCCAGCTGTCGACCAGCGTCCGGGCGTTCGACAGAAGATTGCCGTGCGTGGCCATGGCGCCCTTGGAGCGGCCGGTCGTGCCCGACGTATAGAGAATGCCCGCGAGATCGTTCGCGCCCATCGTCTCGATCGGGTCGTACGGATCGGCCGCTTCGATCTCGTCGTGCCAGGTGCCGCGTCCGTCGCTGTCGAGCGTGCGCACATGCTGCACCCCCGCGGCCGCCGCGACCGGCGCCAGCACCGCATGATCCTTGGGATCGCAGACGAACACCGTCGGCTCGGCGTCGCCGAGGAAATAGCCGATTTCGGCCTTCTGATAGGCGCTGTTGAGCGGCAGGAAGGCGGCGCCGACGCGCAGCGTGCCAAAGAACAAGGCCGCCGCTTCGACCGACTTCTCGACCTGCGCTGCAACGCGGTCGCCCTTCTTCACGCCCAGCCGCTTCAGCGCGCCGGCGGCGGCGCGAATGTCGGCGTCGAACGCACCGGCGGTCCAGACGCGCTCGCCCGCATCGATCGCGACGCGTGCTTTGTCGTCGGTGAGTTTGGCGGAAATCGCTTCGACGAGATTGGTCATTTAATTCCCCGCGAAGCTTGTCCCGGCCCCCGAGGGGGCGGCGTCCCATGCCGCCGCTTTCTCAGATCGCGGTCGTCGGAAAAATGGATCCCCGCTTGCGCGGGAAATGAAAAAGCAACGGGGCGTCGCGTTCGCACGCGACGCCCCGCGCCCCCCTCGTACGTCTAGATAAACCGAATCAGGTCTTCTTGACGAGCGGGCACATGCTCTTCGCGAGCGGCGTGAATGCTTCAGCGGCCGGAATCGTCTGCAGGATCTTGTAATAGTCCCACGGACCCTTCGACTCGGACGGCTTCTTCACCTCGGCGAGATACATGTCGTGCTCGAACGTACCGTCGATGCGGACCTTGCCCTTGGCGAACGCGTCGTCGACCGGGAGCTCGCGCAGCTTCGCCGCGACCGCGTCGGTGGCGTCGGTGCCGGCCGCTTCGACCGCCTTCAGATACGAGCGCACCGCCGAGTAGGTGCCGGCCTGGATCATGCTCGGCGCGCGCTTGGTGCGCTCCATATATTTCTTGGCGAACTCGCGGCTGCGATCGTCACGGTCCCAGTAATAGCCTTCGGTAAGGACCAGGCCCTGCGCCTTCTCGAGCCCCAGCGCATGCACTTCGGCCAGCGTGATCAGCAGGCCCGCAAGCTTCTGTCCGCCTTTGACGATGCCGAAATCAGCCGCCTGCTTGACCGCGCTGGTGGTGTCGGTGCCCGCGTTGGCGAGACCGACCACCTGCGCCTTCGACGCCTGCGCCTGCAGCAGGAAGGACGAGAAGTCGGCCGTGTTGAGCGGATGGCGTACCGCGCCCACCACTTTGCCGCCCGCTTCGGTGACGAAGGCGCTGGTGTCCTTTTCAAGCTGATGGCCGAACTGATAGTCGGCGGTCAGGAAGAACCAGCTCTTGCCGCCCTGCTGCACCAGCGCACCGCCGGTGCCGCGCGCCAGCGCGTAGGTGTCGAACGCCCAGTGAAAGCCGGTCGGCGTGCAGGCTTCGTTGGTCAGGGTCGACGTCGCAGCGCCGACCACCATGTCGATCTTGTTCTTCTCCTTGGACAGCGACTGCACCGCCAGCGCCACCGACGAGGTGGTCAGCTCGGCGATCATGTCGACGCCCTCGGCGTCGTACCATTGGCGCGCGATGTTCGACGCGACGTCGGGCTTGTTCTGGTGATCGGCGTCGATCAGCACGATCGGCTTGCCCAAGATCTTGCCGCCGAATTCGTCGATCGCGATCCTGGCCGCTTCGACCGACGATTTGCCGCCGTAATCCGCATACGGACCCGACTGGTCGTTCAGAATGCCGATCTTGACCACGCCGCCGGAGATCTTGTCCTGCGCCAACGCGGCGGGCGCGGCGAGTGCGGTGGTCGCAGCGAGCGCCAACGCCAGAATGCTCTTCTTCATTGTCGTACGTCCTCCCGATTGAGCCTTATTGAAATGCGCGGTCGTACAGCTCGACCATCTGGTCGATCGTGGGCACGACCGGGTTGTTGCCGGGCGATCCCGACGCGAGCGCCTGCTCGGCCATCAGCGGCCGCAACTGGCGCCAGCGCGCTTCGTCGATCCCGTATGCTTTGGGCGTCGGCACGTCGAGCCGCGCATTGAACTGCACCAGCGCCTCGAGCAGCGCGCGGCCGGCGACGTCGTCGCTCGCGTCGGCCGAGGCGGCACCCATCGCGCGCGCGCAGTCGGCGTAGCGCGACGAGGCGGCCGCCAGCGAGAACTCGGTCACGTGCGGCAGCAGCATCGCGTTCGACAGGCCGTGCGGCACGTGGAAGAAGGCACCGATCGGCCGGCTCATCCCATGCACCAGCGCGACGCTGGCATTGGAGAAAGCGAGCCCGGCCTGGGTGGCGCCGATCATCATCTCTTCGCGCGCCCGGCGGTTGTCGGGCTGGTCGACCGCGGTCTCGAGCCAGCGCGCGATCCGCCCCATCGCCGCCAGCGCCATCGAATCCGAATAGGGATTCGCCTTCTTCGAGACATAGGCCTCGATCGCATGGGTCAGCGCATCGATGCCGGTATCGGCGGTGAGGCGTTTGGGACAGGTCAGCGTCAGTTCGTAGTCGACCAGCGCGGCCGAGGGCACCAGCCCGAGGCCGGCAATCAGCATCTTCTCGTCGCTGTCGGGATCGGTGATGACGGTGAAGCGCGTCACTTCCGAGCCGGTGCCCGCGGTGGTGGGCACTGCAACAAGCGGCGGCGACGGGATCGGCGCCTGGGCAGGTACTTTCCAGTCGCGCACCCTGCCGCCATTGGCGACCAGCAGGCCGATCGCCTTGGCGGTGTCGATCGGGCTGCCGCCCCCCAGCGCGATCAGCCCGTCATGATTGCCGGCTTTGAAGGCACGAACCCCGGCCTCGACGACCGGCACGGTCGGGTCGGGCACGGTGTCGGCGAACACCGCATAGGGCAGGTTCGCCTTGCCCAGCGGCCCGGCCACCGCTTCGATCTTGCCGCTCGACAGCATGTAGGGATCGGTGACCAGCAGCGGGCGGCGCACGCCCAGCCGGGCCAGCACGGACGCGATTTCGCCGACGGCGCCGCCGCCGATCAGCATCGTCGCAGGTGCGGCGATCGTTACGATCACATCGTCCTCCCCAGGCAGCACTCGTTTTTCTTCTTGTCCGACCGGTAGCAAAGCACGAACTGCCATGGAAGGCACATTGCGCCGTCCCTTCGACTCCCGTAGGACGGATCCCACGCATGTCGATCCTGCTCGAGACGAAGGGGCTAACGAAGGAATTCCGCGGCTTCGTCGCCGTACGGTCCGTGAATCTGGCGGTCGAACGCGGCGCGATCCACGCGCTGATCGGCCCCAACGGCGCCGGCAAGACCACGGTCTTCAACCTTCTCACCAAGTTCCTCAAACCGACCGCCGGCCGCATTCTTTATGATGGCCGCGACGTCACTTCGCTTGCCCCCGCCTCGATCGCGCGCATGGGCGTGGTCCGCTCGTTCCAGATCTCGGCCACCTTCCCGCAGATGACCGCACTTGAGAATGTGCGCGTCGCGCTGGCGGCCAAGTCGGGCGGCAGCTTCGCCTTCTGGCGCTCGGACAAGAGTCTCGAGCGGCACGATGAACAGGCCTTTTCGCTCCTGAGCGACGTCAACCTGACCGAGTTCGCCGCCACCCGGGCGGGCGAGCTCAGCTACGGCCGCAAGCGTGCGCTGGAAATCGCCACCACCCTGGCGCTCGAACCCGACCTGCTGCTGCTCGACGAGCCGATGGCGGGCATGGCGCATGAAGAGATCGGCCGCATATCGTCGTTGATCAAACGGATTGCGGTCGGCCGCACCGTCCTGATGGTCGAGCACAATCTCGGCGTCGTTGCCGATCTTTGCGACAAGATTACCGTACTGCGCAGCGGCGAGATCCTGGCCGAGGGCGATTACGCCACCGTGTCGAAAGATCCGCGCGTGATCGAGGCCTATATGGGCACGGGCGAAGCATGAGCACCGACGCGGTCCTTTCGGTCCAGGACCTCCAGGCCTGGTACGGCGAAAGCCACGTGCTGCACGGCATGGGGTTCGACGTGCGCGCGGGCGAGGTCGTGGCGCTGATCGGGCGCAACGGTGCCGGCAAGACCACCACGCTCCGCGCCATCACCGGCATCGTGAAGAAGCGCACCGGCTCGGTGCGCATCGAAAGCCACGAGGCCATCAAGCTGCGCTCGGACAAGATCGCCAAGCTCGGCCTCGGCTATGTACCGGAAGAGCGCGGCATCTTCGCCACCCTGTCGGTGCGCGAGAATTTGCTCCTGCCGCCGGCGGTCAAGCCGAACGGCATGACCGAGGCGCAGATCTACGAGCTGTTCCCGCGTTTACAGGAGCGCGCGCGCAGCCAGGGCACCAAATTGTCCGGCGGCGAACAGCAGATGCTGGCGATCGCGCGCGTGCTGCGCACCGGCGCGCGCCTGTTGTTGCTGGACGAGCCCACCGAGGGTCTGGCGCCGGTGATCGTGCAGCAGATCGGCCGCATCATCCGCGACCTGCGCAGCCAGGGCTTCACCATCCTGCTGGTGGAACAGAATTTCCGTTTCGCCGCCACCTGCGCCGACCGTTTCTTCGTGGTCGAGCATGGCCGCGTCGTCGACCAGGTCGCCGCCGGCGACATGGAAGCGAAGAGCGGCGAACTCGCCGCGTATCTGGGCGTGTGATGAGGATGGCATTATTCCCCGCGAAAGCGGGGATCCGTTCCGCCACCTGCACGAACCGCGGGAGATCAGGGCGTCGGCCCGGTGGATCCCCGCTTTCGCGGGGACGTAAATGAGCTACCAGGCCCTCATGGCGCAGCTCGCCATCGGTGTTTCCAACGGCGCCTTTTACGCCATGCTGTCGCTCGGGCTGGCGGTCATTTTCGGCATGCTGAACGTGGTGAATTTCGCGCATGGCGCGCTGTTCATGCTCGGCGCGTTCGTGGCGCTGTTCCTCAAGCTCAAGCTTGGTCTCGGCTACTTCCCGGCGCTGCTGATCGTGCCGATCGTGGTCGGCCTGGTCGGCGTGCTGATCGATCTCACCATGCTCAAGCGGCTGCGCGGACTGGATCCGCTCTACAGCCTGCTGCTGACGTTCGGCATCACGCTCGTGCTCGAAGGCATCTTCCGCTATTTCTACGGCTCGTCGGGCGTGCCCTATTCGGCGCCGGACGAGCTGGTCGGCGCGGTCGATCTCGGCTTCATGATCATGCCGCTCTATCGCTTCTGGGTGATCGTCGCTTCGGCGGTCGTGTGTTTCGGCACCTGGTACGCGATCGAGCGCACCCGCCTCGGCGCCTATCTGCGCGCCGCGACCGAGAACGCGACCTTGACCCAGGCGTTCGGCATCAACGTGCCGGTGCTGCTGACCTTGACCTACGGGCTCGGGGTGGGGCTGGCCGGGTTCGCGGGCGTGCTGGCGGCGCCGATCTACCAGGTCAATCCGTTGATGGGCTCGAACCTGATCATCGTCGTCTTTGCGGTGGTGGTGATCGGCGGCATGGGCTCGATCCTCGGCGCCATCGTATCGGGCTTCGCGCTCGGCATCCTCGAGGGCCTCACCAAAGTCTTCTATCCCGAAGCCTCGAACATCGTCGTGTTCGTGGTGATGGCGATCGTGCTGCTGGTCAAACCCGCCGGCCTGTTCGGACGCGCGACATGAGCAAGGTCGAGAATGCTCCGCCCGTTGCCGCGGTGTCGCCGTCGACGCGCACGGGCCGCGCCCCGTTGCTGTGGGTCGCGCTGGGCATCGTGGTGCTGCTGCTGTTGCCGCACGTGCTCTATCCCGTTTTCGTGATGAAGGCGCTGATCGCGGCCCTGTTCGCCTGCGCCTTCAACCTGATGCTGGGCTATGGCGGGCTGCTGTCGTTCGGCCACGCCGCCTTCTTCGGCACCGCCGCCTATGCGATGGCGCATTCGACCAAAGTCTGGGGCTGGCCGTTCGAAGCGGGTCTGCTGCTGGGCGTGATCGCGGCTGGGTTCATGGGCGTGGTGATCGGCGTGCTGGCGATCCGGCGCCAGGGCATCTATTTCGCCATGATCACGCTGGCGCTCTCGCAGATGCTGTATTTCGTCTATCTGCAGACGCCGTTCACGCACGGCGAAGACGGCATCCAGGGGGTCCCGCGCGGCCGCGTGCTCGGCGTTTTCGATCTCGGCGACAGCATGATCATGTATCACACGCTGCTGCTGATCGTGCTGTGCGGCTTCTGGCTGATCTGGCGCGCGGTGCATTCGCCGTTCGGCCAGGTGCTGAAAGCGATCCGCGACAACGAACCCCGCGCCATCTCGCTCGGCTACAATGTCGACCGCTACAAGCTGCTGGCGTTCATTCTTTCGGCCGCGCTGAGCGGCCTTGCCGGCGCACTCAACGCGGTGGTGTTCCAGCTCGCCTCGCTCAACGACACGACCTGGCAGCATTCGGGCGAAGTGATCCTGATGACCTTGCTCGGCGGCGTCGGCACGATTCTGGGGCCCGCCGTCGGTGGCGTGCTGGTGGTGACGCTGCAGAACTATCTCGCGGCAAGCGGCCTGCCGGTCGACGTCGTCATCGGCCTCATCTTCATCGCCTGCGTGCTGGTCTTCCGCCGCGGCCTGATCGGCGAGCTGCTGGCGTGGCGCGAAAAGAAGAAGAGCTGAACTTCTGCTCGTACGCGCGCGCAGCGCGCAGAAATCCTTTTCGCCACAGACAACACAGAGATCAGGAGAACACGGAGGTTGAGGGCATGCCCTCATCGTTCTCTGCGTTCTCTGCGTTCTCTGTGGCAAAAAATCTGCTGCGCGCTACGCGCGCTACATGAGTTGACGACTTGAACCTCCCCATCAACGACGTGCTGCCGGCGATCGTCGCGTCGCTGGCGAAGACGCCCAACCTGGTGCTGCAGGCGCCGCCCGGTGCCGGCAAGACGACCGGCGTGCCGCCGGCACTGCTCGACGCGGCGTGGCTGGGCGGCAAGAAAATCGTGATGATCGAGCCGCGGCGCCTGGCTGCGCGTGCGGCGAGCGCGCGCATTGCACGCATGCTCGGCGACGAAGTCGGCGGCATCGCCGGCTACCGCGTGCGCATGGATACACGGGTCAGCGCCCGCACGCGCATCGAGCTCGTCACCGACGGCGTCTTCACGCGCATGATCCAGGAAGATCCGTCACTCGAGCGGATCGGCGCGGTGCTGTTCGACGAGATCCACGAGCGCCGTCTCGAAACCGATCTCGGCCTGGCGCTGGCGCTCGAAAGCCAGGCGGCACTGCGCCCCGATCTGCGCCTGATCGCGATGTCGGCGACGCTCGACGCAGCGCCGGTCGCGAGCCTGCTGCGCGACGCGCCGGTCATCACCGCCGAAGGCCGCGCCTTCCCGGTCGAGATCCGGAATCTTCCGGCGCCCGCGAGCGGGCTCGACGCGCTGGCGAGCGCAATGCGCGACGCGATCCTCGACACATTGGCGGGCGGTGACGGCGACGTGCTGGTGTTCCTGCCCGGCGGCGCCGAGATACGACGCGTCGAGCGTGCGCTGGCCGGTGCCCGCCTCGCCGCCAATATCGACGTGGTGCCGCTGTTCGGCGATCTGCCGCCGGCGCAGCAGGACCGCGCCATCGCGCCGTCGCCCCAAGGACGGCGCAAGATCGTGCTGGCGACCTCGATCGCCGAAACCTCGCTCACCATCGAAGGCGTGCGCCACGTCGTCGATAGCGGCCTGTCGCGCGTCGCGCGCTACGATCCCGCCACCGGTCTCACCAGGCTCGTCACCGAGAAGGTCAGCCGCGCCGGCGCCGAGCAGCGCGCCGGCCGTGCC
>JAQGIE010000215.1 GCA_028291365.1 Rhodospirillales bacterium
CGCCGCGCACCATCGGCGCAACCATCGACGACATGACGATCGCGGCGGGGGCAGTGCGGCACGGGCTGGGCGTCGGCTATCTGCCCGCACCGATGGTCGGCGACACGCTGGTGCAGCTCGATCTACGTGGCTGGACGCCCACCATCCGAGACTTCTTCGCGGTCTATCCCGCGTCCCGGCAGCTGTCGCCGAAAGTGCGCGCCGCCATCGATCACGCGCTGGCGGGACGCGCAGTCCACGCGTGATCGGGCACGCTTGAGCGGATTGGCTCTGCGCGGCTCGCCGCGCTAGGCAAGGCGCGCAGCGAAGCTCAAACTGCGCGCATGATGACGAAAACCGTTGCCGCCATCCTTGTGGCCACATCGCTCGCCGCACCGACAGGGCCGGCTCGCGCCACCGAGCTGACCGCCGGCGTTGCGCAAACCGTGCTGCTCGACGGGCGCTGCGAAGCGGCCGAATGGGCGCGGGCGGCGCGGCTCGATCTCGGGTCCGGCGCATCGCTGCTGGTGCAGGAAGACGCGGACCATGTGTTTGTCTGCGTGCGCGGACCTGCGGGCGGGCTCAACACGCTCGACCTGTATCTCGTCACCGATCGCGCGCCGGTGCCGGTCGACCTGCACGTCTCGGCGCAAGTCGGCGAGCGGACATTGACGCAGTCGGGCTGGCCCGACTGGCAGTGGCGAAATCAAACCGGCTGGTACGGCACGCCGGTGCCGTTCGCGGGCATGACCGATCTCGAGGGCGCGCCGCGTCCGGCGTTTGCCCGCGATACCGATCGCGAATTGCAGCTGTCGAAAGCGCGCTTCGGCCCGTTGCCGTGGCGCATCCGCGTCGATGTCCAGGTCATGGGGCCCGAGCGCAAGGCCAGCGCACTGTATCCGCCCGAAAGCACCGCCGAGACGCCGGTGAACTGGCTCATCGTGAAACCGTCGGCGCCGCGGCGCGCGCGCTGAACCCGCGACTACGCGGCCCGTTCGACTGAAGCAGCGCTCCGCGGCGTCGTCGTCGCGACGGCGGCGCTCCCGTGCACGACGCGCAGGAAACCTTCCAGCATCGCCAGCGACCACAACGCCGTCGCATGGTCGCGCTTGCCGCTTTGGTGGCGGTCGAGCAGGCCGCGCACCGACGCCATGTCGAGCAGACCCGAATCCTGCATCGCATCGCTGAGCAGGCGTTCGCGCAGCCGCGGCATGTCGCGACGCATCTCGTCGGCGAGGTCGGTCGCGAAACCGGTCTTGGCGCGATACAGATTTTCGTGCGGCACCAGCGGTTCGAACGCGCGCTTCAGGATGCGCTTCTGCTGGCCCTTGTCGATCTTGAGCTCGTCGGGCAGCGAGGCAGCCCACTCGACAAAGTGATAGTCGAGCATCGGCACGCGCACTTCGAGCGAGGCCGCCATCGATGCGCGATCGACCTTGTTCAGGATGTCGCCGATCAGCCACGTCTTGAGGTCGACATACTGCGCCCGGCCCAGCGACGTCGTCGCCTCGGCCGCTTCCCAATGGGCACGGATCGTGTCGGCGGGATCGTAGCCGTCGAGCGAGCCGCGCAGCGAAGGCGAGATCAGCTTGCGACGCAGCTCGTCCGGAATGCGGCAGACGGTGCGGTACCAGCCGTGCGGACTGTCGGCCGCGAGTTCGAGCAGCGTGTGCTTGGCGCGCAGCCAGCGCGGCGCCGCGTCGAGCTTGGGATAGGCGCGGCCGAGCGGGCCGAGCAGCGCTTTGCGCATGCCGTGCGGCACGCGCCCGCGAACCCGGTCGAGATTCTGGAACAGCCGGTAGCGGCGATAGCCCGCGAACAGCTCGTCGCCGCCGTCGCCCGACAAGGCCACCGTCACGCGACGGCGCGCCAGCTCGCTGACGCGATAGGTCGGCACCGACGACGAATCCGCGAACGGCTCGTCGAAGATCTCGGCCTGGCGGTCGATCGCATCGAGATAGGCGAGCGACTGGCGCTCTTCGGTGTGATCGGTGCCGTAGCGTTCGGCCACGGCGCGCGCATAGGGCAACTCGTCGACGCCGTGCTCGAAGCCGATGGCGAAAGTCTTGACCGGTTCGGCGCCGCCTTTGTCGAGCAGCGCGCGCTTGGCGAGCAGCGCGACGACGCCGGACGAATCGACGCCGCCGGACAGGAAGGCGCCCAGCGGCACGTCGGAAATCCGCCGCGCCTGGACCGCGCGTTCGAGCTTCTCGGTCAGCGAGATCACCGCCGCGTCTTCGTTGATCGGCTTCGACTTGAAGCTCGGCTTCCAATAGGTGACTGGCGACGGCAGCTTGCGGCCGCGCTGGACCGTCAAGGTGGTCGCGGCGGGCAGCTTGTGCACGCCTTGATAGATCGACTTGGGATCGGGCACGTAGCCGAACGCCAGAAAGTCGTCGATCGCGGTCGGATCGAGACGGCGCGGGCAGGCGGGATGCTGCAGCAGCGCCTTCATCTCGGAGCCGAAGATCAGCTCGCCGGTGGGAAGCTGCGCGTAATAGAGCGGCTTCTTGCCCAGCCGGTCGCGCGCCAGGAACAGCGTCTGCTTGGCTTCGTCCCAGAGCGCCAGCGCGAACATGCCGTCGAGACGTTCGACGCAGGCCGGGCCCCATTCTTCCCAGGCATGGATGACGACTTCGGTATCGCAGCGCGTCTTGAATTTGTGGCCGCGCGCTTCGAGCTGGTGAACCAGCGCGCGGAAGCCATAGATCTCGCCGTTGAAGACGATCGCGATGCGCCCGTCCTCGTTGAACATCGGCTGGTGCCCGCCGACGGGATCGATGATGGCGAGACGGCGATGGCCGAGCGCGATGCCGGGCGCGGTGTGAAACCCTTCGCCGTCAGGGCCGCGATGCGCGATGGCGCGCGTCATGGAGTGCAGGATCGCCTCGTCGAGCGGACGGCGATGTTCGAGATCGAAGAGTCCGGTCAGACCGCACATGTCAGGTTGCGATCAGGTGCGCAGCGACGAGAACAGACGGCCGAGGCCGCCGCGACGCGCGGGCGCAACCGCCGCGCTGTCCTGCACCGGTGCGCTGGGCGCCGGGTTGTTGGGCGGACGGTCGCTGTCGCGCTCGACCGTGAGCGCGATGGAACCGTCGCGCTCGAAACGGGCCTGGTCGTACGCGCGCGAGGCGCGCGCCTGGAGCTGGGCGCGATGGCGGTCATAGGCTGCGAACAGCGTGATCAATTGCAGGTCTGCGGCGCCGCAGGTGCCGGTCAGCAGATCCATCGAAACGCGTACCGGGACGCGTCGGCCGCTGTCAGGATCGCGTGCCGGAATGGTGATCGCGTTCCGCTTGTCGTCGAAGTAGCGGAAGTTGGATGGAAAGCTGAGCGGCATGTGGGGTTTCTCTGTGCGCGGGGAACCCACCCCTAAAGAACTGGCAGGGGGGGAAGTTCCGGCGAAACTTTGCACTGCACCCGGTGTCAGCCGGCCGGCCTTCGCCTTGTCACCAGACAGTCACCGCTTGGAGGACAAATGACGGCGTGTGCGCTGGCGAAATGTGCCCTCATGCCCGGGCGATTGGCGTACGCCTTATGTCCCGCGCGGCTTTACCCGCCGCGTCGGCAACGCCGAGGCCGGATCTTCGGGCCAGGGATGACGCGGATAACGGCCGCGCAATTCGGACCGTACTTCTTTCCAGGACCCGGTCCAAAAGCCCGGCAGGTCGCGCGTCACCTGGATCGGTCGCGAGGCCGGCGACAAAAGTTCCATCGTCAGCTTCACGCGACCGCGATCGATCGCGGGATGCTGGGTGAGGCCGAACAGTTCCTGCACGCGGATGCGCACGGTCGGCGATGCGACGGCGTAATCGATCGGCACGCGCGAACCGGTCGGTGCGGTAAAATGCGTCGGCGCGCGCGCGTCGAGGTCCTGGGCTGCGCGCCAGTCGAGCTGTTGGCGCAAGAGCGGTTCAAGCTGGATGTCCTCGAGCTTGCGCACGCCGCCCAGCGCAGGCGCAAGCCAGCGATCGATCGTCGCAAGCAGGGTCGCGTCGGACAGATCGGGCCAGGCGTCACCGTCCCGTTCGCGCAGCAGCGCGACGCGCGCCTGCAATTCGCGCGCGCCGTCGGAGAAATTCAGCGCCGACAGGCCGCGTTTGCGCACGCGCTCGAGCAGCGCCGCGGCGAGCGCTTCGGGCGGCGGCTTGGGCAGCGTGCGTTCGGCAAGCACCAGCGCCCCGAGTTTGGTGCGCCGCACCGCATTCACCGCGCCGGTCGCATCGTCGAGCGCGATCTCGTCGTGGTCCTTGATATGCGCGCGCAGCACGCGGCGAAGTTCGGCTTCGGACAGCGGTGCTGCGAGCCGGATGCGCGCGTCCGGAATTTGCCCGTCGAGTTCGGCGACGACCAGGAACGGCGCATCGGCCAGCGGATCGCGCTCGGGCAGGAACGCGCCGCGCCCGTTGGCGAGACGGAACCGCCCGCGCGCGCCGCGCAGCTGCGCGACGCGGTCGGGATAGGCGAGCGCGAGCGTCGCGCCGGCCTCTTCGCTGGTGACATCGCTGAAATCGGCATGGGCCTGGCGCGCAAAGCGCTTGGCCTGTTCGCGGATGCGCCGCCACGGTTCTTCACCGCCGCGCGAGACGCGATCGATGCGCGGGCGCAGATCGACGTCGTCGGACGGGCCCGCATCGCGCTCGCCCAGCAGCGCCGCCATCGCAGCGGCGGTGCCGCTGCGCGCCTGCAGCAGCATATGCGCCAGCCGCGGATGCGCGCCGAAACGCGACAGCGCGCTGCCATGCGCGGTGATGCGCCCGTTGTCGTCGAGCGCGTCGAGTTCGGTCAGCAGCGCGCGCGCTTCCTTCCACGCCGCGGCGGGCGGCTGGTCGAGCAGGCTGACCGCGCTCGGTGTGTCGACGCCCCAGGCCGCAAGCTCGAGCGCGAAGGGCGCGAGGTCCGCGGTGGCAATTTCGGGCGCGGTGAATTCGGGCAGCGCGCCATGCGCGGCCGCCGGCCACAGGCGACGCGCCGTGCCGGGCGCGAC
>JAQGIE010000223.1 GCA_028291365.1 Rhodospirillales bacterium
TGCGAAGCCCGACGAACGCGCCGGGTTCGAACCGTTCCTCGCCAAGTATCGCGTCTTCGTGCGCGCGCAGCAGGCGCGCATCGCGACGATGCGCGGGCAGACGGCGGGCGACGCAGGATGAACCCGCTCGAGATCACCGCCACCGCCATCGCAACGTGCCTTGGCCGCGGCGAGGCGCCGACGCTGGAGGCGTTGCGCAGCGGTGCCAGCGGGTTGGCGCCGTGCAGCTTCGAGACGGTGAAGCTGCCGACCTATGTCGGCGAAGTCGCGGGCGCGGGCGAGAAGCTGCTGCCGCCCGGTTTCGACGCGTTCGATTGCCGCAACAACCGCGTCGCCGAGCTCGCGCTCGCGAGCGACTCGTTTCTCGACAAGGTGGCGCAGGCGCGTGCGCGCTACGGCGCCGATCGCATCGGCATCTTCGCCGGCACCAGCACGTCGGGCATTCTCGAAACCGAGATCGCGTATCGAAATCGCGACGCGGCGACCGGGGCGCTGCCGCAGGATTTCATCTACGACCAGCGCCACAGCACCTTCTCGCTCGGCGCCTATCTGCAGCAGCGGCTGGGCCTGGAAGGGCCGGCGATGGTGTTGTCGGCGGCCTGCGCCACGACGGCGAAGGCCTTCGCCGCCGCGCATCGCATGATCGAGGCGGGGCTGTGCGACGCGGCGGTGGTCGGCGGCGCGGATTCGCTGTGCCTGACCACGCTCTACGGTTTCAACGCGCTGTGCCTGACCTCGCGCCTTCCGTGCCGTCCGTTCGACGCGGCGCGCGACGGGATTTCGCTGGGCGAGGGGGCCGGCTTCGCGCTGCTCGAGCGCCCCGCTTCGAGCGATCCGATGCTGCTGCTCGGCCTCGGCGAGAGCAGCGACGCGCATCACATGTCGTCGCCGCATCCTGACGGACTCGGTGCGCGGCTGGCGATGGAGCGCGCGCTCGCCAGCGCCGGCCTGAGTCCTTCCGATCTCGCCTATCTCAACCTGCACGGAACCGCGACGCCGGTCGGCGATCGCGCCGAAGACAAGGCGGTGACGTCGCTGTTCGGCGACCGGCTCGCCTGCAGTTCGACCAAGGGACAGACCGGCCACGTCCTCGGCGCTGCCGGAATCGTCGAAGCGATCATGACCATGCTGTCGCTGCGCCACGGCGTGCTGCCGGGTACGGCGAACCTGACCAATCTCGATCCCGAGCTTGGCGCCACCTATGTGCGGGCGCCGGCACGCGCCAGCTTCAAACGCGCCATGAGCAATTCATTCGGCTTCGGCGGCAACAATTGCAGCCTGATCTTCGGGCTCGGTTGATGCGGGTCTTCATCGACGCGATCGGAATTTGCGGCCCGGGCCTCGACGGCTGGGCGCAGAGCGCAGCGATTCTCGCCGGCACGGCGCCCTACCAACCGGCGCCGCTGCGCGTGCCGCCGCCCGATCTGCTGCCGCCGGCCGAACGCCGCCGTGCCGTGCCCTCGGTGCGGCTCGCGCTGCAGGTCGGCAAGGAAGCGCTCGAGACCAGCGGCGCCGAGGTGGAGTCGCTGCCGACCGTGTTCACCTCGTCGGGCGGCGACGGCGTGACGATGCATGCGATCCTCGACACGCTGGCGCAGCCGGCGCGCGAGATGTCGCCGACGCAATTCCACAATTCGGTGCATAACGCGCCCGCCGGCTATTGGAGCATCGCCACCGGCTCGCACGCGCCGACCACCAGCATCGCCGCGCATGATGCAAGCTTCGCCGCCGGTCTGCTCGAAGCCTCGTCGCAGCTCGTGGCGAGCCAGGCGCCGGTGCTGTTCGTCGCCTATGACGGCGCCTATCCCGGCCCGCTGCATCTCGTGCGCCCGATCACTGCGAGTTTCGCCGTGGCGCTGTTGCTGAGCCCCACGCCGGGCGCGTCGTGCCTGGCCGGCCTGTCGATCGGGCGCGTGCGCGGCCGGCCGAGCAACGGCGCGTTGGCCGACGCGCAGCTCGAGCAATTGCGCCGGGGTGCGCCCGCCGCGCGCAGCCTGCCGCTGCTCGCGGCGGTGGCGCGCGGTGACACGGCCGAGATCGACATCGAAGACACCGCCAGTCACCTGTTGCGGATCGCCGTCGCGCCGTGCGAGACCGGCGCATGATCGCGGAGCTGATCCCGCATGCCGGCGCCATGGTGCTGATCGACCGCGTCGAATCCTATGACGCGACGCGGCTGCGCTGCGTCGCCACTTCGCATCGCGCCGCCGACAATCCGTTGCGGTCGAGCGACGGAAGGTTGTCGGCGCTGGCCGGACTGGAATATGCGGGGCAGGCGATGGCGGTGCATGGCGCCCTGACCGGCGCGACCAGCGAGCAACCGCGCCGCGGCTATCTCGCCAGCGCGCGCGACGTGCAGCTTGGCTGCGACACGCTCGACGGGTTGGCGACGCTGGTGATCGAGGTCGAAGCGTTGGCGATCGAGGCGCAGCGCGTGCTCTATCAATTCCGCCTGTCGTCCGAAGACGCGACCGTGCTGACGGGGCGCGCTGCCGTGGTGCTGGAGGCGGCGCCGTGAAGCGTGCGCTGGTCACCGGCGGCAGCGGCGCCATCGGCGGCGCGATCTGCCGCGCGCTCGCCGCCGACCGGCACGAAGTCTACGTCCACGCCAATCGTTCGCTCGACAAAGCCGAAGCGCTCGTTGCCGAACTTCGCGCGGCCGGTCATGTCGCGCACGCGGTCGCGTTCGACGTCACCGATCCGGACGCGGTCGATGCAGCGCTTGCGTCGATCCTCGCGGACGGGTCGATCCAGATCCTGGTCAACAATGCCGGCATCACCGACGACGCGGTGCTGCCGGGCATGAAGCGTGCGCAATGGACCAGCGTCATCGACGTGGCGCTGAACGGCTTCTTCAACGTCACGCAGCCGCTGCTGCTGCCGATGATGGCGACGCGCTGGGGCCGCATCGTCAACGTCACCTCGGTGGCGGGGCTGGTCGGCAATCGCGGCCAGGGCAATTACGCGGCGGCCAAGGCCGGCTTGCACGGCGTCACCAAATCGCTGGCGATCGAAGTCGCCAGCCGCGGCATCACCGTCAATGCGGTGGCCCCCGGCATCATCGAATCCGACATGTCGGCTGCCGTGTTCGATCGCGCCGCGATCGAACGGCTGGTGCCGATGAAGCGCGCCGGCAAGCCCGAGGACGTCGCCGCGATGATCCGCTTCCTCGTCTCCGAAGCGGCGGGTTACGTCTCGGGGCAGGTGATCTCGGTCAACGGCGCGATGGTGTGATGGGAACGATGCTGCTGTGGCTGGGCGTGGCGGGCGTGCTGTTGACGCCGGGCCCGACCAACACGTTGCTGCTGGTCGGCGGTGCGACGCGTGGCTTCAAGGCGGCGTTGCCGCTGCTGGTCGCCGAAAGCTGCGCCTATGTGATTTCGATCAGCGTTTTGGCGCTGGTGATCGGCCCCATCGCCGCTGCGTCACCGGCAATCAACTGGACGCTGCGCATCGCGGCCGGTCTCTATCTCGCCTATCTCGCGCAACGTCTGTGGCGCGCGCTGCCGGTGCAAGACGGGACACCGCAGACAGTGCGGTTGCGTCACGTCTTCACCACGACGCTGGTCAATCCCAAGGGCGTCATCTTCGCCATCGGCTTCGCGCCGCACGTCGACAGCCTGGTCGCGTTTCTCGCCGGCTTTGTCGCAGTGTGCATGGCCACCGCGAGCGGCTGGATCTTTCTCGGCGCCGTCCTTGGACGAAATGCGGCGCAACGTTCGTCGGCGCGCTGGGTGCAACGTGGCGGCGCCTGCGTGCTGGTGGCGTTCGGCCTGCTGCTGGTGATCGGCCCGATCCTGGGTCAGTAGCAGCGGGTGCGGTCGACCAGGCCTTCGACCTTTTCGCCGCGCTCGAACCGCGCCAGCTTGTCGAGCATCTGCTCGACCGCTTCGTCGATCAGCGTGAAGGCCGCGGCGTGCGGCGTGATGCGCAGGGCGGGATTTTCCCACGCCGGGTGGGTCGCGGGCAGCGGCTCGGTCGGGAATACGTCGAGCTGCGCGCCGCGCAGATGGCCGTTGTCGAGCAGGTTGAGCAGCGCGTCGAGATCGAGCTGATCGCCGCGGCCCGCATTCACCACATAGGCGCCGCGCGGCAGCAGCGCGAGGCGTCGGGCGTCGAGCAGGTTTCTGGTTTCCGGCGTCGACGGCAGGATCGAAATCAGCAATTCGGTTTCGGCAAGCAGGCGATCGAGCGAATCGGCGCCGTGCACCGCGCGCACGTTGGGGATCTGCTTTTCGCTGCGGCTCCAGCCCGACACGGTGTAGCCGCGCTCGGCGAGCCGCGCCGCGACGAAGCCGCCCAGCGTGCCGAGGCCGAGCACGGTGACGCGCAGGCTCGACGGGCTGCGCGGCCTGAGCGGCCTCCAGGTGAACCCGGCTTTGTCGCGATCATAGTGATCGAAATTGCGCAGCACGGTCAGCGCGGCGTAGAGCGCGTAGTCCGCCATCTGCACCGCCATGCCGGCGTCGTTGAGCCGGATCAGCGCGACGTCGTCGCGAAGATCGTCGCGGCCGAGAAACTTCTCCACCCCCGCACCCATCGCGAACACGGCGCGCAGATTGGTCAGCGGCGCGAAGCGACCCGGCGCGGTTTCCCAGGTCGCGATCCAGGCAACGTCGCCCGGATTGGGCACGTCTTCGAGCGCATCGACGCGCAAGTCCGGTGCGCGACTCCGGAAAGCCTCGACCCATTTGCGGGTCTGGGTGGTCGCGGCGACGGCGAAAATCACCGCTAAAAACCGAACATATGGTCGAGCGAGAAGCCGCTCGCCTGGTTGATCAATCCCTGAAAGCCGAACAGACGGCAGGTCGGATCGCGCACCTGCACATAGCCATGCTCGCCGGCACGGGCGAGGTCGTCTTCCGTGAAGGTCGAGCGCGCCTGGAAGAAATGGCTGCCGCCGCACGCGATCTTCACGTCGCGCGTGGCGATCTGCCTGGCCTGGCCGTCGAACAGATTGAGCTGCGTCGTCGACTGCGGATGCCAGTCTTTCGACGCGGGATAAATCAGGTGGCACAGCGTGTCGGCGCGGGTGCCGCCGAGGCGCAGGAACAGGCGCGTCGTCAGGCCCGGCGGCGCGCCGGTGTAGCTTTGCGGCTCGTCGCGATAGACCACGGCGAGATTGTAGAGATGGCTGCCGAAGCTGGTTTCGGCCGCGGCGCCGTCCTTGCCGCGGCGATAGCGCGCGATCGCGTGCAGCCAGCCGTCGCCGCCGCCGCCATCGCGGAAATCGTAGCGCAGCTCGGCATGGCCGTAGCCGTGCGGCGCCAGCGCCTGCGCCGCACCGTTGAGCACGTCGTTGATCGCGACCGCGATACTGTCGGCACGATCGAGCTTGCCGAGAAACCGCTCCGCCACTTTGCGACCGTCGGCGGCGAAGACGTCGAGTGCGACGGGCAGGTCGCGCTGTCCGCGCGCCATCGGCGTCGGCAGGATCTCGGTGGTGAACTCCGCGTGCGGCAGCACCGGGAAGGGCAGCAGGAAACCGCGCCCCAGCTGCGGCAGCCTGGCCAGCAGCGGATCGGGTTCGAGATCGGTGCGCTCGACATTGGCGTGCGCGATGCGTTTTCGCCGGATCCCGAGTTCAGCGTCGCCATAGTCGATGACATAGCGCGGACGCACGAAATGCCGGCCGGCATGAATCTCGATCTGGTCGGGCCAGGCGAGTTCGGGCAGCAAGGTCTGCACGTCGATCGCTTCGCAGGCGAACGGCGCGATCTCGTGGTCGTGCCACGCAATCTCGTCCGAGCCCATGCGCGCCAGTCCGATGCCGGAAGCGGGGATCGGTACCGGATGCGAGTTCTGCACCCACAGGCGCACGCGCTCGCCCGCCGCAGGCGCGGGCAGGCCGGCGTAGAAATCGGCCGGCCAGGCATTGGCGTCGTGCGTCGCCGACAGGTCGCGCCCGTCGCTGTCATAGAGATCGACGCCGTATTTCACGACACCGTGACCCTTGATGCGGATCGCGTGAATGAACAGCGACCCCTCGAACGCGCCGAGCTTGAAACGGTTGCGGATCTCGGCGCTGTCGAGCGCCCAGCCCGCATTCGGTCCCGGCAGCGTTTCGGTCCAGGTCACGAGCTCGGCGCCGTTGCCGTCATAGAGGCGCAACCACAGCGCCGGCTCGGCAGCGCCGTAGCCGCCCCAATAGTTGGTGCCGACGATACGGGTATGCGTGCCGCCATCTTCGAGCAGCAGCGCGAAGTTGGTCGCGAAATTGGTCGGGTCGAGATAGCGCTGCGCGTTCGACAGAAGTTCGCCGGGCAACTTGATCGCGTCGAAGTCGATCAGCTCGGCGCCTTGCGGCAGGAAGTGGCGGATCTGCGCCGCGTGGCGCGCGCCGTCGAACGAGGCAAGCAGGATGGTCGTGGCGCCGCTGCTCGCGATGGTGTCGATCGGCTGCGCTGTTGCACCGCGAAAGGACCGGCCCAACTCTTCGACGCGCTGCACGAAGAAGCCGGCCGACCGGACCGAGGCGAGCGGGTAGAGTGCGTCGAACGACTCGAGATGCCCATCCGGATCGTAGAAGGCGACGGAGCCCGCCTGGGCGAGCCGCCCGATCAAGGCGGCGGCAAGCGGTGCGACGAGGGGATGGCCGAGCGCCTTGAACAGGGTCTCGCCGCCGGATTTCAGCGGCGCGGCCTTGTCATGGGTATAGGTGCGGATCGCGAGTGACATGGTGCCGGAATATAGTTCGGAAATCCTGGGACGTGTGACCCTTGGGGGGCTGGCGTCCAAAAGGCCGCGGTATTACCGAAGCGTAAAGGCTTTGAACGTGAATCTCGACCCATGACGTTTCGCATCCTGGCGCTCTCCGGCGGTGGGTATCTAGGCCTCTACTCGGCCCACGTGCTGACTCGCCTGGAAGCGACGATCGGTCGCCCGATCGCGCGCAGCTTCGACCTGGTCTGCGGCACCTCGATCGGCGCCATCACCGCGCTGGCCCTGTCGCTCGAAGTACCGGCGGCCGAAATCGAACGGGCCTTCATCGCGCACGGGCCCAAGATCTTCCCGCAGATCGGCGGACGGTTCCGCGGCGTCAAGCGCACCTACGCCTTCGGCCGTTCGATGTTCAAACCGAAATACAGCGACGGTCCCCTGCGCGACGCGATCGAGTCCCTGGTCAGCAAGGACAACACGCTCGCCGATTCGAAATACCGTCTCGTGCTGCCTGTCGTGAACATGACCTCGGGCCAGGTCGAGGTGTTCAAGACGCCGCATCTCGCGACCTGGACGCATCACGCGCCGCTCAAGATGGTCGATGTCGGCCTCGCCGCTGCGGCTGCGCCGACCTTTTTCCCGCTCGCCGAAGTGCGCGACAGCCTCTATGTCGACGGCGCCGTCTATGCCAACGCGCCTGATCTCGTCGGCGTGCACGAAGCGCAATATTATCTGCAGCAGCCGCTCGAGGACATCGAAGTCCTGTCGATCGGCACCACCACCGCGGCGTTCTCCATGCCGCATCGCTGGGGCCGTGAGTACGGTGCCTTCCGCTGGCTCAAAGGCGGCCGCGTCTTCTCCACCATCATGGCGGCGCAGCAGCAATTGCTGATGGTGTTCCTGCGTCACCAGCTCGGCGAGCGGTTCGTACGCATCGACTCGATCCAGGCGCCCGGCGTACAGGCCGACCTCGCGTTCGACGGTGCCACCGAGCATTGCACCAAGACCATCAGGGGCCTCGCCGAGCACGCGTTCGAAGAAGCGCTCAAGCACCGGCAGGTGCGCGACATCCTCGCCGCCGAAGCGCCGCCGCCGGTCTTCTATCCCCAGGGCATGCCCGGCCTCGTCACCCCCAGCACGCCGCTCAGCCTGGTCCGCTAACCGCCTGCGAACGGCTCGAACGGCCGAGAATGGCGGATTCCGGCCGGGCGGAACGGCTTTCGCGGCCGCGAACTTTACGGTAAACCTCCGGTTAATTTCCCGCTGGAGGGGCCCTCGATGGTCGCGTCCACCCGCGATTCTGAAGAGAATTTGTCGCCGTCCGGCGAAGTCGCGGAGCGTTTGTCGGCGCCGGCCATCACGCTGGACCAGATGCAGGCGATCGTCGCCAGCCTCCGGGACGGGCTGATCGTGTGCGACGCGACCGGTCGCCTCGTTGCCTTCAACCAGGCGGCGATGGACCTGCACGAGCTCGACACGATCGAGATCGGCGCCTCGATCAACAAATACGACTCCCGGTTCGAGATCGAAGCGCCCGACGGCAGGCCGCTGCCGCGGCGCGACTGGCCGATGGTGCGCGTGTTACGCGGCGAGAGTTTCGTCGATGTCGAAGTCGGCATCCGCGTGCGCGGCAGCGGGCGGCGCGTGGTCGGTTCGTATAACGGCGTTCCGGTCGCGGGTCCCGACGGGAAGCTTGCGTTCGGCGTGCTGACGGTGCGCGAAGCGACGGCGCGACGCGCGACGCAAAAAGCGCTGCGCGACAGCGCCCAGCATTATCGCGAGCTCGCCGCGGCGATTCCGCATTTCGTCTGGATGGCCGACGCGCAAGGGCGCTGGTACTTCGTCAACGATCTGTGGGTCGAACGCGTCGGGCTCGATCCCAAACAATCGGCGGGCGAGGGCTGGCTCGACGCGCTTCATCCCGACGATCGTGCGCCGCTGCTGGCGACCTGGATGCAGGCGCGCGCCTCGGGCGGCATTCTCGACGGCGAAGCGCGCGTGCGCATGGTCGAAGGCGACTGGCGCTGGCACATGCTGCGCGGCGTGCCGCTGCGCGACGCGCAGAATCGCATCGTGCGCTGGATCGGCACCTGCACCGACATTGACGATCAACGCCGCACCGACGAGGCGCTGCGGCGAAGCGAAGCGCGCTTCCGCACGGCGTTGCGCGACAGCCCGATCTGCGTCTACCAGACCGATCGCCACCTTCGCTACACTTGGCTCTACAACCCGCTGTTCGACGGCGTGTCGGTGGCGCGCGCGATCGGCCGCACCGATCTCGACATACTGGGCAGGGATGTCGGCCAGGAGCTGCACGAGTTCAAGCAGCGCGTGCTGGCCAGCGAAGCCGGCGCCTCGACCGAGATCGTGGTGCCTTTCACGAGCGGCGCGCGCAGCCTGCTCGTCAACGCCGAGCCGTTGCGCGACGAGCATGATCGCGTCGTCGGCCTGACCGCGGCGATGCTCGACACGACGCAGCATCGCGAAGCCGAACGTACCATCCGCGAAAGCGCCGAACGGCTGCGCCTGGTGTTCCAGGCGACCAACGATGCGGTGTGGGACTGGGACGTCGGCACCGGTCACGTCGTGTGGAACGAGGCGGTGTCGACCTTGTTCGGGTGGCCGGCCGAAGAGGTCGAGCCCACGCGCAAATGGTGGGTTGCCCGCCTGCACGAAGAAGACCGCGA
>JAQGIE010000263.1 GCA_028291365.1 Rhodospirillales bacterium
GTCGCGATCGGCGAGGGTGAAGAGCTCGCGGCCGCTCTTGCCGGTCGTCGCAATCACCGCCGCCTCGTCGGGCAACACTGCCAGCGCCCGTTCGAGCAAAGCTGCGCGCGCAGGGCGCGTGCCGTGCGTGGTGAAGTCGTGCAGCTCGCCGGTCGGCCGCGCCGTGCGTGCAGGCTCGTTGAGATCGGAGTCGGCGACCGAATCCTTTTCCATCACGAAGCAGAATGGCAGCGAGCGCGCCGCCATCGAGGCTTCGGCCGCGTCGAGCGCCGCGTCGACGCGTGACGTCTCGGTCGGGAAGGGCGCGTGCGCGATTTCCATGGTGTCGAGCAGCGTTTGCGTGATGCGGCCCATCAGCTCGTGCTGCGGCTCGTCCTTCAGGCCGGGCTGGCCGCGCCACGTCACCAGGGTCAATAACGGAATGCGGAACGGCGCGCACAACGAGGTCAGCGGATTGACCGCGTTGCCCAGCCCCGAATTCTGCATCATCGCGACCGCGCGACGACCCGCGAACCAGGCGCCGGCGGCAATCGCGATCGCTTCGCCTTCGCTGGTTGCGGGCACGTAGGCGAGACGGCGATCGCTGGCGACACCGTTGATGAGCGGCGTCAGAAAGCTGCAGGGAACCCCGGTCCAGCTCGACCAGCCGCGCGCAATGGCCGGCGTGAGAAAATCGACGGCCGTAATCACGGCCGTCGTCCCCGCGAAGCTTGCCCGGGCCCCCAAGACGGGGGCGGGGACCCAGGTCCAAGACCGGTGGAACTGTTCGAGATCACGTCGGTTGCTCGCGCCGTGGATCCCCGCTTGCGCGGGGAATGGTTTCAGCCTGCAAACGGGAAGTTTCGTGCATCCGCGAGGTCGAGCACGTCGTCGACGTCGAGCCAGTTGGCGGTGACGTAATGCACCGCGACCGGCGTATGACGCTGCAGCCGGGTCAGCAGCAACGGCAGGTCGGCGGTGGCGAGCAGGCCTTCCGCGGCGAGCGCCTTCAGCTCGCCGCCAACCAGTTCGCTGCCGCGCGCGCTGAGTTTCATCAGGCCGATCCACTCGCCGGTCGGTCCGTCAATGTCGGATCCGATCGCCGTCATCGTCGCGGGCTGATCGTCGAGATCGAAGCCCTGGAACGCACGCGAGGCACGCACCAGATCGCGCGGGCCGCTGCGCTTGCGGCCGCGTTCCCACAACGCATCCACCGCGATGGCGACGTCGCCGGGCACTTCCAGCAGACCGTCGAGAATCCAGCGGCGGAACAGCACGTCGCCATAGGCAACGACGCATTCGCCGTCGAGCTTCTTGGCCGCCTGCGCCAGCGACGCAACTTCGCCGGTCGTCGCCCAGGCGTCATTGTCGACATAGCGCACGTCGGCGAAGGCGATCGCTTCTTTCTTCCAGCCGCGCACCACGGTCATGTCGCGCGCGCCGCAGGAAATCATCGTGTCGACCAGCCGGCGCAGCAGGGGACGGCCACGCACGTCGACCATCGCCTTGGGCTTGTCCTGGGTGATTTCGCCCAGCTGCTCGCCACCGCGCGACGCCGCCAGCACGATTCCGCGCACCAGCCGCTCGGGCGGCAGATAGATGCGCGACGCTTCTTCGTATTCGTCGTTGCCGGTGATGCGGAAGATCTCGCTGACCGGCGCCACCGCACCCTCGATCGCGTGCAGCGACTGATCGCGCTGAATCCGTTCGGCGGTCTCGCGCATCGCGGTCACCGCGGCGCGCATGATGTGGTTGGCCCAGATCACCGTCGACACGCCAGCCTGGCGAAAGATTTCGGTCGGCGTCGCATGATACGTGGTCGGGACGATCACGACCGGGCAGCGCCCGTCCCAGCGTTCCAGGAAGGCGAGAATCTCGGCCGCGGTCTTTTGCTTGGAATGGATCAGCACCGCGTCGGCGCCGGCGGCGTGATACGCCTCGGCGCGCCGCAGCGCCTCGTCCATGCCTTGCCCGGAGATCAGCGCCTCGGTGCGCGCGACGATGCAGAAATCGGGATCGGTCTTGCTGTCGGCGCCGGCGCGCAGGCGGCCGCAGAACTCGGTCATGTCGGCGAGTTCCTGGCCCTCGCCGAGGAACGAGTTCATCTTCGGGAACAGCTTGTCCTCGATGCACACGCCGGCGATGCCGCGCTGCTCGAGCTTGCGCACCAGACGGCGGACATTGTTGAAGTTGCCGTAGCCGGTGTCGCCATCGACCAGAATCGGCAGACGGGTCGCGTCCGCCATGAACTCGAGCACTTCGAGCGTCTGCGTCCACGAAGCTTCGTTGTTGTCGCGGACGCCGAGCGAGGCCGAGATCGACAGGCCTGATGCCCAGACGCCCTCGAAACCAGCTTCTTCGACGATCTTCGCCGACAAACCGTTATGCGCTTCCATGAGGAAGGCGAGATCTGGCTGCGTGAGCAGCCGCTTCAGAGCCGCCGGCCGGCTTTCAACCGACGGCCGGCCCACACCGGCATCGCCCATCCAGGCGCTGTCCGGTGTCTGTACCCGTGCATCCAAAGACCTGTACCCCCGACTGACGCTTGTCGTTCCCGGCGGCGGTTTGTACGACCGCTCGTATCCCTCGGGTCCAATTCTGAAATCCAATTCATCATTTAACACCCGGGAAACCTTGTCCCGCCACCCCCGAACCGAGATTTGATGTCGCGCCCCGTTACAAAATTTGCCCCGCACGCGGTCCTTTTGGCCGCCGGAATCGGCCGCCGTCTCGGCCAGGACGATCCCAAAGTGTTGCTTGAGGTCGGCGGGAGAAGTCTTCTTGCGCGTCATTTTGACGTGCTGCAGCGCAGCGGCGTGACGCAGCTGACCGTCGTGGTCGGCCACCGGGCGCAGAAACTGCGCGACGCGATCGAGGCCGCCGCACCGCCCGGCCTCGAGATCGCGACGATCGAGAACGCGAGGCATCGCGAGGGCAGCGTCGTGTCGCTCGACGCCGCCCATGCGGTGCTGACGGCCGGCAGTCCGGTGCTGCTGATGGATGGCGACGTGCTTTACGACCACCGCATGCTCGACCGGCTGCTCGGCTCGCCGCACGAAAATTCATTTCTGGTCGATCGCGGACTCGAACCCGGCGACGAGCCGGTCAAGCTGTGCATCGCCGGCGACCGCATCGTCGACTTCCGCAAGAAGCCCGTGGCCGATCATGACTGGCACGGCGAATCGGTCGGGTTTTTCAAATTCAGCGCCGTCATCGCGACCGAACTTGCGACGCGTGCGCGCGGCTATGTCGACGGCGGACGTCGCGGGGACGAATATGAGGAAGCGATCCGCGACATGGTTCTGGCGGACGCGACGCGGTTCGGCTGGGTCGACGTGACCGATCTGCCATGGACCGAGATCGACTTCCCCGAAGACGCCGCGCGGGCGCGCGTCGAGATCCTGCCGGGACTGATGGCATGAGCGCAGCTTTTGAATATTCCAACGACGATCACCTGACGCCGGCGCTGAAAGCGGCCTGGCACCGCGACGGTTTTCTGGTCGTGCGCAGATTCTTCGGCGCACGCGAGACCGACGACTTGCTGCGCTGGACCGACGAGGTCACGACCGCACCCGAAGTGCCCGGGCGACACATGGTCTATTACGAAGACAGTCGCCTCGAGCCGGGCGCGCGCGTCGTGCAGCGCATCGAGAATTTTTGTCCGTTCCATGCCGGCTTCGATGGCGCCGTGCGCCGCGGTCGCCTGGCGCGCTGGATCGACGCGCTGATGGGCGGTCCCACGGTGCTGTTCAAGGAAAAGATCAATTTCAAACTGCCCGGCAGCGCCGGGTTCGAGCCGCACCAGGATCAACAGGCCGGCTGGAGCCGCTACGCGCCGCTCTTCGTCACCGCGCTGGTGACGCTGGATGCGGCGACGCTGGAAAATGGCTGTCTCGAACTGGTCGCGGGCAAGCACCGGAATGGGCTGATCGGCGAAGAGTGGAAGCCGCTCGCCTGGGACGAGCTGGGGCTGGAGCCGGTCGAAACCGCGCCCGGCGACGTGGTCTTCTTCGACAGTTTCGTGCCGCACGCGTCGAAGCCGAACCAGACCGCCGCGCCGCGCCGCATTCTGTACCTGACGTACAACCGCGCCGATTACGGCGATCATCGCGAGCAGTACTTCGCCGACAAGCGCCGCGAATTCCCGCCCGACATCGAGCGCGACGGCAGCACGACCTACACGTTCCGGGTCTGATCTTTCGTGTCCGGTGGCGCCATCGCGTTACGTCATGTACGCGCCGCCGCACACACTTGCGGCTGCGTGGCCAAATACCGTTGGCGGCTGTTACTAGGGTGGGCTCGCCAGATCGGGTAGAGTGCGCGAAGCTCTGGATCCGAAGATTGGATCTTCTGGCGCTCCGGCGGGGTTCCTGAGTGCTGCGGTGAGGAGGATTTCGATGGCCCGGTTTCGCAACATTTCGCTGGCACTCGCCGCCACCCTGCTGCTCGCCGCACCGGCGGCCTGGGCGGCCGATCCGGCCAAGAACGACAAGCAGCCCGACGTGAAGGTCGAGAGCCCGACCGTTGTCGATCCCGACGTGGACCCGACTCGCGATTCGAGCATCCTGTCGCGCAGCGCTGCCAAGCGCCGCGGCGAGAATCCTGACGCTGCCGGTGCCGGCGGCGATACCGGCGAGACGCCGCGCACCTCGACCCGGTGCTGGGACGGCGCCTGCGCACGGTCCGACTGGACCAACGGCATCAAGAACAACCGCGGCCCCAACGTGACCACGTCGCGCGGCGGCTGATCGAGCGGCGGATCGGGGCGCGGCCAACGTCGCGCTTCCGGCCCGCCCCCCTTAGGATCGGGACTCCGCCAAGACGGAGCGCACCGGTCCCATGAGCCTTTTTGAAATCATCGTTCTGCTCGCGGCCGCGATTATCGCGGTGCCGCTGGCAAAGAAGCTCGGCCTCGGCTCGGTGCTGGGCTATCTCGCCGCCGGTGTCGTTGTCGGGCCGCGCGTGCTCGGCGTCGTCGCCAATATCGAGACCATCAAGCACATCTCCGAATACGGCGTCGTGCTGCTGCTGTTCGTGATCGGGCTCGAGCTCAAGCCGTCGCGCTTGTGGGTGATGCGACATCTGGTGTTCGGCATGGGCTTCCTGCAGGTCGCGGGCACCACGGTCGTGCTGGGGCTGGGCGCGTGGCTGCTGGGCTTGAAACCCGACGCAGCCTTCGTCGTCGGCTTCGGCCTGTCCTTGTCCTCGACCGCCTTCGTCTTGCCGATGCTGGCTGAGCGCAAGGCGCTGAGCAAAGCCTATGGCCAGGCCTCATTCTCGATCCTGCTGTTCCAGGACCTCGCGGTGATTCCGATGTTGGTGCTGCTGCCGGTCCTGGCGGGGGGCGCCGACAAGCTACCGGGATCCGGGCACGATCTGCTGCTCGAAGTCGGCATCGCACTGGGGGCCACGGTCGCGGTGCTGGTCGGCGGCCGCTATCTGGTGCGACCGTTGCTGCGCCTGATCGCGAGCGCGGGCTACCAGGAAGTCTTCACCGCCGCGGGCTTGCTGATCGTCATCACCGCCGCGTCGGTGATGTCGATGGTCGGACTATCGGCTTCGCTCGGCGCCTTCCTTGCCGGCGTGCTGCTCGCCGACAGCGAGTACCGGCACGAACTCGAAGCCGACATCGAACCGTTCAAAGGCCTGTTCCTCGGCCTGTTCTTCATGGGCGTCGGCATGAGCGCCAACCTCACGCTGCTGTTCAAGCAGCCGCTGCTGATCCTCGGACTCGTGCTCGCCGTGATGACGGCGAAGGCGCTGGTCGCGGCAATCGTCGGCCGGCTCTGGCATTACAACGGCCGCTCGTCGCGCCGTCTCGGCTTCGCGCTGGCACAGGCGGGCGAGTTCGGCTTCGTCTTGTGGGCGCTGGCGGGCGGGCTCGGCCTGCTCGACGACGCCACCGCGGATCTGCTGGTGCTGGTGGTGACGCTGTCGATGGCGGCGACGCCGCTCGTGTTCCTGTTCGAAGAACGTTTTCTGGCGCCGCGCCTCGACGCCAAGATCAAGCCCGAGTTCGACAAGATCGATGTCGACTGGAATCCGGTCATCATCGCGGGCTTTGGCCGCGTCGGTCAGATCGTCGGCCGCCTGCTGCGCGCGCAACGCATTCCGTTCACCGCGCTCGACGCCAGTCCCGACCAGATCGACGTGGTGCGCCGCTTCGGCAACAAGGTCTATTACGGCGACGCCTCGCGGCTCGACCTGCTGACCGCAGCCGGCGGTGCCAATGCGCTGCTGCTGGTGCTCGCCATCGACGACGTCGAAGCGTCGGTGCGCGCGCTCGACGTGGTGAAAAAGCATTTTCCGCATTTGCGGGTGCTGGCCCGCGCACGCAATCGCCAGCACGCCATCACGTTGATGGAGCACGGCGTTGCGCCCGACGACGTGATCCGCGAGACGTTCGAATCCGCGATGGTGCTTGCCGGCCTGACGCTGGAGGGGATCGGCACGCCGGCCGATCGCATTCCGCGCGCGCTGGCGATCTTCCGCGACCACGACGTGCGCGGCCTGCGCCGCCAGTTCGAACTGGCCGGCGACGAAGCGACCTTGATCCAAAGCGCGAAGCAGGCCGCGCAGGAGCTGGAAGAAATTTTCGCCGCCGACGCGCGCGACGCCAATTCGAGCGAGAAGGCCGCGTAGGCCGCGGACGGACCCGTCGCGTCGCTGGTTTAGCGACTGAGCGCCGCCGCGGCGCGGCGAAGCGCGCGTGCAGTGGGTGACCCGAGCTGGCGCAACAGCAGCACGGCCAGAACGCCCAACGTTGCGATGGCGAACCACAGCGCACCGGCGAACCATGCCACCGCCGCCAGCCCGAAATAGTAGGCGCGCATGCCGCCGTTGAAGGCGGCGAGCGCGTGACTCAGCACTTCGGCCGCGGCGTCGCCGACCATCTCGTCGCCCTCGCGCGGCATCGAACCGACCAGCGCGATGAGATAGTTCAGCTGCCGCAGCGCCCAGGTGAAGCGGAACAGCCCGTGGACCGCGACCAGGATCAGCAGCCCGAGCTTGAATGCGACCGCGGCGGGTGCGTCGGAGATCGGCATCAGCGGGTCGAGCGCGGCGTGGATGCGATCGGCATTGCCCAGCGCGCCGAACAAGGCCGCGATGACCAGCAGCGTCGTCGACGCAAAGAACGTCGTCGAATTCACCACATGCCCGATCAGCGCCGCGTCGGTGATGCGATTCTCGCGGCGGCCGGTTTCGCGCATCCAGGCCCGCCGCACGATCACCAGCACGTGATTGATGCCGTCATGCCGGCGCACCAGCACACGCTGCAGCGGCTCGTAGCCGGCCCATACGACGGCGAACAGCGCGAGCGCGAGATAGTCGGCGGGCGAGAAAAGCACGGGCGCCACTCCATCATGACTCAGCGACACCGAGAAAGTGGGTCGCGGGACGGAAACAGCATGCCAAAACGAGACCGCCGCGCTCCTGGCGGGAGCGCGGCGGCCAGATCAGGTGTTGCGCGGCGTTTTCAGCCGTGGCCGCCGGAATGAACCAGCGGCGTGTCGACGAGATGTTCGCTGACGAACCAGGTCTGCATCTCGTTGGTGCGGATCAGCGACGAGACGACCAGGTCATTGGTGCCATCATCGCCCGCATCTGCCGCCTCTCGGGCAGCGGCACGACAGGTCAGCAGCAGGCGCTCATGCGCTTCGAGCAGGCGCGAAATCTGCGTCGGCACGTCTTCGCGACCGCGCGGCGGGCGTGGAAGCTGCGTCAGCTCGGCGATGTCGGCCGCCATCGCGACCGGAATTCCGCCCAGCGTCTGGATGCGTTCGGCGATCTCGTCGACCAGGGCCGACTGCTCTTCGTAGTGCTTATCGTAGAGAAGATGCAGCTGGTAGAAGGTGGCGCCCGACACCTGCCAGTGATGTTTCTTGTAGAGATCGCGCAGCGTGCAGGTGTCGGCGAGCAGCTGGTTCAGCGCTTCCACCGATGCGGAACGTACGTTCGCGCCGAGGCCGATCGGCGCCCGCGCGAGCGTGCCGTAGGGCTGGATCTCGTGGCCCCGCTGCGGCGCCAGCGGGCTCGCCTTGGCGGGGGCTTTCTTGGCTTGGTTCTTGGCTTTGGCCATCTGGGCATCTCCTGATCGGCACGAGGACTTGAAGGACATAAACGCGACGGCGTTTGCGTCAACCAAGCACCGCTGAAACGCACGCCCGACGGGATCGGCGCATGCACCGCGCAAGCTTCAGGCGGTGCTCGAGTCGCTCAGGCGGCGTTCGGCTTCTTCCAGCCGAACGCTGAGTTCGCGTTCGCGTTCACGGCGGCGATCGAGGGCTGCCTTGTGTCGCAAGGCGGCGCGGACGCGCGCCACCAGTTCAACCGGTTCGACCGGCTTGGTGACATAGTCGCTGGCACCTGCTTCGAACGCGGCGGTCAGATGGTTGGCGCTGTCGAGCGTCGTCACCATCACGATCGGAACGTCTTCATAACGGACCGAATTCTTGATGCGGCGGCAGGCTTCGATGCCGTCGATCCTGGGCATCATCACATCGAGCAGCACCAGATCGACCGTCGCGTCGCCGTCCACATCGTCGAGCGACAGCGCGTCAAAGGCCTCGTCGGCCGAGGCGGCGAAGCGCAGCTGGTCGAAACCGGCGCGCTTGAGCAGCGCCTCCATCAGGCGCAGCGCCACGGGCGTGTCGTCGACGACGAGAATGCGGGCCGCTTCGCTCATTAACCCTCGACGATGCGGCGGACCACATCCAGCTGCGTTGCGATGGTCCGACATTCTTCGTCGGTGAGGGTGCGTTCATTTCGCAGCGCCGACGACAAGGCGTTCTCGGCCAAGGTGCTTTGGTTCGAAAGCTCGGGCAGGCCGAACGAACCGCCCGAGCCCGAAAAGTAATGAAAATGGAAGTGCAGCTTCGTCGCCGCCTCGTTGTCGTTGCGGTCGCCCGACAGCCGCGCCCACAGCACGTCCATCTCGTCGAGGCGCTGCGGCAGGCCGGCTTTATACTCGCCGCTCAGGCGCGCCAGCACACTGTCGAACTCTTCCTCGTTCACGCCGCACCCGCGCGGTTGGCGCGGCCGAGCACGTCGCCGACGCGCGCCGCGAGCAACATCGGATCGAACGGCTTTTCGAACACGTCGATGGCGCCGAGCTCGCGCCAGCGCTTGATTTCGTCGGGCTGCACCTTGGCGGTCATGAACACCACCGGCACGCGCTCGAAACCGGGAAGTTCGCGCAGGCGCTGCAAGGTGGTGGGACCGTCGATGCCGGGCATCATGACGTCGAGCAGCACGAGATCGAACGTGCCGCCTTGCGCGGCAAGGATCGCCGCTTCGCCGGAGCCGCACATTTCGACAGTGAAGCCACCGATCGTTTCGAGCGCGAGGCGGGCGATGGTCTGGATGTCGGGCTCGTCCTCGACATAGAGGACGCGCGGGCGCTCAAGCACGACAGGTTCCCATCTTCTTCTAAAGGCGGGTGACCATCGCACGGGCGCCGCCGCGTGAGCTAGTGCAGAACCGACACCGCCGCAGGTCGCGCCAGGGTTGCGTTACGATCGGGCGGCGACGTTCGCGGCGGTTTGGCCGAACAGGATTTTGCGGCTCTCCTCGTCGACCACCGGGCGCGATCGATAAACTTCTCCCTTTTCGTACGCGCGCTTCACGGCGGGCCGCGCCGCCATCGCGTCGAACCAGCGTTTCAGGTTGGGAAAATCTTCGAGCCGTTGGCCCTGGCGCTCGTAGGGCACGATCCACGGATAGCTCGCCATGTCGGCGATCGAATAATCGCCGCAGATGAAGTCGCGACCGGCAAGACGGCGGTCGAGCACGCCGTAGAGACGGTTGGTCTCCTTCACGTAGCGTTCGATCGCGTAGGGAATTTTATCCGGCGCATACTGTGAAAAGTGATGGTTCTGTCCCGCCATCGGGCCCAGCCCGCCCATCTGCCAGAACAGCCACTGCATCACCTCGGCGCGGGGGCGGATTTCGGCGGGCAGGAAGCGGCCGGTCTTGTCGCCGAGATAGACGAGGATGGCACCGGATTCGAACACCGACAGCGGACCGTCGCCGTCGGCCGGGTCAGGATCGACGATCGCCGGCATGCGATTGTTGGGCGCGATCTTGAGGAAGTCGGGCTGGAACTGCTCGCCCTTGCTGATGTCGACCGGAATGATCCGGTACGGAACACCGGTCTCTTCCAGAAAGATCGTGATCTTGTGGCCGTTCGGCGTCGGCCAGTAATGCAGGTCGATCATCGCTCACCGTTTTTGTGGTTCGCGGGAGATCTACATCGAAGATCGCCTCCGTCCAGACGGTGGCGTGGCGGCGCGTTTTCGCCGAAGCGCTAATCGCCCGCCGCAGCGCGCGACCCGGGTTGCACCTGCGCCAGCAGCCGTTCGCGCGCGAGTCCGATTCCGACCAGCCCCAGCCCCAGGATCGACAGGCTGAACAGCGGCGCGATCCAGCCCGCCTCGTGGATCAGCGCGCCGCCCAGGGTCAGGCCGCAGACGAGTTCGGAGGCGCCGGTCGGCCCGCCGCGCTCATAGGCGATACGCCCGTTGCCGCCGCGCTTGGGCGTGCGCACGAAGGGCGAGCGCTTGCCCAGCAGCCCTTCGATGACGGCGCGCGTGTTCGACAGGACCAGGCCGGAATTGAGCAGCAGGATGGTCAGATAGCGCCACGGAAAGGCGACCCAGCCGCCGCGTCCGAGCGCGGCCTGGCCCGCAGCCACGAAGACGAGGCTGCCGAGAAAGCCCAAAGACATCATCGCCACACCCGCGCTCGACAGCGTCCCTGGACGGACCGTCTCGACCAGCAGCAGCGCCAGCGAGCCGAGCAGCGATGCGGCCGCGAGCGGGTAGCACATCGGTTGCGCCGTCTGCAGCGTGAAGGCGATCTTCGCCGACAGGGGAAGCTTGGCGCGCCAGACGCGGCCGAGCAGTTTCTTCGCCACCTGCGCGAAACCTTTGGTCCAGCGGAATTGCTGCGTGCGCCACGCGGCAAGCGTCGGCGGCAATTCACCCGGCACCGCAAGGTCGGCCAGAAACACCGCGCGCCAGCCGGCGAGACGCGCGCGCACCGACAGATCGAGATCTTCGCACAGCGTATCGGACGACCAGCCGCCCGCAGTTTCGATCGCGCTGCGCCGCCACACGCCGCACGTGCCGTTGAACGGCAGCACCAGACCGGTCATCGAACGCGCCGCCTGTTCGATGCCGAAATGCCCGTCGAGCATCATCGCCTGCGCGCGCGTCAGGAAATTCTCGCCCGCATTCTGATGCTCCCAGCGTCCTTGCGCGAAGCCGAGGCTTTCGTCGGCGAGCAGAGTCGCAACCGCACGCTGCAGGAAATCGCGCGGCGGCGTGAAGTCGGCGTCGAACACCGCGACGAAGCACGACGCGTCGCGCGCCAGCCCCGCCGCCATCGCGCCGGCCTTGAAGCCGACGCGGTCGCTGCGATGCAAATGTTCGACGCGGACGCCCTGGCGCTGCAGCCGCGCCACGATCTCGGCCGCGAACGGTACGGTGTCGTCGGTCGAATCGTCGAGCAGCTGGATCTTGAGCCGGTCGCGCGGCCAGTCCAGCGCGGCAGCCGCTTCGAGCGCACGCTCGACCACAGCCCGCTCGTTGAACACCGGCAGCTGCACCAGCACGGTCGGCAGCTCACGCGGCAACGCGGCGGGCGACGCGGCGACGGGCAGGCGCCCGCGGGCGCGGCCGACCGCATAGAGCAACGTCAGCGCGATCAGGTTCAGACTGAGCAGGCAGAGGCAGGCGAGCGCAGCCAGCAACCCCGTCTGGGCGAGGGCGAACAGCAGATCAGTGGCAGGCATGGCAAGGGCGTGAACTCCGCCTGGGCGGGTTTGTTCTCGCGATAAAACCGAGACAGCCGCGGGGAGGGTGGCCGGGACGGGAGAGGTGGTGCCGAAACCCGGATTTGAACCGGGGACCTACTGATTACGAATCAGTTGCTCTACCGCTGAGCTATTTCGGCGTACCTGGAGGACAGAGAGACCAACGGTCTCAAAGCGGCCGGGACCATAGTCAGGGCGGCCCGGCGGCGCAAGGCGAACCGCATCATCCCCGCGAAAACCACGACCCATTCCCGCGCGGGCAGGCGCCCGGCGCGCCGCAACGCCGCAGCCGCTAGGTCAGAACTCGGCGACGACAAAATGGATCCCGCTATCGCGGCGAACCAGTTAGCTTCCGCCCCTTCATGCAGCAATCCCCCTCCGAACCCGCCCTCAATCTCGCGCCTGCCACGGCGCGCTTGATCCTGCTGTTCCTCGTCATTCACCTGATCCGGCTGGTGCTGCCGGACTCGATCGACCAGACGCTGGTCGAAACCACAGCGGTGATCCCGGCGCTCTACACGCAGGGCGAATTCGACGTCTCGTGGCTATGGCGGCCCTTCACTTACATGGCGCTGCATGGCGGCTGGCTGCATCTGCTGGTCAATCTCGCGATGCTCGCGGCGCTGGGCAGCGGCGTCGAGCGCGCCGTCGGCGCCAAACGTTTCCTCGCCATCTTTTTCGCCTGCGGCGTCGCGGGCGCGGCGGCGCACGTCGCGGCCTATCCCGACTCAACCGATGCGATCGTCGGCGCATCGGGCGGCATCAGCGGCTTGTTCGCGGCCATCGTGCTGGCGATCCGCCAGCGCAGCGGCCAGCGCCTGCTGCCGCTCGCGGCGATTTGGATCGCGGTGATGGTGGTGACGGGTGCGCTCGGCATCGGCGGCGACGGCGAGCAGAACATCGCCTGGGTCGCACATGTCGGCGGCTTCGTCGCCGGGCTGATTCTGTTTCGGGCGCTCGGCCGATCCGATGAATCGGTCCCTCGTCCCGGCTGACGCGCTCAGCCGGCTCGCAGCAGCAGCGCGTCGCCCACAGGATCGCGGCTGAGCGGCGCCGGCGGCGTCGGCGGACGCGGGCCCCACACCATCGAATCGAACGCGCGGCAACTCGGGCACGAGGCCGACCAGGATTCGGTTTCGGTGCCGCACGTGCCGCACACGAACGACGGATCGTCGCCGGCATCGAGCGCGCGCACGAGCCAGCCGCGCACCGTCGCTTCGTCACTGCCGGCGCCTTCTTCGACGCGCGCCAGCGCACGGCCCAGCCGCCGCGTGAGGCCCGCCGTCTCGGCCGCCTTGGCGAGATTGACGCGCGCATCGCCCCACAATCCGGCATCGGCCTGCGCTTCGCCCAGCGCCTGACGCCCGACCGCGCTGTCCGGCGCGAGTTCGACCAGACGTTCGAGACGCTGCGCGCGATCGAGCGAGGTGGTGGCACCGTCGAGCGTCGCCCACACGGCCGCGATCGACGGATCCGGACGCTCGACCCAGCTACGCTCGAGCGCGCGAGAAGCGGGCTTCGCACGGCCGGTTGCGTCGAGCAGCTTGGCAAGACGAACCGCGGCCGCCGCCGAGGCGGGATCGAGTTCATGCGCCTTCTGCGCGTGCGCGATGGCGTCGGCGGTGGCGCCCTGCTTCGCCGCTTCGTCGGCGCGCGCCAGCAGCACCGCGACGTGATGACGGCGCGCGACTTGGGGCGCGAACGCGTTCAGCCGCTCGGCATCGGCGAGCGTCGCTTCGGCCTGGGCCCAGGCATGGGCGCGCGCTTCGAGTTCGAACAACGTCTTCGCCGCCCACAAGGACTTGCCGTTCACGCGCCGCGCTTCGCGCGCAAGCGTCAGCGCCTGCGCGTCATCACCGCGTTCGAGCGCGATCGCGATCAGGCCGCGCAGTCCGAGAAAACGCGTGTCGGGCGTGTCGCGCAGAATGCGGAAATGTTCTTCCGCCTGTTGCAGGTCACCCGCCGCGTGCGCCGCCTGGCCGGCGAGAAAATGCGCCAGCGCCGGATCCGACACGCCGACGCCTTCCACCGAACGCTGCGCCAGACGGCGCGCGTCGCGCGTGTCGCCGGCGGCGATGGCGACGAGACCGCGCGTCAGGTCGCGGCCGGCGCGCTCTCTCGCCTTACGGCGGCGCGAACGGGCGAATGTCACCGGCGCACGGCGAACGATGCGCAACAGGCGCGCGACGGTCAGCACCAGCACGGCGACCCCGAACACGACGCCGATCAGCATCGCGGCCGAGGTTTCGATCAACCAGCCCTGCCATTCGATCGATGCCGCACCCGGCCGCTCGGCGAGCCAGACCGCGACGACGACGACGAGCGCAAGACGCGCGAAGAACCAGAGACCGCGGATCACAGCGCGCGCTTCCCGGGACGACCGTGTTGTTGACTCATTTCCCGTCCGCCGGCTTCACCATCTGCGTCGGGTCGATGCCGAGACGTTCGATCACGATGCGCTGCAGCTCTTCGCCGGCATCGTCGAGATTCAAACGCCGCTCGGCGGCGCGCAGCCACGGCCGCACCACGTCGCCGGGCAGGCCGGTCAGCGGCTTCAATGCCTGTACGGCACCTTGCAGATCATCGGCCTCGGCCATCGCTTCGGCGCGCGCCACGGCGGCGTTGACGCCGTCGCCTTTGGCATCGGCACCGACGCGGCGGATCGAGATCACCTGGCTGACGCGATACATCGCCTGGTTCCACCAGTTGTTGCCGTCGCCGACTTTAGCGCTGCGCACCAGTTCGGGCGCTTGCCGCGTCAGCTCGGCGCGCAGCTCCTCGCGCGTCGGCACGCCGTTTTCGGCGCCGTCCTGAATCCGGTCGAGCAGCTGGCGCAGCTCGACGTCGTCGCCGGCCATCGAACGCAGTGCGCTGATCTGTTTGTCGAACGGGCGCGCGGTCTGCGTCTGGGCGCGCAACTGTCCGACCGCGAGCACGACCGCTTCGTTGCGCAGATCGGCGGCGCGACGGTCGCTGAGCGCATTCTCGACCTGATCGATGCGGCCGGTCTGCTGCGCCAGCTGCTGCTGCGCCTGGCGCACCAGCCCCTGCAGCGACACGAGCGAAGCCTGCACGTCGGTGATGGTCTGCAGCAGGATCTCGCGGCCCTGCGTCGCCACCTGCATTTCATTGAGCCGCGCCGCGACCTTGGACAGGTCGGCGGTCTGGCCGCGCACCTGGCCGAGCTGCTGTTCGAGCTGTGTCAGCCGGTCGGCGAGCTGCGCGTCCGGCGCGCCGGTGCCGGCGGGACGTGCTTCGAGCGCGGCGAGGCGCGACGCCGGATCGGGTCGCGCTTCGAGCGCCGCCAGCCGCGCCGCGACGTCGCCGCCGGTGCTCGGCGCCTGTTTCACGACCAGCGGACCGGCGATCGAGACCAGCGCCGCGACGACCGCCACCGCGGCGGCGCCGATCGCGACCGTCGAGGCGCTTCGGCCGGCGCGGGGCGGGGCCGCGACCGGATCGGCCACCGCAGCGATCTCGGCTTCGAGCGGGTCGGGGGTTTCGATGGCGCTGCCATTGGGATCGGTGGCGGCGAGCAGGTCGGGATCGACGGTCAGGCCGTGCTTGGTTGCGGCGACCAGAATGTCGGCATGGCGGGCGCGCGGAATGGCACCGCGCTTTTTCCAGCCCTGGACCGTGGTGACCGGCACGTCGAGCTTGGCCGCCATCGGGCGGATGCCGCCGAAGGTCTCGATCACGCGTTCGGTCGCCGAGGGTTCGGCGCTCTCACTTGCCGCCCCGGTCGGCGGTAAAACGTCCTCGCTCATGCGCACACACTCAGCATTTGGGCGCTCCCAGCCGCTCCAGCAGCGCGTCCAAGGTCGGGCGCGCCGCGATTTCAATCCGCGCCCAGCCAACCGACGCGAGGGCGTCGGCAACCGGCTGGGACATGACCAATGCGCGTACAGGCGCAAAAAGGTCCGGATCCACTAGCGATATAAACGCGCTCGCCGAGCGCGGCGACAGGAAACAGGCGGCCGCGACCGTACGCGCGTACAGGGCCGTACGGACGGTCGCAGGGAGTGATCGCTCGGCCACAGTCCGGTAGAGGCCGACCCGTTCGACTTCGCGACCGGCGACCGCGACCTCGCCCGCGACCTCCTCGCCCGCGACGTGAAGCAGGCGCCGTGCGGGGGAGGCAGCGAGCAGCGCGTTCAACGCGGCGACGTCGCCGTGGGCCGAGACCACGTTTTTGAACCCGATCGTGCGGGCGGCCTCGGCGGTCGCGTCGCCGACCGCGTACGCGGGCGGTTCGCGCAGCGGACTGGCCGCTTCGAAGGCACGTACGCCGGCCGCACTGGTGAAAACCAGCGCGTCGAACCGGTCGAGCGCCGCCGGCAGCGGCACCCCGGTCGGCTCGGTGCGAAGGGCCGGCGCCAGCAGCGGCACCCAGCCCAGCGCCGCGATGCGTGCGGCGAGCGGCGCGGCGCGTTCGGCCGGGCGCGTCACCAGCACGTGTCGGGCGGTCACGTCCGGAACAGGTCGGCCGGCATCGCGGCCTTGAGTTCGAACCCGGCCTCCTCGCCCAGCGCCACGCCGTAGATCGCCGGCCCGGTGCGGCTGGCCTTGAAGACGCGCGCGCCGTCGGGCGAGGCGACCAGCCCATCGAGAGTCAGGACGGTGCCGTCGAGCGTCGCGAGCGCCGCGATGGGCGTGCGGCACGACCCGTCGAGCACGGTCAGCAGCGCGCGTTCGGCTTCGACCCGCTGCCGCGTCGGCGCGCAGTCGAGCGCCGCCAGCAGAAGCGCGACCGTCTCGTCATCTTCGCGCGCGACGCAACCGACCGCGCCCTGCGCCACCGCCGGCAGCAGCTCGGACGGGTCGAGCGCGTGCTGGATCAGCTCGGCATGGCCGAGCCGGTTGAGCCCCGCCACGGCCAGCAAGGTCGCGTCGACCTCGCCCGCTTCGAGCTTGGCGAGGCGGGTCTGCACGTTGCCGCGCAACGGCACCACGCGCAGGTCGGGGCGGGCATGCAGCACCAGGGCCTGGCGACGCAGGCTCGCGGTGCCGACGACCGAACCGGGGCGAAGCGTCGCCAGAGTCGAAACGCCGTCGCGCGCGAACCAGGCGTCCCGCGGATCTTCGCGCGGCAGCAGCGCCAGCAGCGCGGTGCCGTCGCTCAGGCGCGTCGGCACGTCTTTCATCGAGTGGACGGCGAGATCGACGCGGCCGTCGAGCAGCGCCTCGTCGAGTTCTTTGGTGAACAGGCCTTTGCCGCCGGCTTCGGCGAGGGTGCGGTCCTGGATCCGGTCGCCGGTGGTCTTGATCGGCACCAGCTCGGGCGCGGGCAGGCCGGGATGGGCGGCGAGCAGGCGCGACGCCGTCTCGCGCGCTTGTGCGAGGGCCAGCGGGCTGCCGCGCGTGCCGATGCGAAGCGGTCGATCCATGGCACGTCTTCGAGCATGGGGCGGCGCGCGTGAGAAGCGCGACGTAACGACCGCATCCCGAGCGGCCGAAGCGATGGCGGTCGCCCAGAGCGACCGCCATCGTTCCGATCAGGCCTTCACGAAGGCGAGCAGGTCCGGATTGATCACCTCCGGATGCGTCGTGCACATGCCGTGCGGCAGGCCTGGATAGGTTTTCAGCGTGCTCTTCTTGAGCAGCTTGGCCGAGAGCGGCGCGGAATCGGCGATCGGCACGATCTGGTCATCCTCGCCATGCAGCACCAAGGTCGGCACGTCGATCTTCTTCAGGTCCTCGGTGAAGTCGGTTTCCGAGAACGCCTTGATGCAGTCGTATTGAGGCTTGGCGCCGCCAATCATGCCCTGGCGCCACCAGTTGTTGATGACCCCTTGAGAAATTTTCGCGCCCGGGCGGTTGAAGCCATAGAACGGGCCAGTGGGCACATCGATGTAAAACTGCGCACGATTGGCGGCGAGCGCGGCACGGAATCCGTCGAATACTTCGATCGGCAGGCCGCCCGGATTCTTCTCCGACTTGACCATGATCGGCGGCACCGCGCCGATCAGCACCGCTTTCGCGACCCGGCCACGCTCGGCACGTGCAACGTAATGCGCGACTTCGCCGCCGCCGGTCGAATGACCGATATGGATCGCATTCTTGAGGTCGAGATGCGTGGCCAGCGCGGCGACATCGGCGGCGTAGGTGTCCATCTCATTGCCGGTCGCGGTCTGGGTCGAGCGGCCGTGACCGCGACGGTCATGCGCGATGACGCGGTAGCCGTGCGCCAGGAAGAACATCATCTGCCCGTCCCAGTCGTCGGCGCTGAGCGGCCAGCCGTGATGGAACACGATCGGCTGCCCGGTGCCCCAATCCTTGTAGAAAATCTGCGTGCCGTCTTTGGTGGTGATGGTGGTCATTTTTGGCTCCGCGTTTTGGGCCGGCTTTGCCGCCCGCGTTGAGGTAGGGCCCGTCGCTGCCGACGCGCCGGCCGCTGCCAGGCTGGCGACGGAAGCCGCGCCGAGCAGCACCTCCCGTCGGGCGACGCCCGGTTTCGCCGCATCGATGTTTGTTTTGGACATGAGTGCCCCTTTCTGAGGTCGCGTCTGCGCACGCACGATGCCCAAAGCACCCTGCATGCGCTTGGACGTTTCGGATCCGTTTCGCGCGTTCTGTTCGTTACGCCACACGAGCGGTTACACGGGCAGGCTGAACGGGATCGGCAAGGCGCGACGGCAACGTTCGCCGCCGCCGCCAGTTCGCCCGGGGGCATGGCACGACCAAAACGTGGAACCACCCAGGAAGCGGGCGGCGACGGCATCGGCCGCGCGCTCGGACTGGGCCTGATCACCGGTGCCGCCGACGACGATCCTTCCGCAATCGGCACCTATGCCAGCGCCGGCGCGCGCTTCGGCCTCGGCCTGCTGTGGATGGCGCCGGTGATGATGCCGATGATGTACACGGTCGTGTACCTGTCCTCGAAGCTGGGCCAGGTCTCGGGCCGCGGCCTGTTCCATGTCATCCGCGATTTCTATCCGCGCTGGCTGCTGTGGGCGGTGCTGGTCGGCGTCATGCTCGGCAACATGATCGAGGCCGCGGCGGATCTCGGCGGCATCGCGGCGGCGATCAACCTGTTCGTGCCGTTGCCCATTCCGTGGATCGCGGCAGCCGTCGCGTGTCTCATCTTTGCGTTGCAGGTGTTCGGTTCGTACCGACTGATCCGCAGCGTGTTCCGCTGGCTGGCGCTGGCGCTGCTCGCCTATATCGGCGCGGCGATCCTGGCGAAACCCGACGCCGCCGAGGTGCTGCGCGGCACCTTCGTCCCTCGCGTGACGTTCGATCGCGAATTTCTGTCGATCATCGTGGCGATCATCGGCACCACGCTGTCTGCCTATATCTATACGTGGCAGTCGAACCAGGAGGTCGAAGAAGAAATCGCCGAAGGCAGGACACGCCTGCAGCAACGGATCGGCGCCACCGAGGCGGAACTGCGGCGCAGCCGGCGCGACATCCTGATCGGCATGAGCTTCTCGAACCTGGTGATGTATTTCGTCATCCTGTCGACCGGCTCGACGCTCTACCCGGCCGGGCAGCATGACATCGACACCGCCGCGCAGGCGGCCGAGGCGTTGCGGCCGCTGGCCGGCGAAGGGGCCAGCGCGCTGTTTCTCGCCGGACTGATCGGCGTCGGGTTTCTTGCCGTACCGGTGATGACGACGGGTGCGGCCTATGATCTGGCCCAGTCGCTCGGCTGGAAGGCCAGCCTGCACGCCAAGGCGCGCGAGGCGCCCAGATTCTATGTCGCCATCGGCATCGTCAGCGCGCTCGCGGTGGCACTCAACTTCCTCGGCTTCAACCCGATGAGGGCACTGGTCTGGTCGGGAATCGTGCAGGGTTTTTCCACGCCGCCACTGCTGCTGCTGATCATGCTGATGACCAACGACCGCCGCATCATGGGCGAGCGGGTCAACAGCCGGGGCCTGAATGCGCTCGGCTGGACGACGACCGCAGTGATCTTCCTCGCCACCATCGGACTGGTCGCGAGCTGGCTGATCTGAGCCGGGACAAGAGCACGCTTCGACAAGCGGCGCCTTGGGCCCTATTTTCCGCCCCATGCTGGTCCTGGGCATCGAAACCTCTTGCGACGAAACCGCGGCTGCGGTGGTCGATGACACGCGCGCCATTCGCGGCGAGCTGGTGGCCTCGCAGCTCGAGGAGCACCGCAAGTTCGGCGGCGTCGTGCCCGAAGTGGCGGCGCGGGCGCATCTGGAACTGCTCGACGCGATCGTCACCGAAACGATGGCGCGCGCCGGCGTGACCTTCGCCGATCTCGACGTCGTCGCGGCGACGGGCGGGCCGGGCCTGATCGGCGGCGTGCTGGTCGGCGTCACCACCGCCAAGGCGATCGCGCTGGCCGCCAACAAGAAGTTCGTCGCGGTCAATCATCTCGAAGCGCATGCGCTGACCGCGCGTCTCACCGACGACGTGCAGTTTCCCTATCTGCTGCTGCTGGTGTCGGGGGGTCATTGCCAATTGCTCGTGGTCGAAGGCGTCGGCAAGTATCGCCGCTGGGGCACCACGATCGACGACGCGGCGGGCGAAGCGTTCGACAAAAGCGCCAAGCTGTTGGGTCTGGGCTATCCCGGCGGTCCCGCGCTGGAAGCGGCGGCACGCGACGGCGATCCGGCGCGCTTTCCCTTGCCGCGTTCGATGGTCGGCAAGCCCGGCTGCGATTTCTCTTTCTCGGGTTTGAAGACGGCCGTGCGCATGGCGATCGAAGGCGCCGACGCACATGACCTGCCGCATCTCGCGGCCTCGACACAGGCCGCCATTGCCGAACAGCTCGCCGATCGCACTGCGCGCGCGGCGAAACGATTCAACGACGAATATCCCGACGGCACGCAGCTGGTCGTCGCGGGCGGCGTCGCCGCCAATGCGACGGTGCGCGCGCGGCTTGCGGCGGTTGCCGCCAAACACGGTCTCGACTTCGTCGCACCGCCGCCGCGCCTCTGCACCGACAATGCGACGATGGTGGCCTGGGCCGGGTTGGAGCGTGCGCGGCTGGGCCTGTTCGACGGGTTCGACTTCGCACCGCGTCCGCGCTGGCCGCTGGATGCCGACGCACCGAAAGCCGCGTTTGCTGGAGTCAAAGCTTGAGCGCACCGATTGCGATTCTCGGCGGCGGCGCGTGGGGCACTGCGTTGGCCATCGCGCTCGCACGCGACGATGCGGAGGTGCGCTTGTGGGCGCGCAGGCCCGAACACGCGGCGTGGATCCAGAAGTCGCGGCACAACGATGCCTATCTGCCCGGCGCCGAACTGCCGGCCAGTGTCGAAGTCACCAACGATCTCGATCACGCGACCGACGGCGCGTCGGTGCTGCTGATCGTTACCCCCGCGCAGCATGTCGCCGAATTGCTGACGCGGCTGAAGCGCGGCGACGCACCGCTGCTGATCTGCGCCAAAGGCATCGAGCGCGGCAGTGGACGGTTGCTGACCGAAGTCGCGCGCGACCTGGCCCCGTCGCGCGCGCTGGCGGTACTGTCGGGTCCGACCTTTGCCGACGAAGTCGCTTCGGGAAAACCGACCGCGGTGACGATCGCGTCCGACGACGATCCGTTGGCGGCGTCGCTGGTGGCGCGCATCGGCAGTCCCAGTTTCCGCCCCTACCGTTCGCCCGATCCGATCGGCGTCGAAGTGGCGGGTGCCTGCAAGAACGTGATCGCGATCGCCTGCGGCGTCGCGATCGGCGCCGGACTGGGTGAAAATGCGCGCGCCGCTTTGCTGACGCGCGGCCTGGCCGAAACGACGCGGCTGGGCCTGGCGCTGGGCGGCCGGCCCGAGACCTTCGCCGGCTTGGCCGGTCTCGGCGACCTGGCGCTGACCGCGACCAGCAAGCGCTCGCGCAATTACGCGCTGGGGCTGGCACTCGGCGAAGGCGCGAGCTTGGACGAGCTGATGCGCGGACGCAGCACCGTCGCCGAAGGCGTCGCGACCGCGGGTGCCGCGCTGCTGCGCGCCAACCGGCATGGCGTCGAGCTGCCGATCGCGCAGGCCGTGGTCGAGATCATCGAAGGCCGCGCCTCGATCCGAGACGCGATGAAGGGTCTGCTGGCGCGGCCCTTCAAAGCCGAGGGGTGAGCCGGTACGGTCCGGCCATGCTGTTCCATATCCAGTGCGTTGACCGCACCGACGCCGGCACGCTGCGCCCCGACACGCGGCCGCTGCACCTCGCCTATCTCGAGAAATTCGTGCCGCGCATCGTGACCGCCGGCCCGACCTTGACCGAAGACGGCAAGCCGACCGGATCGGTGTTCGTGATCGATCTCGACGACGCGGCGCACGCCCAACGCTTCTGCGCCGACGATCCCTATGCCCAGGCCGGCCTGTTCGCCTCGACCAGGATCGAGCGCATCCGGCAGGTCCTTCCGTCGGCGCGTGAATAGGACGGCCCGCCCATGAGCAGCTACTGGCTGGTGAAGTCGGAACCGTCGGCGTGGTCGTGGGACCAGATGGTCGCGGCCAAGACGACCGAGTGGAGCGGTGTCCGCAATCCGGGCGCGCTGATCAACATGAAGCAGATGAAGAAGGGTGACCGCGCCTTCTTCTATCACTCGAACGAAGGCAAATGCGTCGTCGGCATCGTCGAGATCGCCAAGACCTTCTACGCCGATCCCAAGGACGAGAAGTCGGGCCTGGTCGACATGCGCGCGGTCGAGAAGCTGCCGAGCGAAGTGACCCTGGCCGCGATCAAGCAGGACCCGGCGCTGAAAGACATGGTGCTGGTGAAGAATTCGCGCCTGTCGGTGCAGCCGGTGACGGCGGCGGAATGGGCACGGGTCTGCAAACTGGGCGGACTGAAAAGCGGGAACTAGCGCGCCTGCATAATCGTCCGTCCCCGCGAAAGCGGGGACCCAGCTGTGAGCGTTTGACGAGTGACGAGGTCAGGCCGTTGAGCCGACGCAAGGCGACGGTCTAGGGTCGGCATGCAAGCCGACCGGGAAGAAACCCGGCCACACCGGAGGACACCCACGTGACCGACGCCGCCCACCAGCTCTTTCCGCCACCCGCCGATTTCGTCGCCAAAGCGCGGCTCGGCGAGGCCGGCTACAAGCGCATGTACGAGGCGTCGGTCACGGACCCCGACGCGTTCTGGGGCGAGCAGGGCAAGAAGCTGGTCGACTGGATCCGCCCCTACACCAAGGTCAAAAACACCGAATTTACCGGCGACGTCGCGATTAAATGGTTCGAGGACGGGCAGCTCAACGTGGCCGCCAACTGTCTCGACCGCCACCTCGCCACGCGCGGGGACCAGACCGCGATCATCTGGGAAGGCGACGATCCGACCCAATCGAAACACGTCACCTATCGCGAGCTGCACGACCAGGTCTGCCGCTTCGCCAACGCGCTCAAAGCGCGCGGCGTGAAGAAGGGCGACCGCGTCACGCTGTATCTGCCGATGGTCGTCGAAGCGGCGGTGGCGATGCTCGCCTGCGCGCGCATCGGCGCGGTCCATTCGATCGTGTTCGGCGGCTTCTCGCCCGACAGTCTCAAAGATCGCATTCTCGACTGCGACTCCGCGGTGCTGATCACCGCCGACGAAGGCGTGCGCGGCGGCAAGACGATTCCGCTCAAGGCGAATGCCGACAAGGCGCTCGAAAGCTGCCCCGACGTCACCACCGTGTTCGTGGTCGCGCGCACCGGCGGCGACGTGCCGATGAAAGCGGGCCGCGACGTCAGTTACGAAGATTCGGTCGCCAAGGCCTCGCCCGATTGCCCGCCCGAAGCGATGGCGGCGGAAGATCCGCTGTTCATTCTCTACACGTCGGGCTCGACCGGAAAACCCAAAGGCGTGCTGCACACGACCGCCGGTTATCTCGTCTGGGCGACGATGACGTTCCAGTACGTGTTCGATTATCGCGACAAGGAAATCTACTGGTGCACCGCCGACGTGGGCTGGGTCACCGGCCATAGCTACATCGTCTACGGCCCGCTCGCCTCGGGCGCGACGACGCTGATGTTCGAAGGCGTGCCCAACTATCCGAGCGTCAGCCGCTTCTGGGAAGTCGTCGACAAGCACAACGTCTCGATCTTCTACACCGCACCAACCGCGATCCGCGCGCTGATGCGCGACGGCGACGCGCCGGTGAAAAAGACCAGCCGAACAAGCCTGCGCCTGCTGGGTTCGGTCGGCGAGCCGATCAATCCCGAAGCCTGGCTCTGGTATCACAACGTGGTCGGCGACGGCCGTTGCCCGATCGTCGACACGTGGTGGCAGACCGAAACCGGCGGCCACATGATCACGCCGCTGCCTGGCGCGACCACGACCAAGCCGGGCAGTGCGACGGTGCCGTTCTTCGGCGTGCAGCCGCAGCTGGTCGATGCCGACGGCAAGGTTCTCGAAGGCGAGGCCGAAGGCAATCTCGTCCTCATCGACAGCTGGCCGGGCCAGGCACGCACCGTGTTCCGCGATCACAAACGTTTCATCGAAACCTATTTCAGCACCTATCCGGGCAAGTACTTCACCGGCGACGGCTGTCGTCGCGACGCGGACGGCTATTACTGGATCACCGGTCGCGTCGATGACGTGATCAACGTGTCGGGCCATCGCATGGGCACCGCCGAAGTCGAAAGCGCGCTGGTCGCGCATGCCAAAGTCGCCGAAGCCGCGGTGGTCGGCTTCCCGCACGACCTCAAGGGCCAGGGCATCTACGCCTACGTGACGCTGAACGCGGGCGAGCAGCCGAGCGACACGCTGCGCAAGGAGCTGGTGGCCTGGGTGCGGATGCAGATCGGACCGATTGCGACCCCAGACCATATCCAGTGGGCGCCAGGCCTGCCCAAGACGCGTTCGGGCAAGATCATGCGCCGCATCCTGCGCAAGATCGCCGCCGACGAGCACGACCAGCTCGGCGACGTGAGCACGCTGGCCGATCCCGCGGTGGTGACGGATCTGGTCGACAACCGGATGAATCGCGCGGGCAAGTAACACAGCGCCCGGGCGGGCGCTGATCCGCCGCAGGAGTCGTCTGCGCATCTAGCGGTCGACATTTGCCATGCGGATGCCTTGAATGCGCCCGCTGATCCCGCCCGAACCCGAAGAAGAGCCGCGCATGATTCGGCCTGCATCTACTTTGCTCGCTTTGATGGTCCCGCTGGCGCTCGCCGCCTGCGCCCGGGACTTCTCGCCCAACACCTACGGCACCAACGCCGTCCAGCAGGCCAACAAGGTCAACCAGGGCGTCGTCATCGGCGTGCGCAAGGTCGACATCAAGGGCGACGCGGCGGCCGGCGCGGCGACCGGCGCCGCCGCGGGCGGCATCGTCGGCAGCCAGGTCGGCAAGGGCACCGCGAGTGCGCTGTCGACGCTGGCCGGCACGGTGAGCGGCGGCATCATCGGCGCCACGGCCGAGCAAAGCCTCGAAAACACCTGGGGTTACGAATACATCGTCAAGCGCGGCAACGGCGACCTGCTGTCGGTGACGCAGCACGATGCGACACCGCTGGCGATCGGCACGCGCGTGCTGCTGATCGAAGGCGCGCAAGCGCGCATCGTGCAGGACTACACGGTGCATATCGACGAGCCGAAGCCCGAGCCCAAACCGGACGCGAAGCCGGCAGAAGAAAAGCCGGTGGAAACGAAGCCCGCCGAACCGCCGGCGGCGCTATCGAGCGAACAGGCGCCGCCGCTTGTTTCGCCGCCGCCTGCGGACGCGCCGCCCGCGCCGACGGGCACCTGATCAGCCTTCGCTTTCGTCGCGCATCACGACGAACCGCTCACCACGCGAGCAGCGACAAGCCTGGCACGTCGTTGAAGTCGGAAGCGTTGGTGGTGACGAGCGTCGTGCGATGCACCAGCGCCTGCGCGGCGATCATCCGATCGAGCAGCTTGCTGTGCGAATAGCCGACCGCTTCGACGATTGAACGATATGCGTCGGCCGACGCATCATCGAATGCGAGCACTGGCAGCATTGCGAGCATTGCGTCCAAGCGCGGCCGGCGAAGACCGGTTTCCTTGGGATCGCGATAGACGCCGCCTTCAAGTTCGACTCGCGTGACGACGGACAGCAGGATTGCGCCGTCGAGTTCGCGGACTTTGCGAGTGATGGTCTCGTCGCTGTCGCGCAGGTGAATGGCGACGTTGGTATCGAGCAGGAACGCCAAGGTCAGAGACCGGGGCGTTCGGGCAGCTCTTCCTCGTCGCGGACTTCGACGGAACTCGGTTTGGGCAGCGCATCGAGGCGAGCAATCAGGTCGGCCACGGGCGGCTTCGCAGGATAGATGGTCAGGACGTCACCGGACCGGACGATCGTGAGTTCCATGTCCCGGCCGAAGGCGACGTCGCGCGGCAACCGTACCGCCTCGCTGTTGCCGCTCCGGAATGTCCGGCTTTGCGCGATGGTCATTCGTGCCTCCTTCGTCGTCATCACAGGTATATACGTCCCGTGAGATGGCAAGGAGTCGGCGAAAGGGACGGCGCTGATCGCAGGACCGAAGTTCGTCCCGCCAGAAAACGTCCCGGCGCCAGAAACAGGTATTTCAGCCGCGGGACGAACTTGCCTCGGGACGATCTTTGGCGGAGCGGCCGCGGCTCGGGCGGCCATTCGGCCATCTCCCGCCCGCCAACCTTCTGCGAGACCGGGACGCGATGCGGGACATGGCGCAGCGCCGCCGGAATGGAGTGCGAATCCGATCGTTCTCAGGCGGCCAGCGGCATCGAGGCTGCGGCAAGACGGGAACGACGCCGCGCGCCCGCCGACATCGAGCGGCGTGAAGGAGACGGGCCATGCGTCGTTCACAATTCGCACTCATGCTGCTGCTCTCGGCCGTTACGCTCCCGGCGTACGCGGCCGATGCGCCGGCACCGCAACCCACGCGGCTGTTGACCGAGCCGCTGACCGGTCTGCCGGACAAGCAGGTCGTCATGGTCGACGTGACCTGGGGACCGGACGCGGCGCTGGGACCGCACACGCATCCGGGCGATGAATACGGCACGGTGATATCGGGGGAGTTCACGGTTCGCACCGCCGACGGCGCATGGCGCACGTTGAAAGCGGGCGAGTCGTTTCACAACAATGCCGGCGTCGTCCATGAAGGGAAGAACGACGGCAAAGAGCCGGCGCGCACGATCCAGACCTATGTCGTCGAGGCCGGACAGCCGCTGACGACGATGCAGAAAAAATGACAACACGCTGCGCCGTTCACCCGGACGGCGCGGCCTTGTCCGTCAACCGTTCTTCCGCAACGCCTCCGGCACGTCGACCTCGAACGCGCCGTATTTGGCGCTTTCGACCTGCATCTTGCCGTCGGCTTCACGCACGAATTTCAAGTCGCGCGTTTTCAGATGCGCGGACAGTTTCGCGCGCGTGCCGAACACGCCGTTGGTGATCGCCGATTGCAGGGCCGCCTGCATCGCATTCCGCATCTTGATCTTCTCGGCGTTGCTGCCGGCGGCTTGTGACACGCGTCTCTCCTAGGTTGGCAGGGCAGGCAGCTCGGCCGCGCGGGTCAGGCGTTTGCGGCGGAGGAGGAACAGGATAGCACCTAACGGCAGCGACCACTGCACGACCCACGGACCGATCGCGGTGCGCGTGAAGGCCGCGCCGAACAGATTCACCGCCAGCGGCGCAAAGCTGATCACGTCGGCGCGCCAATCGTAGGCGACGCTGCAGACGCCGATGAGAATGAAGACGCGCCACAACCAGCGCCGCCGCAGCGGCGGCTGCCGTCGCCACGCGGCCGTTCATAGAACAGCGTGGTCCGGCGCGGCGGGCTGGCGCTGCTGACGACTGCAGCGCTGGTCACCGTCGCCGACAAGAAGCGCAGATGGTCGCTGGCGGGCTCGCTGAAGATTCGCAGCTTGGCCATGTTCGCGGGATCGGCCAGTTCGATGCTGGCGATCGCGGCGGCAGCGGACGCGTCGTTGGCGTCGAGTGCCTTCATGTAGGTGCGGGCGGGCGAATCCGCTTCGGGTGCGAGGTCGCTGGCATCGCAAGCCGACAGCGACGCAACGACCAGGATCAGCAGCCCGCGTGCGGCGAACCGCGTCGTGCGGCGCGTCGAAGACATCGGCGCGCCGCCTGTGTTCAGGTCAGCGCGCGCCGACCGGGGGACGCGCGCTGGGATCGTCGGGCGTCACGCCTTTCGAGTTCTTCAGCGATTGCTCGAACAGGCGGTCGGTCAGCTTGTCGGCCTCTTTCGAGGTGTCGACCAGCGGCTGGCCCGCAAGCGGCGAACCGCGCGTCGCGGCGCGCTGTTCGATCTCGGCACGCGTCGCCTGCCGGTGTTGGCCGTTCACGACCGCGTCCTGCGGAAAGCGCGCGTCCGAGGACGTGCTGGGAACCTGCGCCAGCGCAGGCGCGGCAACGGCCAGCGACAAAATTGCTGCGGCAGCAAATCGGGTCTTCATCGGGGCTCTCCTTTCAGAGCGCGATTGTCGAACCTTGGCGCGCACACGATGCGCCGCTGAAGCGATCCTGCGCCGCACGTTCGATGCCGTCGAGCGCCGCATCGTCCTTGCGGGGATCGTGATGGAACAACAACAAACGACGCGCGCCGGCGGATCCTGCGAGGTCGCAAGCCTGTTCCCAGGTCCCGTGCCCCCAGCCGGCCGTGTCAGCGACATCGTTCGCATCGAAGGTCGCGTCAACCACCAGCAGATCACTGTTGCAGGCGAGGGCGAGCACGGCCTCGTCGGTCGCCGGGTCACCGGGTTCGTGGTCGAACACGGTGACGAGCGACTTTCCGTCGGCCTCGATCCGGAACCCCAGGGCGCCGCCGGGATGACGGAGCGCGGCGGTACGCACCAGGATGCCGTCGCCGAGGTCGAGCACATCGCCCGCCTGCACGATGTAGATGGCGGTCAGGCCGCGCATCAGGTCGAGCGTGACCGGCGACAGGGGCGGCGCCAGCAAGGAAGCGAGCGGGTCGGGCTCGGCGCGCCACAGGCGGATCTCGCTGTCGCCGCGATAGAGCGGGCCGAAGAAGGGCATGCCCTGCACGTGATCGAGATGGGCGTGGCTGAGCAGGATGTCGGCTGTCAAGGCGCGGCTGCCATGGGCGAGGCCGAGCTGCGCCAGACCGCTGCCCGCGTCGACGATCACGCGCCGCGTGCCGATCGTGAGTTCGAGGCACGACGTGTCGCCGCCATAGCGGCGCATTGCCTCACCGGTACACGGCATCGAGCCGCGCGCGCCCCAGATTTTGACCTCGAAACTCACGTTTCCCGCGCGGTCAATTCGCGCGCCGGTGTTTCGTCCCGCTGCGACCGGGCGCTCACGCGGCGAGCCGGTAGCCGCCGCCGTCGGTGACGAGCAGTTCGGCTGCCTCGTCGCCGAGCTTCTGGCGCAGGCGCCAGACATGGGTTTCGACCGTGTGCGTGTTGGCATCGGCGCTGTAGCCCCAGACGTCGGCCAGCAGCTTTTCGCGTTCGACCACTTCGCCGTCGGCCTCGACCAGGCGCTGCAGGATCGAGTTCTCGAGCTCGGTCAGCCGCACCGTCGCCCCGGTCAGTTCGTGGGTCAGGGCGCGGTCGGCGGGATCAAAGGTGAAAGCGCCGACCGAGCGGCCGCGCTGGTCCGGCGCGAATTCGGCTTCGATGCGCGCGATCAAGGTGGCGAGCCGCAACGGCACCGGCAGCGGAAGGCCCGGGCCCGGTGTCAGGGTGAGGCCGGCGTCGGTGTCGGCGATCAGCAGCGCGCCCACCGGCGGCGGCGCACCGGGCTGAACCGACCGAACGCTCCAGCCGCTTTCGGCGGTGAGGTGCTCGCCCAGGGCGCGCGCCAACGCGTCATCGTCGGCGAGCACGGCGATCAGGCGCGGCGGCGTTTTCTGCATGCGCGCCGACGGTAGAGCATGATCGGCTCCAGTTGAATCGGATCATCGCCCGGCCCAGGCGGTTTGCTCGCGTTTTCGGCCGGCCGCGCGTCGCGCGCTTGCCCAGGCAGCCCCGGCAGACTCTGCCGAGGCCGGCATGAAGGGGCCACCAATCTCAGCAAATCGAACGATTTGCACTGGCACGGCCCTTGCTGATCCGGAACCCGCCATGGAGTCCTCACCCATCCTCGTCCCCGGTACCGGCTACGTGCCCGACGCCCCGTCGGCGGCGACGACGTTGGCCAATACCGCCGGTGCCGAAGGCGCGGTCCTGACCTTTGGCGACATGCTGGAAGCGATCAATCCGCTGCAGCACCTCCCGCTGGTCGGCACGATCTATCGCGAGGCAACCGGCGACGACATCAAGACGCTGCCGCGTCTGATCGGCGGCGCGATCTTCGGCGGCATTTTCGGCCTGATCGGCGCCGCCGTCGAAAGCGTGATCAAGGAAGCCAGCGGCGCCACGATCGGCGAGCATCTGCTGCACGCGGTCGGGCTGGGCCACGACGAGAAGACTCCCGAGGTCCGCGTCACCGACATTGCGACTGGCGAGGAAGTCCCGGAAGCCACGGCAGTGCCTGCTGCTGCCGGCGGCGCCAACGCCATCGTGGTGCCGGGCGCGGTGGTGCCGACCTCGTCGATCATGCTCGACGAAGCGAGCGGCAGGCCGACTTCGTTCGAGCGCGGGCCGACCCTGCCGGCGATCGCGGGCAATTCGACCGCGCCGGTCCAGCGCACATTCGCGCAGCCGGCGCAGAGCGCCGAGGCGCAAGCCGCTGCCCAACCCGCGGCCGCGCAACCCACCGAATTCTTCCGCTCGCTGCAGCGTGCCAATTTCAGTCATCACGCGGCGCGTCCGCTCTCGGCCCTGTCGCAGATCGAGACCACCGC
>JAQGIE010000265.1 GCA_028291365.1 Rhodospirillales bacterium
CTGAAAGAACTCGGCGGCGCCATCGACGAGCATTACCTCGCGCTATGAAGCTCCGCATCCGACACGAGACCGCGCACGATTATGCTGCGCCCAGCGCCTCGACCGTGCAGCTGATCCGGCTCACGCCCAGGTCGCATGCAGGACAGCGCGTGCGTTTCTGGCGCATCGGCGACGGAGGCTGGCCGTCCTTCGAGGACGGGTTCGGAAACTGGACCCAGTTCCGCGCCGTGCAGCGTCCGCACGGTCGCGTGCGCGTCGTCGCCGAGGGCGAAGTCGAAACCATCGACACGCAGGGCGTGCTGCGCGACACGCGCGAAACCTTGCCGGTCGGCGCCTATCTGCGCAGCACCGAACGCACCGAGCCCGACGATCCGATCCGCGCGCTGGCCGACGAAATCGCGAGCCACAGTGCGGTCGAACTCGACCGGCTGCATGCGCTGATGCAGACGGTGCGCGACCGCGTCGACTGGGTCGCGGGCGCAACCGAAAGCACCACCACTGCGGCGCAGGCGCTCGCGCATGGGCGCGGCGTGTGCCAGGACCACGCGCAGCTTTTCTGCAGCACGGCGCGGCTGCTCGGCATCCCGGCACGCTACATCTCGGGCTATTTCTGGCCCGGCGAAGACGGGCGCGACGAACCGGCGAGCCATGCCTGGGCCGAAGCCTTCGTGCCGGAGCTGGGTTGGGTCGGGTTCGACGCCGCCAACCGGCAATGCCCGACCGACCGCTATGTACGGGTCGCGATCGGGCTCGACAGTTTCTCGGCGGCACCGGTGCACGGCGTCCGGCTCGGCGTCGGCTCGGATTCGCTTTTGGTGACGGTGCGCGTCGACTCCGAGCAATAGGGTCCCACGTCAGTCGGCGACCTTGATCACCGCTTTACCGAAGTTTCGGCCTTCGAGCAGGCCGATGAAGGTTTCCTGCGCGTTCTCGAGTCCGTCGACGACATGCTCGCGATAGACGATGCTGCCGTCTTCGATCCAGCGCGTCATGTCGTGCAGGAACGACTCCTGGCGATGCAGCCAGTCGGTCACGACATAGCCCTGCACGCGCAACCGCTTGCGCAGGATCGTGCGCATCAGCGCGGGGGCGTGATCAGGACCGTCGGGCGGTGCAGCCAGATTGTACCAGGCGATCAGACCGCAGACCGGCACGCGCGCGCCGTCCTTCAACAGCGGCAGCACCGACAGCAGCACGTCGCCGCCGACATTTTCGAAATAGACGTCGATCCCCTCGGGCGAGGCCGCTTTGAGTCGTTCGGCGAAATCGGGCGCGCGATGATCGAGCGCGACGTCGGCCTGCAGCACGTTGCGCGCATACTCGACTTTCTCCGTGCCGCCCGCGATTGCGATGGTGCGCGCGCCTTTGAGCCGCGCGAGCTGTACCACCGTCGCGCCGACCGCGCCCGTCGCCGCGGCCACCGCGACGGTGTCGCCCGGTTTCGGCATGCCGATTTCGAGCAGGCCGATATAGGCGGCAAAGCCCGAACTGCCGAGCACGCCCAGCGCCAAGGTTGGACGACGCATGGCAGGGTCGAGCTTGCGCAATGCAGTGCCGTTGGAGACGACGCGACTCTGCCAGCCGCTATTCGCCATGACGAGATCGCCGGTCGCGTAGTCCGCGTTGCGTGACTGCACCACGCGGCTGATGGTTCGGCCGACGATCGGATCGCCGATCGCGACGGGCGGCGCGTAGGATTTCTCCTCGCTCATCCGTCCGCGCATATACGGGTCGAGCGACAGGAACAGCGTGTCGAGCAGCAGCTCGCCCTCGCCGATCGGCGGCACATCGACTTCTTCCAGCCGCATGTCGCTGGCCACGGGGGCGCCGACCGGACGGCGTGCGAGGACAATTCGGCGATTGTTCATACGTCACGACATGAAGGTCTTCCGGCGCAGGTCAAGCCCATGCCATACAATCGGGCGCAACAACGGATCTGCTGTCCCATGACCTATTGCGTCGCCTTGCGCCTGACCGAAGGGCTGGTGTTCCTCGCCGACACGCGCACCAATGCGGGCGTCGACCGTATTGCGACCTTCTGCAAGATGAAGGTGATCGAGCATCCGGGCGAGCGCGTCATCGTGCTGATGACCGCAGGCAACCTCGCCATCACGCAGGGCGTGATGAACCGGTTGCAAGAGGAAATCGAGCTCGATGGCGAAGCCTGGACCTTGAGAACCGTGCCCGACCTGTACCGCGCCGCGCGGCTGGTGGGCGCCGCGTTGCGCACCGTGTACGCGGCCGACGGCGCCGCGCTGGCGGCGCACGAAATTTCGTTCGAAGCGTCGATCGCCATCGGCGGCCAGATCCAAGGCGAGCGCATGCGCCTGTTCCAGGTCTATGCCGCGGGCAATTTCATCGAAGCGACCGACGACACGCCGTTTTTCCAGCTCGGCGAGCATAAATACGGCAAGCCGATCCTCGATCGCGTCGTGACCAAGGACACGACCATCGACGAAGCGATCAAGCTGGCGCTGATCTCGATGGATTCGACGTTGCGCTCCAACTTGTCGGTCGGATTGCCGCTCGACCTGGTGATCTATCGCAACGACGAGCTGCAAGTCGGGCTGCGCCGCCGCATCGACAGTGATGACCCCGGCTTCCGCGCCATCCGCGAACGCTGGGGCAGCGCGCTGCGCGATGCGTTCAAGTCGCTGCCGCAGCCGGATTGGAAATAGCGCACGGGCCGACGCAGTTTCCGTCGGCCGCGAATGAACTGAAGTCGATTCCGCTGGTTCCTCCGATAACGGAGGAGACCGGCATGAAGCGCAGCAGCCCACGCGGCAGCGTCGTCGTAATTACCGGCGCGTCGAGCGGAGTCGGACGCGCCGCAGCGCAGGAATTCGCCGCCGCCGGCGCCAAGCTGGTGCTCGCCGCGCGCAACGCGGTGGCGCTGCGTGAAGTCGCGGCGGCCTGCGAGCGCGCCGGGGCCGAAGCGCTCGACGTGCCGACCGACGTGACCGATGCGGGCGCCGTCTCGACCCTGGCGCAGGCGGCGCTGGCCCGCTTCGGACGGATCGACGTCTGGATCAACAATGCCGGCATCGGGGCGGTCGGCGCGTTCGACGCGACGCCGGTCGAAGCGCATCAACAGGTCGTGCGCACCAATCTGATCGGCGCCATCAACGGCGCGCATGAAGCGCTACGCCTTTTCAAGGTGCAGCGCGCCGGCATTCTGATCCAGACCAACTCGATCGGCGCCTATGTGCCGTCGCCCTACGCCGCGTCCTACAGCGCGAGCAAGTTCGGATTGCGCGGCCTGTCCGAGTCCCTGGCCGGCGAACTGCATCGCTGGCCCGACATCCATGTCTGCGATCTCTATCCGGCGTTTCTCGATACGCCCGGCGTGTCGCATGGCGGCAACTACACCGGCCATGCGCTGAAACCGTCGCCGCCGGTTTACGACCCGCGACTGGTTGCGCGCGCGATGGTCCGGCTGGTCGAACGTCCACGACGACGCACGGTGATCGGCCTGCCGACCACGTTGGGCCGGATCGCCCACGCGCTGGCGCCGGAATCGATCAGCCGCGCCGGCGCCATCTTGATCGAAGCCTATCTGCGCCGCGCCAAGCGCGCCGCACCGGCCGACGGCAATCTGTTCGAGCCGTCGATCGGCCACGGCGTGCATGGCGGCTGGCAGAAACTGAACGTGCGCGCCGCGACGCTGGGACTCGCCTTCGGCGCCGGGCTGCTGGCTTCAGTGCTGCTGTTGTCGCGCGCGTCGCGACGCTGACCGGATTACCCCGCCGCTGCCGGATTGGCGTTAGCGCTCAGCCACGCGTCAGAACGATCTCCTCGGCCGCTCTCCCCACGATCATTACCCCAACAGCCGCCGGAGCTCCGCGATCAGGTCGCTCTTGCCTTCGAAGCCGATGCCGTCGAGATCGGGCATCGTCACGTGCCCGTCGATCACGCGCACGCCGTCGGGGAAGCCGCCGAAGGGCTGGAACAGGTCGGGATAGCTTTCATTGCCGCCGAGGCCGAGACCGGCCGCGATCATCAGCGACATTTGATGGCCGCCATGCGGGATGCAGCGATTCCACGCCCAGCCGTGCTCCTTCAGCATCGCGAGCGTGCGCAGATATTCGACCAGCCCGTAGGACAGCGCGCAGTCGAATTGCAGCCAGTCGCGATCGGGACGCATGCCGCCATAGCGGATCAGATTGCGCGCATCCTGCATCGAGAACAGGTTTTCGCCGGTTGCCATCGGCCGGTCGTAATGGTTGGCAAGCTCGGCCTGCAGCGCATAGTCGAGCGGGTCGCCCGCTTCCTCGTACCAGAACAGCGGATAGGTCTTCAGCGCTTCGGCATAGGCGATCGCAGTTGGCAGATCGAAACGACCATTGGCGTCGACGGCGAGACGGCCGCGACCCTCGATCGCCTTCAGCACCGATTCAATGCGGCGGCGATCTTCGTCGAGCGGCGCGCCGCCGATCTTCATCTTGACGACATTGTAGCCGCGATCGAGATAGGCGTTCATCTCGGCGACGAGCTGCGCGTCGTCCTTGCCGGGATAGTAGTAGCCGCCCGCCGCATAGACGAAGACGCGTGGATTGGCCTCGACGTTGTTGCGTTCGGCCAGCAGGCGGAAGAGCGGCCGCTTCAACGCCTTCGCCAGCGCGTCCCAGATCGCCATGTCGATCGTGCCGACCGCGACCGAACGCTCGCCATGTCCGCCCGGCTTTTCGTTGGTCATCATCGCGGCCCAGGCCTTGGCCGGGTCGAGCGCGCCGTTTTCGTCGAGCAGCGTCTCGGGCCTGGCTTCGCGCAGGCGCGGCGCGAAGCGCTCGCGGATCAGGCTGCCCTGCCCGTAGCGCCCGTTCGAATTGAACCCGTACCCGGTCACCGTACCGCCGTGCCCGTCATCGAGCACGACCGCGACCACCGAGCAGGTCATTTTGGTGAAGTCGATATAGGCGTTGCGGATCGGCGACGAGATCGGTGCCGTCGCTTCACGGACGTCGAGAATACGCATGCTGAAGGAAACCCGAGTCTAGAACGAACACACCCCGAAGTGGCTGTTGGCTCTCACTTCGGGTTTCTCCTCCTTACATCCCCAGCACCCGGGGAAGCCAGAGCGACAGGTTGGGCCAATAGGTCACAAGCACCAGGAAGGCCAGCATCGTGCCCAGCCACGGCAGCACCGCGATGGTCAGTTCGGTGATGCCCATGCGCGTGATGCCGGACGCGACATAGAGATTTAAGCCCACCGGCGGGTGGCACATGCCGACTTCCATGTTCACCACGATCAGAATGCCGAAATGCACCGGATCGATGCCCAGCCGCACCGCGACCGGGAACAGGATCGGCGCCATGATCAGCACGATCGAGGACGGTTCCATCACGTTGCCGGCCAGCAGCAGCAGGATGTTGACCAGCAGCAGGAACCCGACCCAGCCGAGGCCGAGATCGACGATCCACGCCGCCATTTCCTGCGGGATGTTCTCGCTCGTCATGATGAACGAGAACAGCACCGCATTGGTGATGATGTAGAGCAGCATCGCCGACATGGCGGCGCTGTCGAGCAGCACCTTGCCGACACGTTTCAACGGCATGTCGCGATAGACGAAGACCGCGATGACGAAGGCATAGACCGCCGCCATGCCCGCCGCCTCGGTCGGCGTGAACAGGCCGGTATAGATGCCGCCGATCACGATGATGATCAGCGCCAGGCCCCACAGCGATTCACGGAAGGCGCGCCAGCGTTGCAGCCACGTCGCCCTGACCAGGCGCGGATAATCATTCTTGCGCGCGATCCACCAGGTCGTGAGCCCGAGCAGGCTCGCCAGCATCAGGCCCGGAATCACGCCCGCCATGAACAGCTGACCGACCGAGGCCGAGCCGACGCGCTCGCCGTTGGGGCCGATCGCCGTCTGCCCCGCCGTGGCGACCGAATACATCACCATCACGATCGACGGCGGAATCAGGATTCCGAGCGCGCCCGAGGTGGTGATGATCCCGGCGCCGAACTTCTTGGGGAATCCCTGTTTGACCATGGCCGGCAGAATGATCGAACCGATCGCGACCACGGTCGCGGGCGACGAACCCGACACCGCGGCGAACAGCGCGCACGCCATCACGCCGGCGAGACCGAGGCCGCCATACCAATGGCCGACCATCGAGGTGGCGAAATTGATCATGCGGCGCGCGACGCCGCCATGCGTCAGGAAGTTTCCCGCCAGGATGAAGAACGGGATCGCCATGATCTCGAACTTCTCGATGCCGGTGAACAGTTTCAGCGCCACGCTGTCGAGCGGAATGGTGGTCAGCGTCGCCAGGAAGGTGAGCACCGTCAGGCCCAGCGCGATCGAGATCGGCATGCCCGTGAACATCAGGACCAGGAGCAGCCCGAAGATGAAGGCGGCGGTCATGTGCGGCCCTGCAGTTCGGAAATCGGATCGACGCCTTCGACGTGGCTGTGATCGTGATGCGGCAGCTCGCCCGTCTTGATGTACGTCACCAAGGTCTGCAGGAAGCGGAAGCACATCAGATACGAACCGAGCGGTACGCACAGATAGACGATCCACATCGGCATCTCGAGATCGGTCGAGGTCTGGTCGGTGGCCGCCATGTGCATCACGAAGCGCGCGCCCAGCGTGCCCACCACCCCGGTGAAAAAGGCGCCCGCCAACAGCGCGAAGCCGGTGACCCAGCGCTGCTTGTCCGGCGTCAGCCGCTTCACGATCACGTCGACGCCGACATGGATGCCGGTGCGCACGCCGTAGGCGGCGCCGAACTTGGCCATCCACACGAACAGATAGATGCAAAGCTCCTGCGCCCACGTCATGCGGATTCCGGCGAGCGTCTTGTAAACTTGGCGAAAGGTGCCCGCCAACGCGTCGTACTCATGGCCCGACGCCCAGCCGGTCAGATTCGCAAGCGAGCCGAGACTGTAGCGATGCACCACGGCGACGAAGATGATCAGCGTCGCAACGCCCATCAGCGTCGCGATCAGGATCTCCTCCAGCCGGTCGAGGATTCGAAGCGCCATCCCTGGTCCAATCGTTCTTGCGCCAATCTTTTGATTGGTCGTCCGCCGAACAAAAGGGCGGCACCTTGCGGCGCCGCCCGTTGCCTTACATCTGGAAGCCCGTCGCCTGGTAGATCTGCTGCATCAGCTCCTTGCCGATGCGGCCGGCCATTTCTTCATGCACCGGCTTGAGCGCCTTGACCCACGCCTGCTTCTCGGCGGGCGTGAGGCTGATGAAGGTGATCTTGCCCGACGCCTTCATCTGCGCCATCGCATCGTCATTCTCGGTCTGGCTGATGTCGTTGGCGTATTTGGTCGCTTCCGCCATCGCCTTTTCGAGCTCGGTGCGAATCTCGGGCTTGAGCCCGTCCCAGAACGGCTTGTTCACGATGACCGCGTAGCCGATATAGCCGTGGTCGCTGAGCGTGCCGTACTTCTGCACCTCGTGGACCTTCTGCGTGTAGGTGTTCGACGGCGTGTTTTCGGTGCCGTCGACGACGCCGGTCTGCAGCCCCTGGTAGACTTCGCTGAACGCCATCACCTGCGGCAGCGCGCCGAGCGCGCGGAATTGCGCCTCGAGCACTTTCGAGCCCTGGATGCGCATCTTCTGGCCGAGGAAGTCGTCCGGTTTCCGGAGCGGCTTGTTCGCCGTCATGATCTTGAAACCGTTGTCCCAGTAGGCCAGACCGGTGATGCCCTTGGCCTCGAGACGCTTCAACAGATCCTTGCCGACCGGCCCGTCGGTGATTTTGCGCAGCGCCGCCTTGTCCGGGAACAAATACGGCAGGTCGAAAACCTCGAATTCCTTCACGCCCAGCGGACCGAACTTGGCCAGCGACGGCGCCAGCATCTGCACCGCGCCGAGCTGCAGCGCTTCGAGTTCTTCCTTGTCCTTGTAGAGCTGCGAGTTCGGGTAGACTTCGACCTTGACCTTGCCGGCGGTGTATTTCTCGGCGAGTTCTTTGAACTTCAGCGCGCCCTTGCCCTTCGGCGTATCCGGCGCGACGACGTGGCTGAACTTGATCGTGACTTCCTGCGCGGCAGCCGGGCCGCACCCGAAACCGAGATTTGCCAGTGCGACGACCGCCACTGCGGCGGCGAGCCTCGTGAGATTTTTCATGCGCGTCCTCCCCTGGAACAGAACCGACCGTTGCTCGGCCTTTGGCTTGCTTCGCGCTTACCTTCACACACGCGCCTAGGCAAGCGGGAGTCGGAATAATGCTGAAGAACCGTCAGGCGCCGGGGGAAAACGATGTGACCGACAAGCAAGATCCATCGCTGCTGGCGCTTTTTTCAGCACGGGATCCGCGATGCTGCTGGTGCGGGGTCGAGCTTCGCCTGACGCGCGATCCGCGCGATCCGGTCCGCGCCACGCGCGAGCATTTGGTCCCGCGCCATCTCGGCGGCCCCGACACGGCGGAAAATCTCGCGCTCGCATGTGCGGCATGCAACGGCGCGCGCGCCGAGGGCGTCGACGCGCCCGATCCCGACCGGCGCGCGCTGCTGGTCCGCGGCCTGGCCGGCGAGACCGTCCCCGCCAAGCGCCGGGCCAAGCGCCAACGCCGCAGAACCCGCCACGCCAGGGGTCCAAAACCCACCAACTGAACCACAGACCGGCCGGCGGCGTTTTCGGCGCGGGAGGAATCGCCATGGTTCGTTTTGCCGCCGCTGTCGCCCTACTCGCGCTGGTCGCGGGCTGCTCGAGCCCGCCACGCCAGGGCCCGTTGCCGTCGGATCGCGTCGCCTCGATCTCGATCGACCGCGTCACCGTCGTCCATAGCGGCACCTCGGGCGCGGCTCCGTCGCTTGCCGACCGGCTGCGCGACGAACTCAATGCACGCGTGCGCAAGGGGCCGGGCGAATCCGCAACGCTGACGGTGCAGATCACCGACGCGCGCGGCATCGCTTCGGGCGCCAAGGTCGGCGTCGGCCGCGTCGCCGGCGTGGTGCAGGTCGTGTCGAACGCCACCGGGGCGCAGCTTGCAGCCTTCAACGTCGAAGGCTCGGTCACGGTCGATGCGCCGATGATGGCAAGCCAGGCGTCGCTCGAAGCGGTGCAGGCGCGCGCGCTGGCCGAGCAGATCGTGGCCGCGCTCTACAGCACGCGCTGATCGCCGATGAACGGCAGGCGCGCCAGACTCGTTGCGCTTGCCGTGCTGGCCGGCTGCGCTTTGGCGTCGCCGGCTTCCGCCCAACCGGGCGACGATCTCACCGGCTATTCCTTTCGCCGCATCCAGGTGACGAGCGGCTCGCGCATCCCGGACACGCTCGCCGACCGTGTTCGCGACGCGCTGGCGGCGCGGCTGGTGCCGGCCGCGGGCATCCCGGCCACCGTCGGCGTCAAAATCATCGAGACGCGTCAAGCGCGCGACGGGCTGCATCTGTGGGCCGTGGTCTCGGTCACCGAGACCGCGACCGGCCGCATCCTGACCGAGTTCGACGCCGAAGCGACCACACCGGCCGCGCCGGCGGGACGCGAGGCGCTGCAGGCCGAAGCGCTCGCCGACAGCATCGCGTCGCTGCTGACGAGCAAGTAAAAAAGGTCAGCGGTCGATTTCGTGCTGCTCGGCATGCATGCTGAGACGCTGATAGAGACCCAGCCCGACCACCATCAGCATGCCGGCCACCAGCAGCAGGGTCGGCCACAGCAGGTTGACGAGATTGCTCTTGACCGCGTCGAACACCGCGACCAGCGCTTCGAGAAACACCGCGATCGAGATGGTCGAGACGAATTTGGTCAGGCTCCTGCGCGCCTCGGCCGGCTCCCGCAATTCGCGGTCGCGCAGGATCTCTTCTTCCATCAGGTATTTCGAGACATCGAACACGGCGAGGCCGATCACGATCCAACCCAGCGCTTCGAGCAGCGAGCGCGCGATCTGATCGCCGGTGAACAGCGACGACAGGGCCGTCCACCAACCCCAACCGAGCATCGCGAGCGCGAACGCCATCAAGCTCGCCGCGACGGCGAGAAAGACGCCGCGCCCCAGCCCATCGACGACGGCAACGACGCGGCCGCCGCGGCGCTGCCCGGACATCAGCGCGGTGTCGTGCTGCTGCCGCTTGCGCCGAGCGAGGCGGCCAATTTCTCGGCCTCACCGCGCGCTTCGAACGGGCGGTTGCTGGCGAGCAGCTTCTGCAGCGTCGCGGCCGCCTGATCCTTGGCCCCGGTCGCGGCAAGCGCACTGGCATAGTGCAGCTGGACGTCGGGCTCGTCCGGCAACACCATCGCAGCACGGCGCAGATGGACGAGCGCCTCCTGCCCCTTGCCGTTCTGCAGCAGCGCCCAACCCAGCGTGTCGGCGATCTGCGCCGAACGCGGATCGAGCCGGTTGGCTGCACGCGCCGTGTCGACCGCGCGCGGATCCTTCTGCACGCCGTACAGCCAGGCGAGATTGTTCAGCACGATCGGATCGTTGGCGCGCTGCTTGGCGAGCGCTTCGAACACCTGCGTCGCGGGCACGTTCTCTTTATGCGCCAGCAGGAACTGGCCAAAGGCGAGCTGCGCTTCGAGGTCATTCGGCTGCTGCTTGGCCCAATCGGCGAGCACGGCCCGCGCCTCGGGCTGCTTGTCGAGCCGCTGCAGCCCCTGCGCGATCCGCATCACCAGCGCGGTCGACGGCTGTTGCGCCTGCGCCGCGCGCCAGCGCTCGACCGCCTTGTCGACCTGGTTGTTCATCGCCAGCACGTCGCCGGGCAGCGCCTGCGCCGCGGGCCGGCGCGGATCGCTGCGCTGTACCTGTTCGGCGAACTGCATCGCGGGGTCGAGGCCGCGCTTCAACGAAGCACCGGCACGGTCGCGCAGGAACTGGTCGTTGTCGGGCGCCAGCCTGCGCGCTTCGTCCATCGCCTGTTCGGCACCGGTATTGTCGCCCGCGACCGACAGGGCCAGCGCATAGTCGCGCCGCACGCCGGCATCGGCCGGTCGCGCATCGACGGCCTGCCTCAAGGTCGCGACCGCAGCGTCATTGTCCTTGCTGGCCATTTCGAAACGCGCCCGAATGCGCAGCAGGTTCGGGTTGTTGGCCGCAACCAGCTGCGGTTCGCGCAGCACCGTGATGCCGCGCGCCACGTCGCCGGTCACCGCCAACGTCTCGGCCAGGCCGAGCGCCACGGGGACATTCTGCGGCGCAGATTTATGCGCCGCGTCCCACAGCGCGACCGAGTCCGCCAGCTTGCCGCGCGAGCGGTCGAGCTGCGACGCCGCATTCAACGCGACCAGATTGTCCGGTTGCTTCGCCAGCGCCACGCGATAGGTGGCCGCCGCCTCGTCGAGCTTGCCTTGCTGCACCTGCAGCTCGGCCTGCTCGAGCCGTGCCGGCGCGAAATCCGGATTTGCGTCGGCCAGCGCGCGCGCCTTGGCTTCGGCTTCGGCAGGCTTGCCGCGCTCGGCCTGCACCATGATTTGATACAGCTGCGGCAGCGGTGCGTTGGGCGTGCGCTTGGCCAGATCATCGGCGACGCGCTGCGCGTCGTCGAGCTTGCCGCCACGCAGATAGGTCAGGAACAGCACCTCGCCTGCCGGCCCGCTTTTGTCGGCGTCGAGCTTGAGCGAGCGTTCGAGATCGATGATCGCAGAGTCGCGCTGGCCTGCCTGCAGCTTCGAGATGGCCACACGCGCCTGCATCGCCGGGTCCTGCGTCGACGCTTTCGACGCCGCGTCGAAGGCGGCGAGCGCCTGGTCCGACTTGCCGGTGGCGAGATAGGCGCGGCCCAGCATGTCCTGCGCTTCGGCGTCGTCGGGTTTGGTCGCGACCGCGCGCTCGAGCGCATCGATCGCCTTTTGCGGCTCCTGCCGTTTCATCGCGGTGATCGCGAACAGTTTCTGCGCCTGGACGTCGTCGGGGAAGCGCGCGACATGCTTGGCCAACGACGCCTGGGCCTGCTCGGGCTGACCCAGCGCGTTCTTCACCACCGCCTGCAGATAGAGTCCGCGCGGCAGGTCGTTGATCGCGGGGCCGACCTTCTGCAGTTCGTTGTCGGCTTCGCCCCATGCGCCTTTGCGCGCCGCGAGCAGCGCCATCAGGTAATGCGCGCCCGGTACCGCAGGCGCCGCCGCGACGGCGGCGTCGAGATCGGCCTTGGCTTTGGCTTCGGCGTCGGGCCCTGTCGTGGCGAGCGCGATGCGCGCGCGCTCGATCAGCGCCGCGACATTGCGCTTGTCCATCTCGATCGCTTTGTCGAAGGCGGCCTTCGCCTCGGGCAGCTTGCCCTGCTCCAGCTGCGCCTCGCCGGTCAGCACCCAGCTCTCGCTGGTCGCTTCCATCGCCTGCGCTTCAGCGAATTTGGCCGCCGCGTCCACCGGCTTGTTGCGCACCAGAAGGGCGCGGCCGAGCGCGAGCTTGGTGCTGCGCGCCTTGGGGTCGAGCTGTTCGGCCTCGGTGAGCGCGCGTTCGGCTTCGTCGAAATGCTTCATCACCAGCTGCGCTTCGCCGATCGCGGTCAATGCCACGGCGCGTCGCTGCGGCGTGCCGGTAGCGGGATCGACCTCGCGCAGCACCTTCTCGGGCTGGTTCTGCATCAGATAGGCGCGCGTCAGCAGCGGCAGCAGCTCGACTTCCTCGACCTTGCGGTCGCGCGCGGCTTTCAACTCGCGCTCGGCTCCGACACCGTCGCCCGCCGCCAGCAGCAGGCGGCCCAGCTTGAGGCGCAGCTGCGCGTCTTCGGGATCGGCTTTGACCGCGTTGCGATACTGGATCAGCGCGGTGCGGCCATCGCCCTTCTTGAGGGCCTCTTCGGCCTGCTGCGCATATTCCTGCGCCGTATCGGCGGCGTGCGCGATCAGCGGCAGCGTCGTGGTAAGCGCAGTCGCCGCGAGCGCGGCAATGAAAATCTTTTTCACGGTGTGGTCTCCGGTTGCGCGACGGCGGCCTCGGCGCGTTGCGCCGACGGCACGCTCAACCCGTGCGCTTCGAGTAAGGAATAGAGAGTCGGACGCGAGATGCGCAGCAGCTTGGCCGCGGTCGACATGTTGCCGTGCGCCTGGGCCAGCGCGCGCAGCACGACCTTCTGTTCGGCGCGCGTACGTGCGGCGCGCAGATCGAGCGACTCGCCCTCGTCCTCGCCCGAGTTGGGGTCGAGGTCGAGATCGGCAGCGGTCAGCTGCGCCCCTTCGGCCATGATGACGGCGCGCTTCACGCGGTTTTCCAGCTCGCGCACGTTGCCGCGCCACGGCGCCGCCGCGATGCCGGCGATGGCGTCGGGCGTAAAGCCCTTGATGCGGCGATCGAACTGTTTGACGAACTTCTTGAGGAAGTAACTCGCCAGCAGCACCGCATCCTCGCCGCGCTCGCGCAGCGGCGGGATCGTCACCACCATCTCGTTGAGGCGGTAGAACAGATCCTCGCGGAACACGCCTTCGCTGATCCGCACCAGCAGATCCTGATGCGTGGCGCAGACGATGCGCGTGTCGACCGGGATCGGCGAGCGGCCGCCGACGCGTTCGATGACGCGGTTCTGCAGGAAGCGCAGCAGCTTGACCTGCAACGGATGCGGCAGGTCGCCGATCTCGTCGAGGAACAGCGTGCCCTTATGCGCCTGCTCGACCTTGCCGATCGTCGTCTTCACCGCACCGGTGAAGGCGCCCTTCTCGTGCCCGAACAGCTCGCTCTCGAGCAAATTCTCGGGAATGGCGCCGCAATTGATCGCGATGAACGGGCCCTTGGCGCGATGGCTGAGCTGATGCACGGCGCTCGCCAGCAGCTCCTTGCCGGTACCGCTCTCGCCCAGCAGCAGCACCGACACGTCGGTCTTGGCGACGCGTTCGATCGAGCGGCAGACTTTCAGCATCTCAGGGCTTGCGGTGATCAGCCCGTCGATCGCCGAGCGCTGGTCGCCTTCCTGCAGCCGGCGGTTTTCCTGCTCGAGCGTGTGCAGTTTCAGCGCGCGATCGAGGATCGTCTTCAGCACGTCGATGTCGATCGGCTTCTGGTAGAAATCATAGGCGCCGGCTGCAACCGCTTTCAGCGCGAAGTCGCGCGTCTCGTTGCCGGTCGCGATCACCACCTTGGTGCCGGGCTCCTGGCTCAGGATCTGCTGCAGCGCGCTCAACCCCTCGCTGGCACCGTCGGGATCGGGCGGCAGGCCGAGATCGACGATCGCGATCGGCGGCCGCTCGATCGGCAGCAGCTTCAGCGCCTCCTGGCGCGTCGAGGTGGCGAGGATGTGCCACTGCTCGCCGAGCGCCCAGCGATATTGTCGGCGCAGCCCGTCATCGTCTTCGAGGATGAGAAGTTTCGGTCGGTCCATCAGGAAGCTCGAATCAGAAGCGAGGGAGCCGGCGAACGCAGCGCTGCGTCTTCGTTCTCGACACGGGGATCCCTTCGGGGGAGGACAAGTCGCATCGTCGTGCCCACGCCGGGCTCGCTGATGACCACGAGATCGCCACCGGCGGCACGCGCGGTTTCGCGCACCTGGTAGGCGCCAATGCCGTGCCCGCCCTTGGTCGAGCGGAACGGACGGAACAGTTCGGTCGCGACGAACGCAGGCGTCATGCCGGGACCGCGATCGATCACTTCGATCGCCAGCGACTCCTCCGCCCGCTCGAGCCGCACGTCGATGCCGGCCCCTTCGGGCGACACTTCAAGCGCGTTGTCGATCAGATGTTCGAGCGTGCGTTCGAACTGCACCGCCTCGAGCGCCACGGTGGAGCCGCCCGCCTCGTCCTCGATCCGCACCGCGGCGCCCCGCTGGGCGCGGCGCGCGGCGACGGCCCGCGCGATCGAGGCCGGCTCGCATTCCGCCGCGGCGCGGTCGCGCGCCTGGCGCAGCTGGGCCAGCGTCTTGTTCATCGACTGAACGGCATGGGCAACGGTTTCGATCACGTCAGCCTGAAACGCCGGATCGTTGCGATAAGTCTCGGCGTTGCGCAGCATCAGCGACAGTTGGCTGACGACGTTCTTCAGATCGTGCACGACGAAGGCGAAACGCTTGCCGTACGCCTCGAAGCGGCGCGCGTCGGCGAGTTCGACCGAGGCCTGTTCCTCGGCGACGTAGCTCGCGGTCTGCAGCGCCAGCACACGCAGCAGGTCGTAGGTCTCGAAATCGACCGCGGCGGCGGCGCGCGGCTGGGCCAGCACCACGAAGCCGAGCACCTGCCCGCCATGCGCCAGCGGCACCGCCGCCCAGGCGCGCTTCAGGTCGCGCAGCACGGGCGGCACCGAGTCGAGGTCGACCTGGCGGTCGAGATCGAGAACCCAGTCGCCGCGCTGGAACGTGTCGATGAAGGACGCCGGCAACGGCCCGCCGGCCGGCGGCATCGGTGCGTTCCAGGTGGCGACGCAGCGGCAGGTCGAACCGTCGCGCAGCCACAGCCAGCCGCCGGGACTGTCGACCGGATCGGCGACGGCGCGAATGATGCGGGCCTGCAAGGTGCCTTCGACACCGGACAGCGTGGCAAGATAGCCGAGCCACACTTGCCGCCAGTCATAGCGGTGGCTGAAGAAGTTGCGCGCGACGAGCGCCTTGAGACGCGACCGCACCGCGCCCGACGTAACCGCGACCGCGACGACGGCAGCGGCTGCGAACAGCAGCACCGCTTCGAGCATCGGGCCCCATTCGACTTCGAGCGCACGCACGACGCCGCCCAGCGCCGCCATGCCCAACAGGAACCCGCCGCAGATCATCAGCGTGGCGGAATGGAAGACCACGTTGCGGCTGACATGGATGTCGACCTTCCAGCCGCGATTGCGCGCCGCGCCCAGCGCCAGCAACGGCACCAGCATCAGCGCGATGGGCGCCCGGGCGACCAACAACCCCGGCGTCATGCGCCGGAACAGCAGCGCGTCGGCGTAGAGCACGATCTCGAACGCGAACAGGCCGACCAGCGCCAGCAGCACCGGTTTCAAATTCCAGCGCCCCGCCGCGTCGGCGTTGCGATAGAGATTTTCCAGCAGCAACACGCCCGCAACCGCGATCGCGATGCGCAGCACGATCTCGCCCAGCCCGGCCCAGGAAGGTACCGGCAGGATCAACAAAGACGCCTCGGCGCCGAGCGCCCCCACCGACAACAACACCGCGACGGTCCCGAAATGCCTTTTCAGACCGGGCGCGGCTTCGCCCAAAGCGCGGACATTGAGCTGCACGAGAAAGCCGCACCAGGCCAGCGGCAACGCCGTCTCGAGCAATGGCATGATCGGCGACGAAGGCGCGACCGCCCACACCAGCGCCCAAACGATCGTGACGGCGCAGGCGCCGACCAGCCAACGTCCGGTCAAACTGACCGGACGCTTCAGCAGCGCCAATGCAGCCAGCGCCGCATACGCGATCGCGCAGGCGAGATGCAGGAGTAGCGATGCGTCAGCGAGACCCATGGTCCGCCTGAAACGCCGCGCAACGAGAAAATGCACAAGCGATGTAAAAAAAGCCTACGCCGACACGCAAAAAAAGCCGGCACCTTTGCGGGTGCCGGCATTTCACCGCTTGGGAATGTTATGCATCGTCCCGCGCTTTCGCGGGACGGGCATTACCGCGCGCCCTCCTGCAGCAGGATCACCCGCACCGTCGAGATCAGGATGATCAGATCGAGAAACAGGCTGCGATTCTTCACGTAATAGAGATCGTAAGCGAGCTTGTTGCGTGCATCATCGAGCGAAGCGCCGTAGGGATAATTCACCTGCGCCCAGCCGGTGATTCCGGGCTTCACGCAATGACGCTCGCGATAGAACGGGATCGCCTGGGTCAGCTGGTCGACGAAGAACGGACGCTCCGGGCGTGGGCCGATGAAGCTCATATCGTCCTTGAGCACGTTGAAAAGCTGCGGCAACTCGTCGATGCGAAGCTTGCGGATGACCGCCCCGACGCGGGTCACGCGGTTGTCGTTGGCGCGGGCCCATTGCACGCCGGCCTTCTCGGCATCGGTGCGCATCGAACGGAACTTGAGCACGTTGAAGGTGCGGCCGTTCAATCCGACCCGCTCCTGGCGATAGAAGACCGGGCCTTCGCTTTCGAACTTGATCAACAGCGTGGTGATCAGCATCAGCGGCAAGGTCAGGATCAGCATCGCGCTGGCAACGATGATGTCGAAGGCGCGCTTGACCGCGCCCGAGACGGCGCCCTGCGTGAAGCCGGTGGAGAAGATCAGCCAGGACGGCTGCAGCGCGTCGAGATCGAGGCGGCCCGTCTCACGCTCGCAGAAAGTCTGGTAGTCGATTACGGCAAGACCATTCATGCGCGCCGACAGCAGTTCGTCGACCGGCAGGCCGCGGCGGTCGTCGACCGCGACCACGATCTCGCTCGCCTTGAGCGCCTTGACCTCGTCGACCCAGCCCGGCGAAGCAGCCGCCGCCTCGGTCGCTGCACCCTTGGCCGCCGCATGCGCGGGTTCGTAATAGCCGACGACTTCGAAATAATGATTGAGGCCCTGGCTGACCCAACCGCGGATCGAACCAGCCTTCTGGCCTTCGCCGAGCACAAAGACGCGGCGCTTGAACGCAGCCGTGCGCAGCGCGTGGTTGCACACGAAGCGCGTGAACAGGATGACGGCCATCCATACCGCCGGCGCCTTGATGATCCACCAGGCGCGCGAGTTGTCGCTGGCATAGAGCGCGTCGTGAAAGACCCAGATGGCGGCGAGGTTGGCCGGCACGATCAGCAGCAATGCGACCAGCGTTTTGGTCGCCGTGCCGCGATAGTCGCTGATCGTCGTCGAGTCATAGAGACCCATCGCGAACATCGACAACACCGCAATGCCGGCGAAGATGGCTGAGGTTTGTACAAACTCGCCGCGCAGATCAGGCGAGATCAGGGATGGTTGAACCCCGGCTGAAAGCAGCCAGTCGAGCAGCGCCG
>JAQGIE010000005.1 GCA_028291365.1 Rhodospirillales bacterium
GCCAGTTGGTCTCGGACTGCGGCTCGACGCCGGCGACGCCGTCGAACACGACGACGGCACCGTCCAGCACGCGCAGGCTACGGTTCACTTCAATGGTGAAATCGACGTGGCCTGGGGTGTCGATGACGTTGATCTTCTTGCCGCGCCAGAAGCACGACACCGCGGCCGACTGAATCGTGATGCCGCGCTTCTGTTCCTGCTCCAGATAATCGGTCGTCGTCGACGTCTTCATGTCCTTGGTATTATGGACGTCGATGATCGTGTGCTTCTTGCCTGTGTAATACAGGATGCGCTCGGTCGTCGTCGTCTTGCCGGCGTCGACGTGGGCGATGATGCCGATATTGCGGATGTCAGAAAGCGGCGTGGTGCGAGCCATAGCGAGACGAACCCTTCAGAGCGTTGCGGCCCTGAAACCATCGCTCCGATGGGGGGCCCGGACATGCGAAACGGCGCGTGCAACCCGTCAAGTGGGATCGCGCCGCGCCGAACTTTGATGCGCGCCCCGGTGAGCCCCTGGAACCGGAGGAATCACCCGGGGCCTCGTCGCGCGCGTTCCTGATACCCGAACACGGTTACCGTTCCTATAAGGAACCGCACTTCGAGCCATGCCTGCGGCTATTGCGCAACAGCAGAACTGGAGCGTTGCGGGCCGTCCGGGCGCGGGAGCAGGAGAGCGCGCTATGTGGGCGCAGGCGCGCCGCAGCGAAAGGGCAAAGAGGTGCGGCCGCCTGTCGCAGGGAGGCCGGAACTCGGCGGAAAACTGGCGGAAAGCTTGAGAAAAGCCGGCGCGGCGCGCCGGTACGGGGCCTTGGGGCTAGGCTTGGACGTCGACGCTCTGGCCGTTGTCCTTGGGGCCGGCCGGCGTCACCGGGCCGGGTTCGGCCTTGGGCGGCGGCGGCGCTTCGACCGGGGCCTTGGTCGGCAGCTGCGCCGCCGGAGCCAGGTTCGCAATCGAGAGCGAGGTGGTGCTGTCCATCGCCGGACCGTGCGCGCCGCATCTGGTCAAGTACAGTCCGAACGTGGAATGAGCCCACGCGTTGGCCCTGAATGCCACTGGCGCATTCCGAGAGGATGAAATGAGCAAGGCCTTTACACGCGAAGACATCGGATTAGCGGATGAGGATGAGGACACCGTAACGGGTCCGGAACAGGAACTCGGCGTCCCCGCCCTGCCCGCGGGCGTCAAGAACTACATCACGCCGGCCGGTTGGCAGCGCATGCAGGACGAGCTGAAACAGCTGCGCCGCGTCGAGCGTCCCAAAGTGGTCGAGGTGGTGAGCTGGGCCGCCGGCAACGGCGACCGCTCGGAGAATGGTGACTATCTCTACGGCAAGAAGCGCCTGCGCGAGATCGACCGTCGCATCCGCTTCCTCGGCAAGCGGCTCGAGGCCGCCGAGATCGTCGATCCCGCGAAACAGACGCGCCACGACCGCGTCTTCTTCGGCGCCACCGTCACCTACGTCACGTCGCACGACAAAGAGCACACGGTGACGATCGTCGGCGCCGACGAAGCCGATCCCGATCGCGGCCGCATCAGCTGGCTGTCGCCGGTGGCGCGCGCGCTGCTCAAGGCCGAGATCGGCGACGAAGTCGCGGCGCAGACGCCCGGCGGCCGCGAAACGCTGGAAGTGCTGGCGATCCGCTACGACACGATCGACTGACGCATCGCTTCGTCATGCTCGGGCTTGTCCCACGGTCTGGGTGAGCGACGACGTACCCCCTCTTTGTCACCCCGGCGACGGCCGGGGCCTATGGTCATGGCAACACGGAACCGTTGCGTACGGCCTCGACAATGGGCCCCGGCCTTCACCGGGGTGACAATTGAGTCGGCGCGTTTCATGGCTCGTCTTCGGCCGCATGCGGCGCGTCGAACCAGTACAGGCCGAAGGTGATGCGCTGCGCGGCGTCGGCGGCGCCTTCGTCGTGCGTCGCCGCGGCGAGCGCTTCCTTGTTGAGACGCGCCAGCGCGCGCGCGCCGACCTCGTCGGCGATCTTGCGCAGCCGCGTGACCGAACGAGGCGTCAGCCCGTCATGGAACACCGCGCGATCGAGACGCGGCGTTTCACCGCCTGACGCAGCCGGGCGGCGCAGATTGGCGGCGCCGGCTTCGACATGGTCGCGAAGGTTGCGGCCGAAAGACCAGGTCATGCGCTCGATGTCGGCACCGGGCGCGAGCGCGCTTTCCTGCAGCTCGACCAGCCCGTCGCCGCGCTCCACCACCAGCCCGCGCGCGATCCAGTCATCGAGCACGGCGCGCGGACGCACGTCGCTGCTGACCGATTCCACCAGCCGCGAAAAAGACGGGCGGGCGCCGGTGGTGGCGAACGGCAACGGCTTGGGTGCGCCGGTTTCGTCGAGCGTGTCGTTGCGGCCGAGCCAGACGCCGATGACGCGCGCGGCCAGCGACACGCGCCTGGGCGCAAGGTCGGGTTGCGCCGGCGCCGCGAGCAGGCGGCGCACGTCCTTGCGGTGACGACCGGTGGAGACGCTGATCCGGCTTTGGGTCGCCCTGGCGCCGAACTCGGCCCGGGCGGCGTCGAGATAGAGCTCCTTGAGCAGCTCGACCAAGGCCGGCAGCGCCACGCCGCGCAGCATCAGGAAGCGCACCAGCGGACGCAGGGCGACCCGTACGGCGCGAAGCAAATGCTCGGTGGCGACGGACATCTCCTGCAGGCCTATAGCAGAGCCGAGGCTCGCGTGGGACTCTTGCCCACAAGGCGCGGTGGCGCCGGCCGAGCGTGACCTTCCTCGTGCGCGGCTGGTCTGACATCGTCGTGCGGCGCGCGAGTCCGCGCCCCCTGTTCTTAGGAGTGACCGTGATGCAGCGCCGGATGTTTCTGCAGACCCTGGCGGGTGCCGCCGCCATGCCGGTGCTGGCCCAGGCGCAACAGGCGCCGCAGGGAGCGCCGCCGGTGTTTCCGCCGGTCGACGAGCGCTCGGTCTGGCTGGTCGGCGACAGCGCGCCGCCCGATCCGGTGCGCGCCGCGGCGCGTCTCGCCGAACTGACCGCGAAATTCGAGAAGCCGCGCGACGGCTATCTCGCGGGCGGCGCGGTGCAGGCGCTGGAAGAGCGTTTCGCCAAGCTGCTGAACAAGGAAGCCTGCGTGTTCCTGCCCAGCGGTTCGCTGGCCAATCACGTCGCGGTGCGCGTGCTGGGCGGCGAGCGTTCGCGCATCCTGGTCCAGCATGAAAGCCATCTCTATCGCGACGAGTTCGATGCGGCGCAGCTCCTGTCGGGCCTCAACCTGGTGCCGCTGGCGGCGGGCCGCGCGCAGCTGTCGCTCGACGAGCTGAAACAGGCGGTCGAGGAAGCCGAGACCGGTCCGCACGCGGTGAAAGTCGGCGCCCTGTCGATCGAAAGCCCGGTGCGCCGGATGAAAGGCGAGATGGTCGATCCCGCCACGATGCGCAGCCTCGCCGGCTTCGCGCGCGAGAAGAACATCCGGCTGCATCTCGACGGTGCGCGGCTGCTGCTGGCGCCGCCCGGTTTCGACACCGCCGCCTATGTCGCGCTGTTCGATACCGTCTATGTCTCGCTCTACAAATATCTCGAGGCGCCGTTCGGCGCCGTGCTGGCCGGCAGCAAGAGCGACATCGACAAAGCCCACGCGCTGCGCGACCGGTTCGGCGCGACGCTCTATCAGGGCTGGCCCTGTGCCGTGCTCGCCCTCGCCGCGCTGGACGATTTCCAGGCCCGCAACGCACGCAGCCACGAAGCCGCGCGCAAGCTGTTCGGCGCGCTGGAAGCGAGCGGCAAGATCAAGCTGAAACCGTCGCCCAACGGCTCGAACATCTACACGCTGAATGTACCGGACAAGGTCGGCGAAGGCCTGTTCGACCGCATGCGGGAAGCGGGCGTGCGGATCGCGAAACCCGACGCCGGCGGCAATCTCGATGTCTACGTCAACTCGACCCTCCTGCGCCGGCCGGTCGAGGAGTATCAGAAGCTGTTTCTCGGCGAGAGAGCATGACCCGCTGAGGTTGAAGCGCACACAACCTGCCGTCACTCGCGTTCCGCAAGACGAAGTACAGACTTAAACAGGTCTATTCACATTCCCGTAAGCATCGCGCCCCTTGATGCTGCAATGACGAGCACGATCGAAGTTGATTTGGTCCGCAGCGGAATCTCGGAGCTGCCCGAAGACCGGTGGTTCGCGCCGCTGCTGCGGCTGTGGCACGAGAAACGCGGTGCGGCGCGATTGCCGCACCGCCGCGACTGCCGGGCCGAGGAATTCGTGCGCTGGACCGCCAATCTCGCCATTCTCGATCCGCTGCCCGACGGCGACTTCCTGTATCGGCTGTTCGGCAGCGAGCTGGCGCGCCGCTTCAAGGCCGATCGCACCGGCAAGCGGTTTCGCGAAGCGGGCACCGGCGAAGAAGCGTTGATCACGACGCTGCGCGAGGCGGCGGCGTCGCGCGCGCCGACCCTGATCGAAATAACGCCGCCGGTCGAACTGTCGCCGGTGCGCTGGCGGATCCTGGCGCTGCCTTTCGCAAGCGGCGATGCGGACGAGATCCAGCTGCTGGCCTATGCCCGGCCAGCCGACGAGTCAGCCGATCTGGTCGAGCCAGCCGGAAGTCAGCGACTTCTGTTCGGCTGAATTGGCGAAGCCGACCAGCATCTCGGCGCGCTCGTGGCCGGCGCCGAGGAAATTGAGCCAGGCCTGCAGGCCCGACGGATCCGGATCGCGGCCCAGCGCGGTGCGATAGAGCGCGGTGGCGAAGGCGGTGTTGTCGGCGGTGCCGAAATGCGCCTGGCCTTCGGCGCTGTTGATGAAGTTGCGCGCCAGGTCGAGCAGCGACATGCCGGCGTCGGAGGCATGCGCCTGCGCCTCGAATCCCGCGATGTCGGGGGTGCGGCCGAAGGCGCTGGTATAAAGCCGCGCCACTGCAGCCTGCGGCGCGCCGAGCACGAACAAAGTCATGTCGCTGAATTGCAGGAACTCGACATGGGTCAGCGTGTCGCCGTTGGTGGTCAGCGTCGCGACCGAGTTCGAATAGGTGTTGAGCGTCACCGCACCGGTGACGCGGTTGACGGTGTAACTCAGCTCGGTGTGCTGGCCCTGAATGGCGACCAGGTCGTAGCCGCTGCCGCCGTCGATCACCTTGTTGCCGTTGCCGAGGAGGATGCGGTCGTCGCCCGCGCCCGCCGCGACGCTGTTGTTGCCGTCGCCGCTGACGATGAGATCGGCGCCGGCGGTGCCCGCGACCAGCTCGCCGCTGGTTCCGCTGCCGGTCAGCGCGGTGCCCGGCGTCGGCGTCTCGCTGCCTTTCAGCGTGTAGCCTGAATGCAGCCCGCCGACCGGCACGATTTCGAGAATGTAGGTCGCGCCCGCGGACAGCGTCGCGGTGACGCTTTCATCGGCGATGCCGGCATGGCTCGACGAGGTGATCATGTTGCCGGCCGCGTCGGTGAGAACGAGATCGAGATCGTTGCCGAGGCCGGTGATCGACCAGGTCGCGGTGCCGCCATAGGCGGCGGTGAATTTGAACCAGTCGCCGGCGCTGTCGGTGTTGTTGCCTACTGTCCCGCTGGTGCCGACCGGCAACGAGAACACCGACGCGGTGGCGATCGTGTTGCCGGCGTCGGCGCTGCTGGTCGGCCATTGCGCCGGCGGCGGGTTGGCGGCGATCTGCTGCGCGACGACCGAAGCGAAGCTGGTGGAGATGCGGATCGCTTCGTTGGTGGTGCTGCTCGCGTTCGAGACCACGCCGATGATGGTCGAACCGGCGAAGACCGGGCTGCCCGACTGGCCCGGATAGACGTCGAAACTGCTGGTGAATTCGAGCCCGGTCGCGTTCGACGAGTCGACCGTTGCGCTCTCGGTCCACATCGTCCCGTTGGTCTTGTCGCCGGGATAGCCCGCACTGGTGATCGCGGCCCCGGTATAGGCACTCGCGGTACCGCCCGACGCGTAGCTGTACCAGCCGGTATAGTCGCCGATGGCGCGGTCGAGCGAGATGACCGCGGTATCGTGGCTGAAGTCGGTGCCGCGCGCCGCGATCCAGCTGCTGTCGGCGACCCAGCTGCTGCCGAGCGCAACGCCGTAGGGCGTGACGTCGTTGCCATTCGCGGCCGCGGTCACCACCACCGAGGTCGCATAGCCGCCGTGAGCGGCGTCGTACACGACGTGCCCTGCCGTCAGCACCGTGTTGCGGCCGACCATGGCACCGCTCGCGCCGGCGACGGTGCCATCGGGAAAAACGCTGGTGATCGAGACGACCGCCTTGAACGGCGACGTCACCGTATTGGCAAGCTGGATGCGGTCGTCGGTACCAAGGATCGTCACGCCTGCCCTCCCGCTCGTGCGCGCGGCCAAGCTATGCACGCTTCGGCTGACGATCCAGTTTAGAAAGATTGCGCGACGTAAACACGAGCTCGCTTGCGCGAGCCTATCTCACCACGTCACGGTCTTCGCGACGGCGTCGGGTCTATTTTTTCGCGACGGCGTCGCGCTTATTTCTTTGCGACTGCGTCGCGGCGGCGGATCTTCTTTTTCTTCAGCAGCGAGCCGCGGCAGCGTTCCGAGCCGCAACGGCAGGCATAGAATCGCTCGAGCTGCGCATCGAGGCGCGCGCTGCCGGTGCGTTCGAACTGATAGTCGTAGGCGAGCTCTTCACCGACTTTGATCGGGCGCAGCGCATAGATCCAGATGCGGTTCTTCTCGTCGATCACCGCTTCGCAGTTCGGGTCGCACGAGTGGTTGATGTAAATCGCCTCGTTGCCGTTCGAACCGCCATCGACCACCAGGTCCTCTTCGACCGTGAAGAGGAACGTGTGGTGCCGCTTCATTTTGGATTCGTCGTAGCGGCGGTCGGCTTCGTCGCTCGAGATCTGCTCGCCGACATATTCGACGATGCGCTGCCCGGCGCGGATCGGTTTGATGGCGAAGGCGCCGGTGCCCTGAATCTCGGAGCGACGCGTTTCGAACGCCAGGCTCTTCTTGGCCGGCTTCTTGTTGGCAGCCTTCGGGGCGGCCTTCTTGGCGGCGGGTCGCTTGGCGGTGCGGGTCGATTGCTTGGTCGGTGCGGGCATGATGATCCGTGCGTGAACACGCGTGCGGTGGGCCGGTATCCGCGCGCGGTTCGCTCGTGTACGGACAAGCCGTGCCGTTGGGAAGCCCCGAGATACCAGGCCCCGCAATCCCCGGCGCGGCGGCGCGATCGATCGGCAGTGATTGCACGCTCGCCCGGCGTTTTCTGCCGGTCGCGTGGGCCGGCCGCCGCCGCTATACTCGGCGCATGACCGAGACCAGGCCAAGCGCCGAAATCATCGATTCGGACCATTTCCAGGCGCTGCTCGCGAGCCGTGCCTTCGGCAAGGCCGCGTCGGAATCACTCACCGTCGCGCTCGACCTGCTCGACGGGCTGGGCGGCTTCGGCGGCCCGGTGGCACAGCTCTCGTCCGACCTCGTCGAGCTGGCCGACCTGCTGCGCCTGCCGCAGGAAGAGGTGCTGGCGAATGTCGAGACGATCATGGCCCTGGCCGTGCGCATCTCGGGCACCGCCGACCGGATCGACCGCCCCGCCAACGAGAATTACGCGCCCGACGACATCATCGAGTAGGCCGTCGTCCCCGCCGTCATCCCCCTTCTCCATCGTCATCCCCGCGCACGCGGGGATCCAGGTGGTGGAGCGTGGAATTGATGCAGTTCCTTCGCGGATGTTCCCCGCATCAAGTGCGGGGCAGGCTCTGGGTCCCTGCTTTCGCAGGGACGACGGTGGTTTTTATGTCGTCGCGTCGAGCTTTCCCGTCCGACGTGAACACCACCGGCATCACCGCAGCGGCGGCAGGACCAGTTTCGCGATCACGTCGACGAGGTTCAGTTCGGTCGTGACCTGGTCGGCATTGACCATCACCGCGATCGCCACCTGTTCGGCCGGGTAGAGCCGGTCGAGGCCGACGAAGCCCGACGCGCCGCCGACATGTTCGAGCGCCTTGTAGCCCGCCGGCTCGGGCGACTGGATGCCGAGCCCGTACCAGAATTCCTTGCCGTTCTTGTAGCGCTGACGCCGGAACATGTCCTCGTACGAGGCCGGCTGCAGCAGCGTGCGATGAAGCAGGCTGAGATTGAACTTCGCCAGATCGCCGACGCTCATCGCGAGATGGCCGCTGGCGAATTTCCACCCCGCCCCTTCCATCGGCGGCGTGCCGAGACCGCCGCCGGGCCGGCCGGTATAGCCTTCGGGCAGCAACGGCCGTTGCGACGGCGGCAGGTTGGCGTCGAGCACGCTCGTCATGTGCAGCGGCGCGAAGACCAGGCGCCGCAACGCTTCGAACAGCGTGCAGCCCATATGCACCTCGATGATGCGGCCGGCGGCGACGAAGCCGGTGCTGCTGTACTCGAACTTGGTACCGGGCTCGACCGTCAGCGGCTTTGCCGCCCATTCGTCGAGGATCGCCTGCGGGTCGCGATCGGCCAGCATCTCGGGCCGCAGGTTGTTGTGCGAGGGCCAGTGATCGGCCAGGCCCGACGTATGGGTGAGCAACTGGCGCACGGTGATCTCGTCGCCATGCGGCAAGGCAGGCAAATGCCGCGACACCGGATCTTCGAGCGCGACGATGCCCCGTTCGGCCAGCCGCAACATCGCGGTGGCGATGAACATCTTGCTGATCGACCCGATCGGAATCGCATCCTCTTTGCGCGCCGGGATGTTGCGCGCGATGCTGGCGAGGCCGTAGGCCTGCACGTATTGCAGCTTGCCGCCGGTGATGAGCGACAGCCAGCAACCCGGCACCTCGTCGCGCGCCATGGCGAAGCGCACTTCGGCGTCGATCCGCTCGCGCAAGGACGGCGGCAGCGCGGCATGCGCGGGAAATGACGCGAGCGCGGTTGCGCCCTGAAGAAATCGCCGTCGCGACACACCCACGCTCGTCATGCCCGGGCTCGTCCCGGGCATCCACGCGATTGGGCGTTCGTCATCCGGCGCGCGCCGTCCGTCGAGGGCGGCGTCGCGTGGATGGCCGGGACAAGCCCGGCCATGACGGCGCTACGAATCACGCCCGAGCGACGTAATCATCGATCGCCGCGAGATGCGCGTCGATCTCGCGCTGGGGCAGGAACGAGCCGGTGAAGCTGTTGCGCGCCAAGGTCACCGCGTCGTCGCGCGTCAGGCCGATCGTGTCGATCAGCGCGGTGTAGTTGGCGCCGACATAGCCGCCGAAATAAGCCGGATCGTCCGAGTTCACCGTGGCGCGCAGGCCGAGCTCGAGCATGCGCTTCAGCGGATGCGCGCGCAGGTCGGGCGTGACGCAGAGCTTGTGGTTCGACAGCGGACACACGGTCAGCGTCATGCTGGTTTCGACCAGGCGCGCAACCAGCGCCGGATCTTCGAGCGCGCGGTTGCCGTGATCGATGCGATCGACCTGCAGCAGATCCAGCGCCTCGTGCACATAGGCGGGCGGCCCCTCCTCGCCGGCATGGGCGACGCGTTTCAGGCCGCGCGCCGCGGCGGCGGCGAAGACGCGCGCGAATTTCGACGGCGGATGGCCGAGTTCGGACGAGTCCAGGCCCACCGCTTCGATCCGGTCGAGCCAGGGCTCGGCCGCGTTCAGCGTGGCGAAGGCCGCGTCCTCGTCGAGATGGCGCAGGAAGCACAGGATCAGTTTCGAGGTCAGGCCGAATTCGCGCTCGGCCTGCGCCATGCCGGCGAGCAACCCGTCGGCGACGGTGGCGAAGGCAACGCCGCGATCGGTGTGGGTCTGCGGGTCGAAGAAGATCTCGGCATGAACCACGCCGTCGGCATGGGCGCGGCGGAAATAGGCGAGCGCGAGGTCGCGGAAATCCGCCTGCGTCAGCAGCACCTGGGCGCCGGCATAGTAGATGTCGAGGAAGTCCTGCAGCCGCGAGAATTGATAGGCGGCGCGAATTTCCTCGACCGACTTGTAGGGCAGCTCGACCCGGTTGCGGCGCGCGAACTCGAACATCTGCTCGGGCTCGAGACTGCCCTCGATATGCAGGTGCAGCTCGGCCTTGGGCAGGCCGCGAATGAAGGTGGCGAGCCCTTGGGTCATCCCTCTCTCCTCACGAATCTGCCGGTCAACCTAGCGGCCGGGTACGGCCTTGTCCCCCCTGGGCGATCAGGGATGCGTCCCGATGGCGGCTTTCGCGGCAAAACGCGCTAGGAACCGAACGTCCTGAGATATTTCATGCCGGTGTCGCACATCACCGTGACGACCGTCGCACCCGGGCCCATCCGCTCGGCCAGCCGCAAAGCGGCGATGACGTTGGCGCCGGTCGAGCTGCCCGCGAAGATCCCTTCTTCCCGCGCCAGCCGCCTGGCCATTTCGATCGCGTCGCTGGTCGACACGCGTTCGATCCGGTCGGCGATGCGATCGTGCCAGAGCGGCACGACGAAGCCGGCACCGACGCCGTCGATCTTGTGCGCGCCGCTCTTGCCGCCCGACAGGACCGGCGATTCCGCCGGCTCGACTGCGACGATGCGGATCTGCGCGTTGTGCCGGCGCAATTGCTCGGCGTTTCCGCGCAGCGCAGCGGCGGTGCCGACGCTCTGCACGAAGCCGTCGACGCGCCCGTCGGTCTGCGTCCAGATCTCCGCCGCCATGGCGTGATAGGCCGCCAGCTGGTCGATATTGTTGAGCTGATCGGTCCACAAGGCGCGCTCGTCGGCGGCGACGACACGCGCCGCCTCGATCATGTCGCGCGTCAGTTGCTCGGTCATGCGCCCGCCGGTGCTGCGCAGCACCTGCAGCTCCGCGCCCAGGATCCGCATGTGATCGAGCTTTTCCGGCGCGAACGCGTCGGAGGTGACGATGTGGAGCCTGTATCCCTTCACCGCGCAGACCAGCGCCAGCGAGACGCCGGTGCTGCCGCCGGTATATTCGACCACCGAACCGCCGGCGGCGAGACGCCCGTCGCGCTCGGCCGCTGCGATCATCGCCAGCGCCATGCGGTCTTTCATGCTGCCGGTCGGATTCTCGCTTTCGAGCTTGAGCAGGATCCGCGCGCCGCTCGCGGGCACGATGTTGCGCAGCGCCAGCACCGATGTGTTGCCGATGCGCTGCAGGATGTTCGCCATGAGACCTCTCCAACCAAGTGTCGGAGCGGGCTTATGCACCCGAGGGGCGACCGGCTGGGGTACGAATTCCGGACCGTTCAGCGGGCCGGTTCGACATGCGCGAAAAGATAGCGCTCGAACCAATCGGGAAACTGGCGCGCCAGCGTGCGCGCGCCCTCGACCGACAGGCCGATGCGCCGTGCTTCGGCGAACGCGACGTCGCCGCGCCACCACGCCACCAGCGCGGCGAGCGGGCCGCGCACGCAGATCGGCTCGGGAAAGCCGGGATTGTGCGAGCACAGCGACGCCTCGCCTTGTTTGAGCAGCAGGAAACGCGGCTCGTGCCGGCGGATTTCGAAGCGCGCGACGATCGGGTCCTTGGGCAGACGGTCGAACCGTACCCGCCGCTGCATGTCGATGAGCACGGGCTCGAGATCGAGATCTTCGGCGGCGGGCCGCCGCGCCAGCCAGCGCTGGCCCCAGGTGCCGAGCGCGGCCACCAGCTGCGCCAGTTCCTCGCCCGACGCGCTGAGCGCGTATTCGGGACCATGCGCGCCGTCGCTGCGCGTCACCGCGCCGACCTGCACCAGTTCCTGCAGCCGCTCGGACAGCACGGTGCGCGAGATGCGCGGAATGCCGCGCCGTATGTCGTTGAAGCGCCGGCTGCCGCACAGCAGCTCGCGCACCACGAGCAAGGTCCAGCGCCCGCCCAACACCTCATGCGCGCGCGCAACCGAACAGAACTGACCATACCCTGCCATGAAGCGAGCCTAGCGCGGCCGGCCCGGCTGGCGCAGTCCGGAATCCGGACCACGATTCAACACCCGATTCAGCGCCATTCACCGCCCCCTTCACGGCGGGCCGATCCGACGCGACACTGTCGCCATGGGCCTCGAACCGCTCCGCCACGCCGTCGCCGGTTTCACCCGGCTGGTCGGCTCGACCACCGACGAAGCCCGCCTGCTGCGCCAAGGCCGCGAGTTGCTGGGCGCGCTGGTGGCCGAGGATGGCTGGCTGCCCGACCTCTATGCCGAGCCCGATCCCGAGCGCTACCGCCAGTATCTGCTGTGGTGCGACCCGCTCGAGCGTTTCTCGGTGGTCAGCTTCGTCTGGGGCCCGGGCCAGACGACGCCGGTGCACGACCACACAGTGTGGGGCCTGGTCGGCGTGCTGCGCGGCGCCGAGGCCTGCACCGGATGGGAACGCGACGGCTCGGGCGCGCTGAAGCGCGGCGAGACCCACATTCTCGCCGCCGGCTCGGTCGACGCGGTGTCACCGACCGTCGGCGACCTGCACGACGTCGCCAATGCGCGCGCGGACGCGCCGTCGGTGTCGATCCATGTCTACGGCGCCAATATCGGCCGCGTGAACCGGCACGTCTATCTGCCCGACGGAACGCAGAAATCCTTCGTCAGCGGCTACACAGCGCGGCCACTGCCGAATATCTGGCTGGATTGAACACCGCCACCTCACATCGTCATGCCGGCTTTTACCTCGTCATCCCCGCGGAAGCGGGGATCCAGGAGGTGCCGCACCGGGATTGCCGGGTTTCCAAGCACAAACACCTGGGTCCCTGCTTCCGCAGGGACGACGCCTAGAGAGCGAGATCAAGAATGACGAACGCCGCAACGCTCCCGCTTGAAGGCGTCCGCGTGATCGAGTTCTGCGAGGTCGCGTCGGGACCGTTCTGCGGCATGCTGCTCGCCGATTTCGGCGCCGACGTCATCAAGGTCGAGAAGAGCGACGGCGGCGACGCGTTGCGGCAGTGGCCGCCGCTGACCGGCGGCGACAGCGAGAATTTCGCCTCGCTCAACCGCAACAAACGGTCGATCGCGCTCGACCTCAAAGATCCCGCGCAGCGCGACGTGGCGCGGCGCCTGTGCCTGTCGTCGGACGTGGTGCTGGAAAATTACCGGCCCGGTGCGATGGCGCGGAACGGTCTCGGCTATGACGAACTCGCCGCGGCCAAGCCGTCGCTCGTCTTCGCCTCGATCTCGGCCTACGGGCAGCGCGGTCCGCGCGCCGCGCAAGGCGGTTTCGACGTCGTCATCCAGGCGGTCGGCGGCATCATGAGCGTGACCGGCGAACCCGGTTCCGAGCCGGTCAAATGCGGCGTGCCGGTCAGCGATTTCAGCGCCGGCCTGTACGCCGCCTTCGCCATCGTGACGGCGTTGCGCCAGGCCGAAGCGACCGGACGCGGCGCGCATCTCGACATTCCGATGCTGGGCACGACGCTGGCGATCGCGGCGCTGCAGACGAGCGAGTATTTCGGCACCGGCATCAATCCGCGCAAGCTCGGCTCGGCCCACCCGCGCAACGCGCCGTACCAGGCGTTTCGCGCCGAGGACGGCTATTTCGTGCTGGCGGCGGGAAACGAGAAATTGTGGCGCTCGGTGTGCGAGATGGTCGCCCTGCCGGCGCTGCCCGACGATCCGCGCTTCGTCGACACGACGGCGCGCTGCACCAACCAGGCGGCGCTCAAGGTGCTGCTCGAAACCGTGTTCACGACGCGCCCGATCGCACACTGGATCGAGCAATGCGCCGCGCGCGGCATTCCGTGCGGTCCGATCAACGACTACGCGACGGCGCTTGCGGATCCGCAGGTCGCCGCGACCGGCCTGGTGCAGGCGCTCGACCTGCCGAGCGGCGCGCGCACCCGCACCGTCGTGTCGCCGATCGCGTTCGGCGACACGCAGTTCGGCGTGCGCCGCCGCCCGCCATCGCTCGACGAACATCGCGACGAGATCCTCGCCGAGCTGCGGGTGCGCTAGACGCCGATCGGTTCAGGTTGAAGCGCTTCTAATTCCTGCTTCGCGCTCATCCCTCTTCGTCATCCCTGCGAACGCAGGGATCCAGGAGTCGACGCGCTGGAAATCTGACAATTCCATTGCGGATACTCCTGGATCCCCGCGTACGCGGGGATGACGGTTGAGGATGTTGCTTCGCGCGCGTCAGATCACGTTCGCCTTGGCGCCTTTGAGCAAATCGGGTCGTGACTTTTTCAGCTTCGCCACTTTGGGTGCCGCCGCGGCACGAATGTAAGGCTGCTCTGGATTCAGCGCGGCGTAGTTATGGTGGTACGCCTCGGCCTCGAAGAATTCGACCAGCGGCGCGATCTCGGTGACGATCGCGCTGTCGAACAGCTGGCCGATCTGCCGGATGTAGGCGCGCGTCACGTCGCGCTGTTCTTCGTCGGCATAAAACACGACCGAGCGATATTGGCGGCCGATATCGTTGCCCTGCCGGTCCTTCTGCGTCGGATCGTGCGCGATCGAGAAGAAGGTCTGCAGGATCGTGCCGAGCCCGATCCGCGCGCGGTCATAGACGATCTCGATCACTTCGGCGTGATCGGTGTTGCCGGTGCAGACCGTCTTGTAGTCCGCCGTCGCCTTGGTGCCGCCGGCATAGCCCGGGCGCACCGACTTGACGCCGTCGAGTTGCAGATACACCGCCTCGGTGCACCAGAAGCAGCCGCCGCCCAGCACGATGTGGCGATCACCGGTACCGGGTGCCTCGTCGCGGTCGGGCGCCGGCATCTCGAATGGATCGATCTTGAGGCCCATCGCTGGCTCTTTCTTTTCGGGGTGGAACGAGCCGAAAGCTAGTTGCCCGGCCGGTCGCGTCAATGCTGCAGCCGCGAAGCGGCTGGGGGCTGCAGCCGCGAAGCGGCTGGGGGCTGCAACCGCGAAGCGGTTGGGGCCCGGCCGCGAAACCACCGACCTGCCCCACGCGGCACCTTGATGGCGCCGCGGGACCTTGCGACAAGCCGCCAGTGTCCACCGTGCCAAATCTCGGGTCTCACCGCCTCCTGCCCAAGGTCGTCGACCGGTGGCTCGGCCGGCGTCACGTCGCGGTCTCGACCGCGCTGCTGGTCGCGTTCGCGATCGTGGCGGCGGAAGCGATCGTGCACGTGCTGTGGACGCTCGCCATGGGGCCCCTGCCCGACGGCATCTCGCTGGTCACGGCGCTGGGCACCCTGCTGGTGGCGACGCCGATCATCGCGCATGCGCAGCAGGTCATCCGCAGCGCCGCGCAGGCCACGCGCGAGGCCCGCAAGCTCGCCGCCGAATTGCAGCACGCGCGCGACGAGGCCGAGACCGCCAACCGCGCCAAAAGCTCGTTCGTCGCCACCATGAGCCACGAGCTGCGCACGCCGCTCAACGTCATCATCGGTTTCTCGGACCTGCTTGCGGGACAGCATGCCGGACCGCTCGAACCGATCTATCGCGAATATGTCGAAGACATCCGCAACGGTGCCGGACAGCTGCTGCGCATCATCAACGACATTCTCGACCTGGCGAAGGTCGAGGCGGGCGAGTTCGCCTACGAGGAAGAAGAGGTCGAGCTGGCGCACGTGCTCGACGCGCTGCAGCGCATGTTGCGACCCCTGGCGACCAGCGCCGACGTCAGGCTCGAGATCGCCGAGGCCGCGCATCTGCATCCGTTCCTCGGCAATCGCCGCCTGCTGCACCAGGCGCTGCTGAACCTGCTGTCGAACGCGATCAAGTTCACCCATGCCGGCGGTCGCGTGACGCTGACCGTGGCCGGCAGCGTGCCGGGCACGCTCGCACTGGCGATCCAGGACACCGGCATCGGCATGAGCGCCGACGAATTGCACGACGTGATGCAACCGTTCCGCCAGGCGCGCACCGATCACGCGCGCCAGCATCAGGGAACCGGTCTGGGCCTGCCGCTGGCCCGCGCGATGATCGAGCGACTGGGCGGCACGCTGGCCCTGACCAGCGAACCCGGTGTCGGCACGCTGGCCCAGATCAAGTTGCAGGCGATCAGCGCATTGCCGCCGCGCGAGCAGCACGTCGCCGGCGCGCGACGCACGGCCTGAGAACGGATGCGCCGCGCGGCGAGCGTGCCATCCAGCGCGAACCTCGTTGTTCCGCGGCGCGAATTCCGTAGGATGCGCGCCCTACATTCAGGAGCAGGACATGGAAATTCGCCGTATCGCGGCCGGCCCGCGCATGAGCATGGCCGTGGTTCACAATGGAACCGCCTATCTCGCAGGACAGGTCGCGGATGACACCAACGCCGACGTCGCCGGTCAGACGCAGCAGATTCTTGCCAAGATCGATGCGTTTCTGGCCCAGGCCGGTACCGACAAGACGCGCGTCCTGAGCGCAAATATCTGGCTCAGCGACATCGCCACGTTCGGCGAGATGAACGCCGTGTGGGACAAGTGGGTCGCGCAAGGCAACACGCCGGCGCGCGCCACCGTCGAAGCCAGGCTGGCGACGCCCGCTTACAAGGTCGAGATCGCGGTCATCGCCGCGGTGTGATTCACCCCAACGGCGCGCGGTGCGCGGCAGCGACGAGTTCGCTGAGATAGGACGCGCCGAGCCGTATGGCTTCGTGCGGCGCACCGCTTTCCAACAGGCTGCCGCGGGCGTCGACGCCCTGCGCCATCAGTTCCCGGATCATGCCGCCGAGCGAGTGCTCCGGCGGCATGCCGACCTGCCGCGCACGGATCAGGCGTACTTTCACGCCGCGCGCGCGCGGCGGCACGTCGATGCTGGGCAGCGGCGTCGCGCTGCAGGCGAGAATGCCGGCGCAATCGAGCTGCGCCCGCACCAGCGCCAGGTGCAGCGCGACCACCGCGCCCTGTCCGAAACCGGCCAGCACCAGGCGGCCAGGCGAGAGGTTGATCCGGCGCAGCCGGGCCAGCAGCATGTGTTCCAGCGCCGCCGCCGCGAGGTCGAGCGCGCCGTCCGGCGGCGCCGCATCGGCATCGGCCTGGCCATACCAGGCGCGCCTGTCCGAGTGGTCGGACAGGGATACGGGCGCGTCGGGCGCGATGAAGTACGTGCGAGGCACGTGTTTCATCCAGGATTCGATCACCGGGCGCACCTCGGCGCCGTGGTCGCCGTAATCGTGCAGCGCGACGACCAGGGCTTCCGGCGGCGCCTGCGTGTGCACCATGGCGCCCGGCGCCGGGTCCCGGTCGAATAGTGACATCCCATACTCCCGCTCAGGACCGAGCGCCGGTGGCCGGCCTTGCCATTGCAACTAGACGGCGCGATCGGATACGACGAATGCATTCCCTTCACCGCGGCATGTCGCCTTCGGCATAGTCGCCGCGCCGCTGTCGGCGGCGGAAGGAGATGGGGCCGCTGCCGGCGCCCCGGGGAGACGGACGTGAACTGGCGCGCGCTGGATCTGAACCTCCTCGTCATCTTCGATGCGGTGATGCAGGACCGCAGCGTCACCCGTGCCGGCGTGCGGCTGGGCATGTCGCAACCCGCGATCAGCCACGCGCTCGGCCGGCTGCGCCACGCGCTCAAGGACGAGCTGTTCGTGCGCACGCCCGACGGCATGGAGCCGACGCCTCGCGCCGAACAGCTCGGCGCACCGATCCATGAAGCGCTGCAGGGCCTGCGGCTGACGCTTGAAGATGCCGACACGTTCGTCCCCGCCGAGGCGCAACGCAGCTTCGCCATCGCGGTGAACAATTACGCGGCGCTGGTGATGGCCGCGCCGCTGGCTGCGGCCGCCGCGGCGGAAGCGCCGGGCATCGCGCTCGACCTGCGGCCGAGCGGCACGCTCGATCTGGCCGACCGGCTGGATCGCGGCCAGCTCGATCTCGCGCTCGGCGCGCTCGCCGCACCGGCCGAACGTTTCGCCGATCTGCGGCTGCTCGAAGACCGTTTCGTCGCAGTGGTTCGCTACGGCCATCCGACCGCGGGCAGCGACGGCATGTTGAGCGTCGAAGCGCTCGCCGAACTGCCGCATCTGGTGATTTCGTCGACCGGCGAAGGCACCGATTTCGTCGAGGCCGAACTTGGCAAACACGGGCTGACGCGCCGCATCGCCTTGCACGCACCGCTGCTCGCGACCGCCTCGGCGCTGCTGCAATCCGACATGGTGGCGGTGCTGAGCGAACGTGCCGCGCGCGAGTTCGCCCGCGACTCGGCGCTGCAGGTCCTTTCGCTGCCCTTCGCGACCCCGAACCTGATGACCGCCATGCTGTGGCATCGCAAGCTCGACGGCCTGCCGGCCCATAAATGGCTGCGGGCGCTCGTCCTGAGAGTCGCCCGGACGCTGTAACCCCGCGTTACGGCGCGGTTTTTCGGCAAGAATGTTCGGGCGACATGTCGCCGTGAAGACAATGCATTGGTCTCATACGTCGGCGAAGACGAGCTTCCGGGTGTTCTGACCGCCCGGGAGTCGACCGTGGGAATCGTGGGAATTGCGCTTCGGCGCCCGTACACATTCGTCGTCATGTCGGTGCTGATCCTGATCTTCGGCATCGTCTCGGCGCTCCGCACGCCGACCGACATCTTCCCGAACATCAACATTCCGGTGGTCGCCGCCGTCTGGACCTATACCGGCCTGCCGCCCGACGAC
>JAQGIE010000024.1 GCA_028291365.1 Rhodospirillales bacterium
CCGATACATCACCAGCGCATCGACGGCCCCGAGGCTCGGATGCTCGAACGCCTGCGGCAGCCGGCCGACGATGTCGAAGCCCAGGCGCTGCCACAGTTTGACCGCGCGTTCGTTGGTGCTGACGACGAAATTGAACTGCATGGCGCGAAAACCGCGTGCCCGCGCCTGGTCGAGCGAATGGGTGCACATAGCGGCGGCGACGCCGCGGCCGGCGGCGTCGGCCGCGGTGACAAAGCCGCAATTGGCGACATGGGCGCCGCCGCCCTGCTGGTTCGCCTGCAGGAAATAGGTGCCGAGCAGCCGGTCGCCGTCCGCCGCCACGAACACCGCGTGCCCCGGCGCCGACCAATAGGCCAGCGCCGCTTCCCGGTCCAAGTCCCGGGGCAGGGTATAGGTCTCGCCGGCGCGGATCATCGGTTCCAGGATGTGCCAGATCGCGACCGCGTCGGCGGCCGCGGCAGGACGGATCTCCATCCCTAGCGCGCTTTCCAGTTGGGATCAATTGATCCCAACCATTCGGATCGCTTGATCCGAACGATAGGAATTCGCGGCAGATCAATAACGTCTGAGCATGTTTCGATTACGGGTAATCGAAACATGCTCTAACCCACCCGCTGCTTCACATAGGCACCGGGCGCATCCTCGATCGGCTTCAGCTTGCCGTCGCCGGGCTGGCGCGCCGCCACCAGGCCGCCGTCGAATTTCTGGGCCCACTTGTCCCATTCCGTCCACCAGGACCCCGGGTGCTGGGTCGCGGCCTCGAACCAGGCGTCGGGCTGCTTGGGCAGCTTTGTGCCGGTCCAATAATGATATTTCTGGGCGTCCGGCGGATTGACCACGCCGGCGACATGGCCGGAGCCGGCCAGGCAGAATTTCACCGGCCCGCGATAGAGCTGGGTCGCGGCATAGGAGGATTTCCACGGCGCGATATGGTCCTCCTTGGTCGCCAGGATGAAGATCGGCGTCTGGATCTGCGTCAGGTCGATCGGCTCGCCATGGATGGTGATGCCGCCCGGGCGAACCAACCGGTTCTCCTGATACATGTTGCGCAGATAGAAGCTGTGCATGGCGTAGGGCATGCGCGTCGCGTCCGAGTTCCAGAACAGCAGATCGAACGGGAACGGTTCCTTGCCCAACAGGTAGTTGTTGACCACGAACGACCAGATCAGGTCGTTGGCGCGCAGCATGTTGAAGGTGCCGGCCATGTTGCCGCCCTCCAGATAGCCCTTCTCGCGCATGCGGTCTTCGATCACCTGGATCTGTTCTTCGTCGATGAAGACGCTCAGTTCGCCGGCCTCGGCGAAATCGACCATGGTGGTGAAGAAGGTGGCGCTGACGAAGCGGCGATCGCCCTTCTTGGCCATATAGGCGAGCATGGTCGCGAGCAGTGTCCCGCCGATGCAATAGCCGATGACGTTGACTTGGGTTTCCCCGGTCGCGGCCTCGATGGCGCCCAGGGCCGCGAACGGCCCCTCGTCCATATAGTCCTCGAAGCTCTTTTCGGCGAGCCGCCCGCCCGGATTGACCCAGGACACCACGAACACGGTATGGCCCTGGGCGACGGCCCAGCGGATAAACGAGTTCTTGGGCTTCAGATCCAGGATGTAGAACTTGTTGATCCAGGGCGGGATGATCAGCAGCGGCCGCTTGCGTACCTTCCCGGTCGAGGGCGCGTATTGGATCAGCTGCATCAGATCGTTCTGAAACACGACCTTGCCCGGCGTGGTCGCGATGTTCTCGCCCAGCTTGAACGCGTCGGTATCGGTCATCTTGATCGAAAGCTGGCCCTTGCCGCGCTCCAGGTCGTCGAGCATGTGCTCGAGCCCTTTGACCAGGTTTTCGCCGCGGCTCTCGACCGTGGTGCGCAGCACCTCCGGATTGGTCAGCACGAAATTGGAAGGCGCCATCGCATCGACGAACTGGCGCGTATAGAAATCGACCTTCTTGGCGGTCTTGTCATCCAGCCCTTCGACGTTGCGCACGGTGTTCTGCATGAAGCGCGCGGACAAGAGATAGGACTGCTTGATGAAATCGAAGACGGCATGGTCCTGCCAGGCCGGATCCTTGAAGCGCTTGTCGTTCTTGGCGGCCTCGATCACCGGCTCGGACGGCAGATCGGTTCCCTTTGCCGCCCCCAGGAAGCGCTCGGTCGTGCGCTGCCACAGCTGCATATAATCGCTCCACAGCGTCACCTGGGCCTGCATCAACCGGGTCGGGTCGACCATCAGCTTGGCCGTCATCTCGAAGAAGGCGCCGGCGATGTTGAACGGATCGCCCATGCCGGACGACGGCGTCTCGCCGGATTGCTTGGCCAGAAACTCGGAGACCAGGCGCTGGCTGCGTTCGGCGATGCCGGCCACCGCGCGGGAAAGCTCGACCGGATCGGGCAGCTTAACTTCGGAATTGGGCGCGTCGTTCATGAAAGCTCCCTCGCGGGACCTTGGGACTTCGGTCCTGCTCATTCTTGGTTCGACTTTTCTCGACGGCGCTGGAGTGGTGCCGTCCTTCTCGCGTCTCGATACGCCAAACCGGCTTACTATGCCATAACAGATGGCCCTTATGTGCCCCAGGCGGTAGGGGTAAGCGGCCACGGATGCTCGGGCCGCTTGATCGCGGACCGGCCTCCCTCTAAGACGAGGGGCCGCGGGTTCTCGGCGGCACTCTGCAGGCAGGCGACATGGCGGATCATTCCGCCGATCCTGCCCTGCGATATGACAGGCTCGAAGGGGCGAAGATGGGGAACGGCAAGGTGCGGGCTGGCGGGTTGAACATGAAGTCTTGGCGGTCCGCCGTGGCGACGGTCGCTCTGTTGGCGCTTGGGGGCTGCAGCACGCTGGATGCGGCCAATCCGATCAACTGGTTCCGCGACACGAAGAACGATCCCGGCGCGGACGCGGCCAATACGGCCAATCTCGAAGCCGGATCGCAGCAGCCCTATCCCAATCTCGCGAGCGTGCCGTCGACGCCGACGCGCGGGCTGACCCAGGCCGAGCGCGAGGCGCTGGTCAAGGGGCTGGTCGCCGATCGGGAAAATGCGCATTACGCCGACGTGCAGCAGCGTGCCGGCAATGCGGCGGCGGTGCCGGCGCAACAGGCGCGGGTGCCCGAAGAGCAGCTGACGCCGATCGATCTCAACAATATTCCGCAGCAGGCGCCGACGCCGTCGCCGACTCTGCCGCGCCCGGCCCCGACGCCGGCGGTGGCCCCGCGGCAGTTGCCTCTGCCGCGCGTCGCCCCCCTGCCGCCGATCCCGCAAGCACCGCGCGTCACCAGCGTCGCCCCGGTTGCGGCCGGCGGCAGCGGGCATCTGTCGGTCGGCGGCGGTCTCGCCCCGGTCGCGGCGTCGCGCGAATCCAGCCTGAAGACCCCGACCCCGCGCGAGGAGCCGCAGGCCGAGGCGCCGACGGAGCCGCCGCCGGCGCCGACCCTGGCGCCGGTTCCGCCGCCCCAGCCGGTGCAGCCGCTGGTTCAGGGCCGCCCGGCGCCGGATAGCAGCTCGCTCTCCGTCGGCGGCGTTCCGGTTCCGCCGTCGGCGCCGAGCCGCACCGAGCCAACGCCGGCCGTGCCCAATCTGACACCGGCGCCGGCCGTGCAGTCGGCCGCCGCGCCGCCGGTGCCGGGCAAGCGTCAGAATTCCGTCTCGGCCGCCCAGATCCAGTTCGCCGCCGGCTCGAACGCGCTGCCGGCCGATGCCGCCGCCAGCCTCAAATCCGTGCCGGCGCAGGTGCAGGGCCATAATGGGATCGTCCGCGTCGTCGGCCATGCCACGGTGACCAGCACGGGTGCCGATGCCGCCGGTCAGCAACTGGCCGCCTATCAATCGGCGCTCGCCCGGGCCGCCGCCGTCAAGCAGGCGCTGATCGCGGCCGGCATCGACGGGACCAAGATCCAGACCGAGGCGGCGGCGGGCACCGGCGATCGGGCCGACGTGCTGGTCGAGTACTGAGCCGATGGTGGAGAGTGCCGCCCTTCGCATCGGCATCGCCGGTCTCGGTACGGTCGGCGCGGGCGTCGTCAGGCTGCTGACCGAGAACGGCGCTCTCCTGACGCAGCGCGCCGGTCGACGGATCGAGATCACCGCGGTGTCGGCCCGCAGGCGGGGCGTCGATCGCGGGGTCGATCTCAGGCCCTATGCCTGGCACGACGATCCGCAGGCCCTGGCCCAGGATCCGAACGTCGACGTGGTGGTCGAACTGATCGGCGGCGACGAAGGTCCGGCGCTGCGTCTGGTCGAAACCGCGCTCGGCAACGGCAAATCGGTCGTGACCGCGAACAAGGCGCTGCTCGCCCATCATGGCAGCCGGCTCGGCCGGCTCGCCCGGCAGCGTGGCGCCGACCTCGCGTTCGAGGCATCGGTCGCCGGCGGCATCCCGGTCGTCAAGGTGCTGCGCGAGGGCCTGGTCGGCAACCGGATCAGCCGGATCTCCGGCATCCTGAACGGCACCTGCAACTACATCCTGTCGACCATGCGCGACACCGGTCGGGCGTTCGACGACGTGCTGGCCGACGCGCAGAAGCTGGGCTATGCCGAGGCGGATCCGACGCTCGACATCGACGGCTGGGACGCCGCCCATAAGCTCGCTGTACTGGCCGGCATCGCCTTCGGCACGCCGGTCGATTTCGACCGGGTCTATGTCGAAGGCATCCGCCATATCTCGCCGCTCGATATCGAATATGCCGAGGAACTGGGCTATCGCATCAAGCTGCTGGGCACGGCGGTGCGCACCGACCGCGGCATCGAACAGCGCGTGCATCCGACCATGGTGCTGGCCTCCGAGGCGATCGCCCAGGTCGATGGCGTGTTCAATGCCGTGGTGATCGAGGGCGATCATGTCGGCCGCGTCGTGCTGCAGGGCCGCGGTGCCGGCGCCGGGCCGACCGCGTCGGCCGTGGTCGCCGACCTGGTCGATCTCGCCGCCGGGCGCGGGTCGCCGGCTTTCGTCGAAAGCGCCGAGGCCGGCGACGGCACCGTGTCGATGACCGAACATGACGGCCCCAGCTATATCCGGCTCATGGTGCGCGATCAGCCGGGCGTGATTGCCGACATCGCAGCCGAGCTCAGGAACGAACGCGTCTCGATGGAGGCGATGATCCAGCGGCGCCATCAGCCCGACGGCGCGGTGCCGGTGGTTCTGACCACGCATCCCAGCAAGGAAGCGGCCTTGAGCCGCGCGCTCGAACGCATCGGTGCGCTCGATTCGGTGCTCGAGCCGCCGCGGATGATCCGCATCGAGCTGTGACAGATTGCACCTTTTGATCGAGGTGCTAGAGGTTGGTGCAACGAACGGCCTCCGCGCGCAGTTAGCGGAGGTTAGGAATCGACCGAGACCGGCTCCCGGAGCGGATGGCCGATCGACCGGACATGGGGAATGAGATGACGAAGATTACGACGATGGACCGCAACCTCGCCATGGAGGCCGTGCGGGTCACCGAGGCGGCCGCGCTCTCCGCCGCCCGGCTGATGGGTCGCGGCGACGAGAAGGCGGCCGACCAGGCCGCGGTCGACGCGATGCGCACCGCGCTCAACAGCCTGGCGATCGACGGTACCGTCGTGATCGGCGAAGGCGAGCGCGACGAAGCGCCGATGCTGTATATCGGCGAGAAGGTCGGTACCGGCAAAGGTCCCAAGATCGACATCGCGCTCGACCCGCTCGAAGGCACGACGATCACTGCGAAGGGCGGACCGAACGCGCTCGCCGTCATCGCGATGGCCGAACATGGCGGCTTCCTCAACGCGCCTGACGTGTACATGGACAAGATTGCGGTCGGTCCGGGTCTGCCCGACGGGGTGGTCGATCTCGACCGGAAGCCGGCCGACAATCTCAAGGCCGTCGCCAAGGCCAAAGGCGCCGAAGTGTCGGATCTCGTCGTCTGCATTCTCGATCGTCCGCGCCACCAGGAGCTGATCGCGGCCGTGCGCAAGGCCGGCGCGCGCATCATGCTGATCTCGGACGGCGACGTGTCGGGCGTGATCGCGACGGCGCAGAGCGACGCCGGCGTCGACGTGTATATGGGCACCGGCGGCGCGCCCGAAGGCGTGCTGGCGGCGGCGGCGCTGCGCTGCATCGGCGGCCAGATGCAGGGACGTCTGCTGTTCCGCAATGACGACGAGAGAGCGCGCGCCAAGAAATGGGGCGTGAGCGACCTCAACAAGAAATACGGACTCAAGGACATGGCGTCGGGCGACGTGATGTTCGCCGCAACCGGCGTCACCACTGGCCCGATGCTGCGCGGCGTTCGCCGTTTTGCTGGCGGCGCGGTGACGCACTCGGTGGTGATGCGCTCGAAATCGGGCACCGTCCGCTACGTCGAAGCGCACCATAATTGGCGCCGCAAGGCCGATCCGGTGAAGCTTTCGGCCAAAACTTGATCGCCGCGAGCGCGGCGCCCCGGGAAGGCAATGAGCCGACTCGGGTGCCGTCTGTTAGGCTGCGGCGGTGACCAACCTCGCGCTTGCCCAGGGCGATGACGATGCAGCGTTGGTGGCGAATTCCGCCACCGATCGCCGCTGGATCGCCAACCCGGTCGACGGCAGGCTGGCGCTTGCGATCGCGCAGATGCACGACCTCCCGGATCTCGTCGCACGCGTGCTGGCGGGGCGCGGCATCGGTCTCGACGCGGTCGAAGCGACGCTCGACCCGACGCTGCGCCGCTTCCTGCCGGATCCGTCGAGCCTCAAGGACATGGATGCCGCCGCGGCGCGCATCGCGCGGGCGGTAACGCAGAACGAGCGCATCGCGCTGTTCGCCGATTACGACGTCGATGGCGGCACGTCGGCGGCGTTGCTGACGCGCTTTCTGCGCGCCGTCGGCGCGGATCCGATCGTCTACATTCCCGACCGGATCGACGAAGGCTATGGCCCCAACGCTCCGGCGCTGCGCAGGCTGGCGGAGCAGGGTGCCAAGCTCGTCGTCACGCTCGATTGCGGCGTCACCGCGCACGATCCGCTCGACGCCGCGAAGGCAGCGGGGCTCGACGTCGTCGTCATCGACCATCACCAGGTCGAAGCGCAATTGCCGGTGGCGCACGCGGTGGTGAATCCAAACCGCATGGACGAGGACGGATCGCTCGGCCATCTCGCAGCGGTCGGCGTCACCTTCGTCACCGTCGTCGCGGTCAATCGCGTGCTCCGCAGCGCCGGCTGGTATGCGTCGCGGCCCGAACCGAATCCGATGCAATGGCTCGACCTCGTCGCGCTGGGCACGGTTTGCGACGTGGTGCCGCTGACCGGCCTCAACCGCGCCTTCGTCGTGCAGGGGCTGAAAGTGATGGCAAGGCGCGGCAATGTCGGGCTTGCCGCGCTTGCCGACGTGGCGCGCTGCAAGGAGGCGCCCGGCGCCTATCATTGCGGTTTCCTGCTCGGCCCGCGCGTCAATGCCGGCGGTCGCGTCGGCGAAGCCGGGCTCGGTGCGCGACTGCTGGCGAGCGACGATCCGCTCGAAGCCGCTGAACTCGCGACGCGGCTCGACGTGCATAACGAACAGCGCCGTGCGATCGAACAGGCGGTGCTCGACGCGGCGATCGCCGACGTCGAACGCGCGCCGCTTCGTCACCAGGACATGGTGATGGTGGCGGGCGAGGGCTGGCATCCCGGCGTCGTCGGCATCGTCGCGTCGCGCCTGGTCGAGCGCTATCGCCGGCCCGCCGTCGTGATCGGCCTCTCGGGCGGCGTCGGCAAAGGATCTGGCCGTTCGGTTGCGGGCGTCGATCTCGGCAGCGCCATCATCGCCGCGCGCCAGTCCGGCCTGCTGCGCGCGGGTGGTGGCCATCGCATGGCGGCGGGGCTCACCGTCGAAGCCGGCAAGCTTGCCGAGCTTCAAGCGTTCCTCACCACGCGCTGCATCATGAATGACGCGGCCCGCGTGCCGACCTTGAATATCGACGCCACGCTGTCGGCGCGCGGCGCCACCATCGACCTGGTCAAGCTGCTCGACCGCGTCGGCCCGTACGGGGCCGGTCATGCCGAGCCGCGCTTCGCCTTCATGTCGGCGCAGGCGATCCGCCCCGAACTGGTCGGCAACGCGCATGTACGCTGCCTGCTGGGGGACATTGCCGGCGGCCGGCTCAAAGCGATCGCGTTCCGCGCCGCCGAGTCCAAGCTGGGCCAGACTTTGCTCGCGGCGCGCGACGCGCCGCTGCATGTCGCGGGACGTTTGCAGATCGACCGCTGGAACGGCGAGGAACGCGTGCAACTCATCATCGACGATGTCGCCCGTGCATAAGTTCGTGGTGGTGGCGCTGCTCGCGGCGATGCCGGCGATGGCGCAGCAGACCGTGACCGTCGACCAGAGCGCCTGCCGCGTCGCGACGCGGCACGTTCCGGCCGCCGATGTCGAATACAAACCCGGCCGCGACGTCGTGAACGGCAAGCCGGTGGCGCCCGCCGACATCTCGCCGCCGCTGCAGCTGCCCAAAAGCTTCGCGATCGTCATCGCGGTCGACGTCGCCAAGAAGCTGCAGTCGCTGCAGGCCGGAAGCACCACCACGGCCGCGTCCAGCGCGCAGGCGACCGCGAACCCGAACCAGTACGGGCTGCCGCCCGGCGGCGAGGCCAAGGCCTATCTCGGCGTGGTCACGGTCGAGGGCGACCGGCTGTCCTTCAACGGCCAGCCTTTGACCGACGACCTCGAGAACGAATTCGCCGCACTCTGCCGTGGCTGGCGGCCGGGCCGCTGAGTCCCCGAGCGTTTCGCCGCAGGCGAATACGCGCCGGTCCGCGGGCAGCGCGGGCGTACAGCGAAAGCCGACTAGAGGCGTTTCCGGAAAACGGAAACGTCTCTACAAGTGGCGCCCCATGCGCCTCTCCCAATATTTCCTTCCGACGCTCAAAGAGACCCCGTCCGACGCCCAGATCGTCAGCCACCGGCTGATGCTGCGTGCCGGCATGATCCGGCAGATGTCGGCCGGCATCTATGCCTGGCTGCCGCTGGGCTACCGGGTGCTCAAGAAGATCGAGAACATCGTCCGTGCCGAGCAGGATCGCTTCGGCGCCATCGAGATGCTGATGCCGACCATCCAGTCGGCCGATCTGTGGCGCGAGAGCGGGCGCTACGACGCCTACGGTCCCGAGATGCTGCGCATCAAGGATCGGCACGATCGCGACATGCTGTTCGGGCCCACCAACGAGGAGATGATCACCGACATCTTCAAGCGCGAGGTGAAGTCCTACAAGGAACTTCCCAAGCTGCTCTATCACATTCAGTGGAAGTTCCGGGACGAGGTGCGGCCGCGCTTCGGCCTGATGCGCGGGCGCGAGTTTCTGATGAAGGACACCTACTCGTTCGACATCGACGAAGCCGCCGCGCGACGCAGCTACCAGAAGATGTTCGCGGCCTATCTCTCGACCTTCGCGCGCCTCGGCCTCAAGGCGATTCCGGTGCGCGCCGACACGGGTCCGATCGGCGGCGATCTCAGCCATGAATTCCACATTCTCGCCGAGACCGGCGAAAGCCAGCTCTATGCCGATCCGAAACTGTTCGAGATCGACATGAAGGCGGTCGGCCCCGATGACGATCTGGCCGGCTTCATGGATCGCATCACCTCCTATTACGCCGCCGCCGACGAGCTGCACGATCCAGCCAAGGCGCCGGCCGAGCTCGTCACCAGGCGCGGCATCGAAGTCGGGCATATCTTCTATTTCGGCACCAAATACTCGGCCTCGATGGGCGCACAGGTTGCCGGTCCCGACGGCACGCCGGTGCATGTCGAAATGGGCAGCTACGGCATCGGCGTGTCGCGCCTCGCCGCCGGCATCATCGAAGCCAGCCACGACGACGCCGGCATCATCTGGCCGGACGAGGTCGCGCCGTTCCGCGTCGGCCTGGTCAATCTCAAGAGCGGCGACGCCAAGACCGATACGGCGTGCAACGATCTCTACGCCAAGCTGCAGGGCAGCGGTGTCGAGACGCTGTACGACGATCGCGACGAACGCGCCGGCGCCAAGTTTGCCGACATGGATCTGATCGGTCTTCCGTGGCAGGCGATCGTCGGTCCCAGAGGCGTCGACAAGGGCGTGGTCGAGCTGAAGCGTCGTGCGACCGGCGAGCGGCACGAAGTCTCGGTCGACGACGCGCTCGCCACCATCGCGCGCGGCTGATCGCACATGTTCAATCCGTTCGAGCGCATGGTCGCGGCACGTTATCTGCGCGCGCGGCGCCAGGAAGGTTTCATCTCGGTCATTGCGGGCTTCTCCCTGCTCGGCATCGCGCTGGGCGTGGCGACGCTGATCATCGTAATGGCGGTGATGAACGGATTCCGCACCGAGCTGCTGAGCCGCCTGCTCGGCATCGAAGGCCACGTGAACGTCTATGCTTCGCAGCGCGGCCTGACCGATTACGAAGACCTGATCCGGAAGATCAAGCTCGTGCCCGGCGTCGTCGACGTCGTGCCGCTGACCGAAGGGCAGGGGCTGGTCCAGGCCAACGGCGTCACCAGCGGCGGTGTCGTGCGCGGACTGAAGAGCGAAGATTTCGCGCGTTCGCCGATGGCGCAGCGAATCGTTGCGGGCGACGCGGCCAAATTCGACGGCGACGATGACGGTATCGCGATCGGCGCCCGTCTCGCCGAATCCTTCCGCCTCAAGCCCGGCGACAAAGTCACTTTCACCAGCCCGACCACGTCCTCGACGCCGTTCGGTTCGGTGCCGAAGCAGAAAAGCTTCACCGTCGCCGCGATTTTCGATCTCGGCATGTACGAGTATGACAGCAGCTTCATCTTCATTCCGATGGAGATCGCCCAGGCGCTGTTCGGCACCGGGCAGGGCGTCACCACCCTCGAAGTGCGCGTCGCCAAGCCCGAAGCCGACATCACCGGCCAGCGTCTGGCGATTTCGGAAGCGGTCGGTCCGGGGCTTCGCGTGCGCGACTGGCAGCAGAACCGCGCCAGCTTCTTTCAGGCGATCGATGTCGAGCGCCACGTGATGTTCCTGATCCTGTCGCTGATCATCATGGTCGCGGCCTTCAACATCATCTCGTCGATGATCATGCTGGTGAAGGACAAGGGCCGCGACATTGCGATCCTGCGCACGATGGGCGCGACCCAGGGCACCATCCTGCGCGTGTTCTTCCTCACCGGCGCCTCGATCGGCGTGCTGGGGACCGCGCTTGGCTTCCTGCTCGGCGTCGTGTTCTGCCGCAACATCGAGGGCATTCGTCACCTGCTCGAGCGGCTGACCGGCACCAACGTGTTCAATCCCGAGATCTACTTTCTGTCGAAACTGCCCGCGATCATCGAATGGGGCGAGGTCGGCCAGGTGGTCGCGATGGGGATCGGGTTGAGCTTCCTCGCCACCATCTATCCGGCTTGGCGCGCAGCGCGCCTCGATCCGGTGGAGGCGCTTCGCTATGAGTGAGACGCGGCTCGAACTGCGTGACGTGACGCGCACTTTCGAACAGGCCGGCGAGCGGCTCGAAGTGTTGCGCGGCGTCAATTTTTCGATTCGCCCGGGCGAGCTGGTGGCGCTGGTCGGTCCGTCGGGCGCCGGCAAGTCGACCTTGCTGCATGTCGCCGGCCTGCTCGAGGCGCCGACCTCGGGAACCGTCCTGGTCAACGGCGAAGTCGCGGGCGATCTCGACGATGCGGCGCGCACCGCGTTGCGCCGGCGCACGATCGGCTTCGTCTATCAGTTCCATCACCTGCTGCCGGAATTCTCGGCACTCGAGAACGTCATCATTCCGCAGATGCTGAACGGACGTTCGAAAAGCGAGGCCGCGGCACGGGCGCAGTCGCTGCTCGACCGCGTCGGCATGGGCCCTCGCACGACGCACCGTCCGGCGCGGCTGTCGGGCGGCGAACAGCAACGCGTCGCGATCGTGCGCGCGCTCGCCAACGAACCGGCGCTGCTGCTGGCCGACGAACCCACCGGAAATCTCGATCCGCACACCGCCGACGACGCCTTCGCGATGCTGACCGACCTGGTGCGCTCGACCGGCGTCGGCGCATTGATCGCAACCCATAATTACGACCTCGCCGGACGCATGGACCGCGTCCTTCGGCTTCAGGACGGAAAAGTCGAATCGGCATAGGAGTCTTGCCGCCATGCCGCACGCAGATTTCGTCCATCTCCGCGTCCACAGCGCGTATTCGCTGTCGGAAGGCGCCATCAAGATCAAAAAGCTGGTCGATCTCTGCAAGAAGCAGAGCATGCCGGCGGTCGCGGTCACCGACAGCGGCAACATGTTCGGCGCGCTCGAATTCGCCGACGCGGCCGCTGCTGCCGGCGTCCAGCCGATCATCGGGACGCAGATCGGCCTGTCGCGTCCGGCGCCTCGCGGCGGCCAGCGTCCGCTGCCCGAGCCGATCGTGCTGCTGGCGCAGAACCACGCCGGCTACCGCAACCTGATGAAGCTGGTGAGCCAGGCCTGGATCGAGTCCGGGGCCGGCGAGCAGCCGCAGATTGCGATCACGACGTTGGCGCAGCACGCCGATGGCGTGATCTGCCTGACCGGCGGCGCGCACGGTCCGGTCGGCAAGCGGTTGTTGGAGGGGCAGCTCGAAGCGGCTTCCGAAACACTCGCAGCGCTCGCGGCGGCATTTCCGGGCCGTTGCTATGTCGAGCTGCAACGGCACGACATCGACGACGAACGCCGCACTGAAGCCGGGCTGGTCGATCTCGCCTACGCGCTGGATCTGCCGCTGGTGGCGACCAATGAATGTTTCTTCGCCGACGACGGCATGTACGAGGCGCACGACGCGCTGCTGTGCATCGCCGAGGGCCGCTACGTCATCGAAGAAGATCGCCGGCGCGTCACGCCCGACCATCGTTTCAAGAGCGCCGCCGAAATGCGCGCCCTGTTTGCCGATCTGCCCGAAGCGGTCGACAACACGCTGGTCATCGCGCGCCGCTGTTCATTCCTGCTGAAGGCGATCAAGCCGCTGCTGCCGGTGTTCGATGCCGGCGACGAAGCGGCGGCGCTGCGCGAAAAGGCGCGCGCAGGATTGGCGCTGCGCCTGGAAGCGGCAAAGATCGAGGACGAGGCGGCGCAACGCCCCTATTGGGAGCGGCTCGACTTCGAACTGAACGTCATCGCGGGGATGAAATTCCCCGGCTACTTCCTGATCGTCGCCGACTTTATCCAATGGGCGAAGTCGCAGAACATTCCGGTCGGTCCGGGCCGCGGTTCGGGTGCCGGTTCGGTGGTGGCCTGGGCACTCACCATCACCGACCTGGACCCGCTGCGGTTCGGGCTGCTGTTCGAGCGGTTTCTCAACCCCGAACGCGTGTCGATGCCCGACTTCGACATCGACTTCTGCCAGGATCGCCGCGACGAGGTGATCCAGTATGTGCGCCGGCGCTATGGCGAGGACCGCGTCGCGCAGATCATCACCTTCGGCAAGCTGCAGGCGCGCGCAGTGCTGCGCGACGTCGGCCGTGTGCTGCAGATGCCGTTCGGCCAGGTCGACAAGCTCACCAAGCTGGTGCCGAACAACCCGGCCAGTCCGGTGACGCTCGAACAGGCGATCGCGGGCGAGCCGATGTTGCAGGCGATGCGCGACACCGACGAGAGCGTCGGCAAGCTGATCGATCTCGCGCTCAAGCTCGAGGGCCTCTACCGCCACGCCTCGACGCACGCCGCCGGTGTCGTCATCGGCGATCGTCCGCTGGACGAGCTGGTGCCGCTCTACAAAGATCCCAAGAGCGACATGCTCGTCACCCAGTTCAACATGAAATGGGTCGAGCAGGCGGGGCTGGTGAAGTTCGACTTCCTCGGCCTCACCACGTTGACCGTGCTGGAAAAAGCGGTCGAGCTGATCGAGCGCGGCGGTGGACCGCGGCTCGACCTGACCAACCTGCCGCTCGACGACGCCAAGTCTTATCATCTGCTGTCGCGGGCCGAGACGACGGGCGTGTTCCAGCTGGAAAGTTCGGGCATGCGCGACGTGCTGCGCCGCATGAAGCCCGACCGGTTCGAGGACATCATCGCGCTCGTCGCGCTGTACCGTCCCGGCCCGATGGACAACATCCCGCGCTACATCGCGGTGAAGAACGGCGAGGAGAAGCCCGACTACCTGCACCCGACCCTGGAGCCGATCCTGGCCGAGACGTTCGGCATCATGATCTACCAGGAACAGGTGATGCAGATCGCGCAGGTCCTGTCGGGCTATTCGCTCGGGGACGCCGACCTGCTGCGCCGCGCGATGGGCAAGAAGATCCAGAGCGAAATGGACGCGCAGCGCGCGCGCTTCATCGAAGGCGCCAAGAAGACCAACAATGTCGACGCGCAACAGGCGAGCGAGATCTTCGATCTGGTCGACAAATTCGCCGGCTACGGGTTCAACAAGAGCCACGCCGCCGCCTACGCGCTGGTCGCCTACCAGACCGCCTATGTGAAGGCCAATTTCCCGGTCGAATTCCTCGCCGCGTCGATGACCTATTCGATGGCCAACACCGACAAGCTCGGCGTCTATCGCCAGGAGCTCGACCGGATGGGGCTCAAGCTGCTGCCGCCCGACGTCAATCGTTCGCTGCCCGATTTCGCGGTCGAGGAACATGAAGGCGCCAAGGCCGTGCGCTATGCGCTGGCCGCGGTCAAAGGCGTCGGCGTTCCCGCCATGCATGCGCTGGTCGACGCGCGCGGCACTGAAAAATTCAAGGATCCGTTCGACGTGGTGCGCCGCGTCGATCCCAAGGCACTGTCGAAACGTCAGCTCGAAAGCCTGATCTATGCCGGCGCGTTCGACACGCTGGAGCGCAACCGTCACCGCCTGTTCGAAGTCGCCGACGTGCTGCTGCGTTTCGGCCAGTCGGTCGCCGCGGAGCGTGACAGCGGACAAGTGTCGCTGTTCGGCGGCGCCGGTCCGGCGCTCGCCGCGCCGCCGCTGCCCAACGTCGCCGACTGGGATCAGATGGAGCGGCTGCGCCACGAATTCGAAGCGATCGGATTCTGCCTCTCGGCGCATCCGCTGGATTCGTTTCAGAAGGCACTGGCGCGGCTTGGCGTGGTCAAATGGAGCGAGCTGCCGGCGCGTATCGCGCGCGGCGGCGCCACGCGCTACCGCATGGCCGGCGTCGTGGTCGGCAAGCAGGAACGCACCTCGGCCAAGGGCAACCGTTTCGCCTTCGTGCAGCTGTCCGACACGACCGGCGTGTTCGAAGCGGTGATGTTCAGCGAAGTTCTGTCGGCCAATCGCGACAAGCTCGTGGTCGGAACACCGCTGGTGTTGTTCGCCGACGCGACGATGCAGGGCGAAGAAGTACGGCTGACGATCCAGTCGATCGAGCCGCTCGAACAGGCGGCGGCGACCGCAGCAGCGGGGCTGGAAGTATTCCTGCGCGGACCAGAGCCGGTCGACGCGTTGCAGAAGCAGCTCGTGTCGATCGGGAAGGGGCGCGGCCAGATCTTCGTCGTCGTGCCGATCGAAGGACAGCGCGAAGTGCGCGTGCAATTGCCCGGCACGTTCGCCTTCACCGCAAAGGATCGCGGCGCGATCAAATCCATGCCGGGCATCATCGACGTCCACGATCTGTGACCATCCAACTCGCGGCGATTCTTCCTTACATGTTGGCTCTGTTCGTCGCGGCGGCTTCGCCGGGACCGAACGTGGCCGCGATCGTGTCGTGCGGCATCGCGCGCGGGTTTCCGTCGGCGGCCGCCTTGGCGCTCGGCGTCGTCGTTTGCGACGTGTGCTGGGTGATGCTGGTGGTGGCCGGCCTGTCGCTGCTGGCGCAGCAGCTGGGCCCGGTGTTCCTGGCGGTGAAAATCGTCGGCGGGCTCTACCTCGCCTGGCTCGGCTTCAAGATGTGGCGGGCGCCCGTCGAGGCGCCGTCGCTGGTGCCGCCGCCGATCGATGCGCGTGGCCTGACGCGCCAGTTCCTGCTCGGCTTCGGCCTCACGCTCGCCAATCCCAAGGCGATCCTGTTCCACGCCGGCGTGATGCCGACCTTGCTCGATCTCGAGCGCGCGACCCTGCCGGACGCGCTGGTCCTGGCGGCGGTGGTGACGGTGACGGTCGGGACCGTGCACCTGACCTATGCCCGCATGTCCTCGAAAGCCCGGCTGTTCCTGGGCGACCCGCGGCGGCTGCGGCTGGTCAATCGCGTCGCCGGTACCGTGATGATCGGTACCGGCGCGCTGGTTCTGCTGCGTTAGTAGCCGGGGCTGCGCGGGGCAGCGTCGGGCGTCGAGGCGGCCTGGACATAGGGCCCGAGCCGGTTGACGACTTCGCGGGCGTCATACGCGTTAGGGTTGTTCGCGGGCTTGCGGCCTTTGTAAACCAGAATGTCAGCCTGGGCGCTGAACTCATTGATAGGACGGCTATAACCGTAACCGCCGCCGTAACCGGCCCCGCCGATGAACCCGTGCCTCCAGCGCGGGCCCCACCAGCCGAAATGTCCGTAATAGGCGGGCTCATCCCAACGATAGGAGACGTCGCGGTCGGTCTGCGCGTTGGCGATCACGAAATAGTCGTTGCCGGACTTCAACGTCAGTTCTGCCGCGCGGTAGAGCAGGAAGTTCTCGACCGTCTCGCGCGGCGTGACGGTATTGCCCTTGAAGCTGACGCGGAATCGATTGGCCTCGATCTGGGTCTCGGAATAGCCCTCGCCGCCGGGCGTTGTGGCGGGGACGTACGGGGTTGGGTAGGCGCAGCTGGCCAGCGCCAAAAGCGCCGCCAGCGCAGTCGCCGGTCGCAGGTTACGCATGGGTCGGTTTCCTTTCAGGCCGGAGAACGTTTGAGAACATCGTCTATTCCCTGGCCTGAGCCCACCCAGGCCGGGGAGTGGTAACGTCACGTGTCCCGGTTGCGCCAGCGGACCCAAGCCGCTATATCCCCGCGCTCAACTCAACCCCACACGCGGGCTTGTGCAGGCCGGGAGTTTCGGTTTGCGCTCCGGTGTCTTGCGATCACCCTTCGGGGCGGTTTCGAGGCGACGCCCGCGGCGGACGAACCGGAAAAAGGATATTTCGCAGATGGCTCTGCCTGCTTTCAGCATGCGCCAGCTCCTCGAAGCTGGTGTTCACTTCGGCCACCACACGCGTCGTTGGAACCCCAAGATGAAGCCGTTCATCTTCGGTGTCCGCAACGGCATCCACATTATCGATCTCGAACAGTCGGTGCCGATGCTGCACCAGGCGCTGCAGGCCGTGCGCGACGTCGCCGCCAATGGCGGCCGCATCCTGTTCGTCGGCACCAAGCGTCAGGCGCAGGAAAAGATCGCCGCTGCTGCGCAGCGCTGCGGTCAGTACTACGTCAATCACCGTTGGCTCGGCGGCATGCTGACCAATTGGAAGACGATCTCGGGCTCGATCCGTCGCCTGCGCGAACTCGACGAGAAGCTGCTCTCGGCTGAGACGCAGCACGGCCTGACCAAGAAAGAGCTGCTGCAGCTGACGCGCGAGAAGGACAAGCTCGAGCGCGCACTCGGCGGCATCAAGGAAATGGGCGGTCTGCCCGACGCGATCTTCATCATCGACGTCACCCGCGAGTCGATCGCGGTGCAGGAAGCCACCAACTTGAAGATCCCGGTCATCGCGGTCGTCGACTCGAACGCTGATCCGTCGGGCGTGACCTATCCGATCCCGGGCAACGACGACGCGCTGCGCGCGATCGAAATGTATTGCGATTTGGTCGCGTCGGCGGTGCTCGACGGCCTGCAGGCCGAACTGCGTGCGTCGGGCGTCGATATCGGTGCCAACGAGAAGGCGCCGGTGGAATTGCTGCCGGAGCCCCAGGCCGCGCCGGTCGCCTGACGAAACTTTGATCTGAGAGTACGAGACATGGCCGAAATCACCGCTGCGCTGGTGAAGGATCTTCGCGAAAAGACCGGCGCCGGCATGATGGATTGCAAGAAGGCGTTGGGCGAAGTGGCCGGCGACTTCGAAGCTGCCGTCGACTGGCTGCGCAAGAAGGGCCTTGCCGCAGCCGCCAAAAAGTCGGGCCGCGTCGCGGCCGAAGGTCTGGTCACGGTCGCGACCGCCGGCACCTCGGGTGCGGTGGTCGAGATCAACGCCGAGACCGACTTCGTCGCGCGCAACGACCAGTTCCAGGCCTTCGTGAAGAGCGTCGGTCATACCGCACTGCTCGTCGACGGCGATCTCGAAGCGCTGAAGAACGCCAAGCACGGCGGCAAGACGGTTCAGGAAGAGCTGACGCAGCTCATCGCCACGATCGGCGAGAACATGAATGTCCGCCGCGTCGCCAAGCTCGCCGTTCGCCAAGGCGTCGTCGCCAGCTACGTGCACAACCCGATCGCGCCGAACCTCGGCAAGATCGGCGTCCTCGTGGCGCTGGAATCGGCCGGCGATCCGGAAAAGCTGCAGGCGCTCGGCCGTCAGCTCGCGATGCATGTCGCGGCTGCGCGTCCGGAAGCGCTTTCGGTCGGCGACGTCGATCCGACCAGCCTCGATCGCGAGCGTGAAGTGCTTGCCGATCAGGCGCGCGCGTCGGGCAAGGGCGAAGACATCATCGCCAAGATGGTCGAAGGCCGTCTGCGCAAGTACTACGAAGAAGTGGTGCTGCTCGAGCAAGTCTACGTCGTCGACGGCGAGTCGAAGGTGAAGTCGGTCGTCGAAAAGGCGACCAAGGAGATCGGTGCACCGGTCGTGCTTGCTGGTTTCGTGCGCTTCGCGCTCGGCGAAGGCATCGAGAAGGAGCAGGTGGACTTCGCCGCCGAGGTCGCGGCCCAGGCCGGTCACTGAGGCCGCTGGTGCCGGAGGGCGCAGAACCTTCGTTTAAGCGCGTCCTCCTCAAGGTCTCGGGTGAGGCCTTGATGGGGGATCGCGAATACGGACTCGATTCGATCACCGTCGAGCGTATCGCCGCTGAAGTGAAAGCGGTCGTCGAGATGGGCGTTCAGGTCTGTCTCGTGATCGGCGGCGGCAACATCTGTCGCGGCATCTCGGGTGCTGCGGACGGCATGGAACGCGCCAGCGCCGATTACATGGGCATGCTGGCCACCGTCATCAATTCGCTCGCGGTGCAGAACGCGCTCGAACGCCTCGGCGTTTCGACCCGCGTTCAGTCCGCGATTCCGATGACGACGGTGTGCGAGCCGTACATTCGTCGCCGTGCGGTCCGGCATATGGAAAAGGGGCGGGTGGTGATTTTCGCCGCCGGCACCGGTAACCCGTATTTCACCACCGACACGGCCGCCGCGCTGCGCGCCAGCGAGATGGGCTGCGACGCGCTGCTCAAAGGGACCAAGGTCGACGGCGTCTACAGCGCCGATCCGCACAAGGATCGGACGGCGACGCGGTACGAGAAACTCACGTATCTCGATGTGCTGGCGCGCGATCTCGGCGTGATGGACGCTTCGGCCATCAGCCTGGCGCGCGAGAGCGATATTCCGATTCTCGTCTTCTCGATCACCGAGCCCAACGGCTTCGCGAATATCTTCCGCGGCTCGGGCCGCTATACGATCGTCACAAATCGCTGATACGGACCTGAACCATGACCCATCCGAAGCTGGCCGACGTCAACCGGCGCATGGATTCGGCGCTGGAAGTGCTGAAGAAGGAATTCGGCGGCCTGCGCACCGGCCGCGCCTCAGCCGGCCTGCTCGAGCCGGTGATGGTCGAGGCCTATGGCCAGACCATGCCATTGAACCAGGTCGGCACGGTGAGCGTTCCTGAGCCGCGTCTGATCACGGTTTCGGTGTGGGACAAGGGCATGGTCGCCGCGGTCGCGAAAGCCATCAGCGCGGCCGGTCTCGGTCTCAACGCCCAGGCCGACGGCACGACGATTCGGGTTCCGATTCCTGAACTGAACCAGGAACGGCGCGCCGAGTTGGCGAAAGTCGCAGGCAAATATTCCGAAGAGGCGCGTGTCGCCGTGCGCAATGTGCGCCGCGACGGCATGGACCTCTTGAAGAAGGCCGAGAAGGATCGCGAAATTTCCGAGGACGAGCACAAGCGCTTGGCCGAAGAAGTGCAGAAGATCACCGACGCGCACATCAAGAAGATCGATGAAGCGCTCGCGGCGAAGGAAAAGGAAATCAAGCAGGTCTGATGCCGAGCACTGCCGCACCCGTCGACGCACTGCCGGTCCATGTTGCGATCATCATGGATGGCAACGGGCGTTGGGCGACGGCGCGCGGCCTGACGCGTACGGCGGGTCATCGCAAAGGCATCGAAACGGTCCGCCGCACCATCGAAATGGTCGGCGAGCGCGGCATTCCCTATCTGACGCTGTTCGGTTTCTCGAGCGAGAATTGGCGCCGTCCCGCCGCCGAAGTCGAAGATCTGATGTTGCTGCTGCGCTATTACCTGCGCAGCGAGATCGCCGAGCTGCACAAGCAGAATGTGCGGCTGCGCGTGATCGGCGAGCGCAACAAGCTCGCGCCCGACATCGTCAAGCTGATCGAACGCGCCGAGGCGCTGACCAAAGACAACACCGCCTTGAACCTGACCGTCGCGCTGTCCTATGGCGGGCGTCAGGATCTGGTGCAGGCCGCGCGCAAGCTCGCAGCCTCGGGAATCGATCCGGCGAGCATCGACGAAAACGCACTCGCGCGTGCGTTGTGGACCGCTGAACTGCCCGACCCGGATCTGCTGATCCGGACCTCCGGTGAACAGCGTATTTCAAATTTCTTCTTGTGGCAGTCGGCCTATGCGGAGCTTGTCTTCCTCGATACGCTCTGGCCGGATTTTTCGCAGTCGGATCTAGATCATGCCATCCGCGAATTCGGCCGGCGCGAGCGCCGATACGGCGCGGTCCTGGAAACACGCTGAAGGCGACGCCGCGCCCCCGAAGCATGGGCGCGACCGCAACCTGCTGGAGCGGGTCGCATCGGCGCTGGTGCTGGCGCCGCCCGTCATCGCGGCCGCGATCTGGGGCGGCACGTTGTTCGACCTTCTGGTTTTCGCCTTCACCGCCGCGGCGTTGCGCGAATGGCTGCGCATGACCTGGCCCGATCCGCCCGTCCAATATGCCGTAATCGCCTATCTCGGCCTGTTTTTCCTGCTCGTCGCGACCTGGACCGGCGGTCTCTGGCCGGCGCTCGCGACCGGCCTCATCGCCGGCGCCGGCCTGCTTTCCATGGCGCGGCTGAGCGGTGCGCAACATCCGTGGCTGAGCACGTTCGGGCTCGCCTATGTCGGCGCCAGCCTGGTGGCGCTCGCCTGGCTGCGCGGCCATGACCCGCACGGCTGGCAGGACCTGTTGTTCGTGCTTCCGGTGATCTGGGCGAGCGACATCGGCGGCTACGCGCTGGGCAAGGCGCTGGGCGGCCCGAAATTGTGGCCGCGCATCAGCCCCAAAAAGACCTGGGCCGGGGTCATCGGCGGCTTTGCCCTGGCCGGCCTGGTGGGCTTCGCCTGGGCCGAGGGGTTCGGGGCGCCCCTGGAACCCACCTTGCTCGTCACCGCGTTGGTGGCTGCATTGGGGCTTGCCGGCGATCTGTTCGAAAGCGCGCTCAAGCGGCGCTACGGCTTCAAGGATTCGGGCGGCTTGATCCCGGGCCATGGTGGGGTGCTGGACCGGATCGATGCGGCGTTGCTGGCGGTTCCGGGCTTTGCGCTGCTTGTCGCACTCGCCGGCCGGCTCACGGCGTGGCATTGAGGCGCCCGTGACGAAACGGATTACGATTCTCGGCGCGACCGGCTCGGTCGGCCGCACAACGCTGGACCTCGTCGCGGACCATCCCGATCAGTTCCGCATTGTGGCCCTGACCGCCAACCGTGACGCGACGGCGCTTGCCGCCGCCGCGCGCCGCTTCGGCGCCGAACGGGCGGTGGTCGCCGACCCGAGCTGCTACGCGGCGCTCAAAGAGGCGCTTGCCGGTTCGGGCATCGAAGCCGCCGCCGGCCTGGCCGCGGTCTGCGACGCCGCCAGCATGCCGGCCGACATCGTCGTCGCCGCGATCGTCGGCGCCGCTGGTCTCAAGCCGACCCTGGCCGCGATCGAAGCCGGCATCCCGGTCGCCCTGGCAAACAAGGAAACGTTGGTCTGCGCCGGCGAGATCGTGCTGCAGGCGACCGCGCGCACCGGCGTCCGGCTGCTGCCGGTCGACAGCGAGCACAGCGCGATCTTCCAGGTCTTCGCACCGGAAGAACGCCGCGCCGTCGAACGGCTGATCCTGACCGCCTCGGGCGGGCCGTTCCGCGACGCGCCGATGTCGGTGATGGCACGCGCCACCGCCGCCGACGCGGTGAAGCATCCGATCTGGTCGATGGGTGCCAAGATCTCGGTCGACAGCGCGACGATGATGAACAAGGGCCTCGAAGTGATCGAGGCGCATTTCCTGTTCGCGATGCCGGAAGAGCGCATCGATATCGTCGTGCATCCGCAATCGGTCGTGCATTCGCTGGTCGAATATCAGGACGGGTCGGTGCTGGCCCATCTCGGCCATCCCGACATGCGCACGCCCATCGCAGTCGCGTTGGCGTGGCCAAAGCGCCTCGAGACCCGATGCAAGCGGCTCGACCTGGCCCAGATCGGCAAGCTGACCTTCGAACCGGCCGATCCGGTAAGATTCCCGGCCATCCGGCTGGCCCGCGAGGCGCTGCGCGCCCGGGGCGCCGCGCCGACGGTTCTCAACGCAGCCAACGAGGTGGCGGTCGCCGCCTTCCTCGAAAACCGCATCGGATTCCTGGACATTGCCGCGATCGTGGAACGCACGCTCGAGGCCGGTCCCACGGGTCCGATCGGATCGCTCGACGATGTGCTCCAGGTGGACGAGACTGCCCGCCGCATTGCCGCCTCTTTCGTGACGGCGTCTGATGCCACGCTCGCGCCGCAAGTCGCGGCGTCGGCGGGCTGACGCGCCGTCCTTTAACGCTCCGGTCCGCTCAAATGGGTTTTCTAGGTTCCAGTCTCGGCTACGTGCTGCCGTTCCTGATCGTGCTCACCGTGCTCGTGTTCATTCACGAGCTTGGGCATTACTGGGTCGCGCGCCGCTGCGGCGTGCGCGTCGAGATGTTCTCGATCGGCTTCGGCCCCGAACTGTTCGGCTTCTTCGACAAGGCCGGTACGCGCTGGAAATTCAGCGCGCTGCCGCTCGGCGGCTTCGTCAAGATGTTCGGCGATCAGGACGTCGCCAGCAAACCCGTGTCGCCCGACGAGGCGTCGCACATGGATGCCGAGGAGCGCAAAGTCTCCTTCATCCACAAAACGCTGCCGCAGCGGGCCGCGATCGTCGCCGCGGGCCCGATCGCCAATTTCATTTTCGCCATCGTGGCGCTGGCCATCCTGTTCGCGACGGTCGGACAGGCCTTCACGCCGCCGGTGCTGGGCGAAGTCGTTGCTGACGGCGCCGCCGCGGCCGCGGGGCTGAAGGCGGGCGATCGCGTCGTCTCGGTTGCGGGGCAGGGCGTCGACCGATTCGAAGACCTGTCGCAGGCGGTTCGCCTGCGCCCCGACGTGACCTTCCCACTGACGGTTTTGCGCGACGGTCAGCAGATCGACCTGATGGTGACGCCCAAGGCGTCCGAGCTCACTGACAATTTTGGTAACAAGCACCGCGTCGGCCAGCTCGGCGTGCGCAGCGGGCAGCCCGAGATCGTGCAGCACGATCCGTTGACCGCGGTCTGGCGCGCGACGCTCGAGACCGCGTCGATGGTCCGCAACACCGGCGTCGCGCTGGGTCAGATGCTGGCCGGCACCCGCGGTACCGAGGAGTTGGGCGGGCCGCTGCGAATCGCGCAGATGTCGAAAGATTTCTGGCACACCGGCGCAGTCGGTTTCGTAACATTCATGGCGGTACTTTCGATCAATCTCGGCTTGATTAACCTGTTTCCGGTTCCGATGCTGGACGGGGGACATCTGATGATCTATGGCATCGAGGCCCTGCGCGGTCGCCCGCTCGGGGAACGCGCGCTCAACTTCAGTTTCCGTGTCGGGCTCGCCCTTGTCGTCATGCTCGGTGTTTTCGCCCTGTGGAACGACCTGGTGAACCTCAAGGCCGTCGAGTACGTCCGGAACCTGATCTCGTAGGACTGATCCTCCGACACATGCTCAGCCGTTCGATTCGACCGCTGCTGCTGGCTGCGTTGCTTGCCAGTGTCAGTGAAGCAGCGCTGGCGCAGAGCCAGACCATTCGCGAAATCCGCGTCGACGGCACACAGCGCATCGAGGCGACGACGGTGCTGTCGTACCTCACCGTGCGCCCGGGTGACGCCGTGGATCGCGACCAGCTCGACCAATCCCTGAAAACGCTGTTCGGCACCGGCCTCTTCGCCGACGTCGGACTGACGGTGCAGGGCGACGTGCTGGTGGTGAAGGTGGTCGAAAACCCGATCATCAATCGCATCGCGCTCGAGGGAAACAAGAAGGTCGAAAGCGACAAGCTGGAGCAGGAGCTGCAGCTGCGTCCGCGCACCGTCTACACCCGCACGCGCGTCCAGGCCGACGTCGACCGCCTGCTCGAAATCTATCGCCGCTCGGGCCGCTATTCGGCGCGCATCGAACCCAAGGTGATCCAGCTCGACGGCAACCGCGTCGACGTGGTGTTCGAAATCGACGAAGGCCCGCGCACGCCGGTGCGCCGCATCAACTTCGTCGGCAACACGCAGTTTTCCGACGCCGACCTGCGCGACATCGTGCAGACCAAGGAAGCAGCCTGGTGGCGCTTCCTGACGTCGAACGACAGCTATGATCCGGACCGCGTGCAGTTCGACAAGGAATTGCTGCGCCGCTATTACCTGCGCGAAGGCTATGCCGACTTCCGGGTGGTCTCGTCGAACGCCGAGCTGACGCCCGACAAGCAGGATTTCTTCCTCACCTTCACGGTCGAAGAAGGCGAGCGTTACAAGTTCAACAAAGTCGAAGTGAAGGGTGACCTCAAGGGGCTCGACATCGAGCCGCTGAAGGAAGAACTGACCTTCGCATCCGGCGATTGGTACAACGCCACCGCGATCGAAGATGCTGTCGTGGCGCTGACCAATGCGGTCAGCAACCAGAAATACGCCTTCATCGACGTGCGCCCGGAAATCGTGCGGAACAAGGAAAACCGCACCGTCGACGTGACGTTCAACGTCGGCGAAGGCCCGCGCGTCTTCGTCGAGCGCATCAACATCACCGGCAACGTGCAGACGCTCGACGAAGTCGTCCGTCGCGAATTCCAGCTGGCCGAAGGCGACCCGTTCAACCAGGCCAAGCTGAAGCGTTCGGAGCAGCGCACCAAGGATCTCGGCTTTTTCGAGAAGGTCGACGTGGTCAACAATCCGGGCAGCGAACCGGACCGCACCATCATCGACGTCAACGTGACCGAACAGTCGACCGGTGAAATCCAGATCGGCGCCGGCTTCTCGTCGACCGACGGTCCGCTGGTCGATTTCCGCATTCGCCAGCGCAACCTGCTCGGCGAAGGCAAGGACCTGCAGCTCGCGATGACGGTGTCGAGCCTGACGCAGGAATATTCGCTCGGTTACACGCAGCCTTATTTCCTGGGCCGCGATCTCGCCGCCGGCATCGACGTGTTCCACGTTGCTCGCAATTTCCAGGACTTCTCGAACTACGACCAGGTGCAGACGGGCTTCGACTTCAAGCTCGGCTACCCGATCGCCGAGCGCCTGCGGCAGCGCCTCATCTATCGCCTCGAACAGAACGACATCACCAACATCGCGCCCGGCGCATCGCGCTACATTATCGACCAGGCCGGTAAGCGCGTGACGTCGTTGATCGGCCAGGAGCTCAGCCTCGACCTGCGCGACAGCCGGATCGACCCGACCAAGGGCACCGTCCTCACCCTGTCGACCGATCTCGCCGGCTTTGGCGGCGACGTGCATTTCGGCCGCGTCGTGCTGTCGGCCGGTTGGTACAAGCAGGTGTTCGACAGCAATGTCGTGTTCAGCCTGACCGGCGAAATGGGCGCCATCTTCGGCCTCGGCGAAGACGTGCAGATCGCCAACCGCTTCTTCATCGGCGGCGACACGCTGCGCGGCTTCAAGGTCGCGGGTATCGGTCCGCGCGACATCGATACGCGCGACGCGCTGGGCGGCAACTATTACGGCAAGATCACCGCGGAATTCACCTTCCCGCTCGGCCTGCCGCAGGAATTCGGGATCAAGGCGCATGCCTTCACCGACATCGGCACGCTGTGGGGACTCGACGGCAAAGGAAAGCCGGTCCCCGACGGCCTCGGCGGCACGATCGTGCCGAATGTCTTCGACACGGCCGCACCGCGCGTCGCGCCGGGCGTGGGCGTGTCATGGAAGTCGCCGCTCGGACCGCTGCGCATCGACATTGCGATCCCTGTGGTGAAGCAGAAGTACGACGAGACCGAAATCTTCCGTTTCAGCTTCGGCACCAAATTCTGATCCACCAAGTTTTCCCAGCAGACCTGGGCGATACGTTATCGAGAAGGATAAGCGTTATGCGTTTTGCTCCTGTCGTCGCGCTCGGCGCGATCATCGCAGCCGCGGTCCCGGCGTTTGCCCAAACTGCTCCGGCCCCCGCGGCGCCTGCCGCCGCCGCCGCACCGCTGGCGCCGCCGACCGTCATGGTCGTCGACATGAATCGCGTGATCCAGGAGTCGAACGCCGGCCGTTCGATCCAGAAGCAGATCGAAGAGCACGCCAAGGCGCTGCAGGCCGACGTCCAGAAGATCGAAGACGAGCTGAAGGGCAAGGATGCCGAGCTGCGCCGCCAGCGCACGATCCTGTCGCAGCAGGCGTTCGAAGAGCAGCGCCAGGCGGTTGAGCGTCGGGTGAACGAGGCGCAGCGCACGGTGCAGGAAAAGCAGGGCGCGCTGCAGAAGGCGCAGAACGACGCGGTCGGCGTGCTGCTCGACAATGCGCGCGAGATCATCTCGACGCTGGCGACGGAAAAGAAGGCGCAACTGGTGCTGTCGCGTCAGCAGATCCTGCTGCTCGCCAACAACGATCTCGAGACCACCAACATTGTCGTCGAGCGTCTGAACACCAAGCTGCCGAACGTCACGGTCACCGTGCCCTCGACCGCTGCCGCATCGGCGGCTCCGGCCGCTGCTGCTCCGGCTGCTGCTGCAGCGAAGCCGCCGGCCAAGAAGTAGTCTATGGCAGATCCGCGCTTCTTCACCCGCGCCGCTCCGGCGACGCTGGCAGAGCTGGCGCGAATCGCCGATGCGACGATCGGGGGCGACGCCGATCCGTCACGCGTGATCGAAGACGTTGCGCCGATCCGTGAAGCCGGACCGGCGCACGTTTCGTTTCTAGACAACCGGAAATATATCGGCGACTTCCGCGTCACCAAGGCCGGCGCCTGCCTGGTGTTGCCCGAGTTCGCCGAACAGTGCCCGCCGGGCACCGTCGCGCTGGTCACGCGCAAACCGTATATGAGCTGGGCGCATGTCGTGCGCCGGTTCTATCCGCGCGCCGCATTGACCGGCGTGCGCCATCCGACCGCGATCTGCGATCCCGCCGCGACAATCGGTGCCGACGTCGAGATCGGCGCCGGCGCGGTGATCGAAGCGCGCGCCGAAATCGGAGATCGCTGCCGCATCGGCGCGAATGCGGTCATCGCCGCAGGCGTGGTGATCGGCAACGATACCGAAGTCGGCGCCAACGCCTCGATCAGCCACGCGCTGATCGGCCGACGCTGTCGCATCTACCCCGGCGCGCGCATCGGTCAGGAAGGTTTCGGATTCGCGATGGATGCGGCCGGCCACGTGCCGATTCCGCAGCTCGGGCGCGTCATCATCGAGGATGATGTCGAGGTCGGTGCCAACACCGCGATCGACCGCGGCGCCGGGCCGGATACGGTGATCGGCCGGGGCACCATGATTGATAACCTGGTGCAGATCGGGCACAACGTGACGCTCGGTCGGGGCTGCGTCGTGGCGGCCCAGGTCGGTATCTCGGGTTCGTCCCGGATCGGCGACTACGTCGCGTTCGGCGGACAGGTGGGCATCGCCGGCCATCTCACGGTTGGCAACGGCGCCCAGATCATGGGCCAGTCGGGCGTGATCGGCGACATCCCAGCAGGCGCCACTGTGGTTGGCTTCCCGGCGACACCGAGCAAGGAATTCTACCGCCAGACGGCAATGCTGCGCCGCTTGGTGCGCGAGCGGAAAGAGCGGAGCTGATGGACGCGGCAGTGACTTCGGACGCACAGAAAAAGGCGGAGAACCTGGACATCAACCAGGTGATGAAGATGCTGCCGCATCGCTATCCGCTGCTGCTCGTCGATCGCCTCATCGAGGTCACCGACGAGAGCGCGATCGGCATCAAGAACATCTCGATCAACGAGCCGTACTTCCAGGGTCATTTCCCGACCCAGCCGATCATGCCCGGCGTGCTGATCATCGAGTCCATGGCGCAGACCGCGGCGTGCCTGGTGGTGAACTGGCTCGGCGAAGAAGCACACGGCAAGCTCGTCTATTTCATGTCGATCGACAGCGCGCGTTTCCGCAAGCCGTTGACGCCGGGCGATCAGGTGCGCGTGCACGTGAAGATGATCCAGCGTCGCGGCAAGGTGTGGAAATTCGAGGGCAAGGCGATCGTCGACGGCACCGTCTGCGCCGAAGCGGTGTACACCGCGATGATCCTCGATCGCTGATCTGATCCACACTTGTCGGCACAGATCCATCCCACCGCGATCGTCGAAGACGGCGCATCGCTCGGCAACGGCGTCGTCATCGGCCCGTTCTGCATGGTCGGCGCGCGCGTCGCGCTGGGCGACAACGTCGAACTGAAGAGCCACGTCGTCCTCGCCGGCCGCACTACGATCGGCGCCGGCACCGTGGTGTTTCCGTTCGCCTCGCTCGGCCATCCGCCGCAGGACCTCAAATTCAAGGGTGAAGACAGCGAGCTGGTCATCGGCGCGCGCTGCAAGATCCGCGAAGGCGTGACGATGAATCCCGGCACCGAAGGCGGCGGGATGGTGACGCGCGTCGGCGACGACTGCCTGTTCATGGTCGGCTCGCACGTCGCGCATGATTGCCAGGTCGGCAATCGCTGCATTCTCGCCAACAACGCCACCTTGGCCGGCCACGTCACCATGGGCGACTACGCGTTCATCGGCGGCCTGTCGGCGGTGCACCAGTTCGTGCGCATCGGCGCCCAGGCGATGATCGGTGGCATGTCGGGCGTCGAGAACGACGTCATCCCGTACGGGCTGGTGATGGGCGACCGCGCGCGGCTGTCGGGACTCAATCTGGTCGGCCTCGAACGGCGCGGTTTCGATCGCGATGCGATCCAGGCGCTGCGCCGCGCCTATCGCATGTTGTTCGGACCCGACGGCACGCTGGGCGAGCGCGTCGACGAGGTCGCGACCTCGTTTGCCGACAACGACCTGGTCCGCGAGATCATCGAATTCATCCGCGCCAAATCCAGCCGCGCCTTGGTGCAGCCGCGCTCCGTCAACGGCAATTGAGTCACGGCAGCGAGGCTGATTGCATGGCCGCGCACAGCAGCAAGCTGGGGCTGATCGCCGGCAGCGGGACCGTACCGCGCCAGTTGATCGATGCGTGCCGCGGCAGCGGCCGACCGGTCTTCGTGGTCGCGCTCGAGGGACAGACCGATCCCGCCACCGTCGCCGGCGTCGATCATGTCTGGGTCAAGCTCGGCGCCGCCGCGCGCACCATCCAGGCGCTCAAGGATGCCGGAGTCGAAGAGCTGGTGCTGGTCGGTCCGATCCAGCGCCCGAGCCTGGTGACGTTGCGGCCCGATCTGCGCGGCGCGCAGATCCTGGCGCGGATCGGCATGCGCGCGCTGGGCGATGACGGGCTGCTCAAAGCGGTGCGCGACGAACTCGAATCCGAGGGCTTCCGCTTGATCGGCGCGCATGAAGTGCTGCGCGAAGCGATGGCACCCGAAGGCGCGCTCGGAGCCGTCGCGCCCGATTCAATGGCGCTCACCGACGTCGCGTTCGGCATGGCCGTGGCCCGGCAGCTCGGCGAATTCGACATCGGCCAGGCCGTCGTCGTGCAGCAAGGCATGGTGCTGGGCGTCGAGGCGGTCGAGGGCACCGACGCGCTCATCGCCCGCTGCGCCGCGCTCAAAAAGGACGGGCCTGGTCCGGTGCTGGTGAAACGCGCCAAGCCGCAGCAGGACCGGCGCCTCGACCTGCCGACGATCGGTCCCGAAACGGTGACGCGGTGCGCCGAGGCGGGCTTTGCCGGCGTCGCGGTGGAGGCGGGCGGCAGCCTGGTCCTCGATCGCGCGCAGATCGTGGCGCGCGCCGACGCAGCCGGCCTGTTCGTGCTCGGCGTCGCGTCCAGCGCGTAAGCGGCGCCATATGACGACCCCGACCATTTTTCTGATTGCCGGCGAAGCATCGGGCGATCTGCTCGGTGCGCGGCTGATGGCGCGCTTGAAGGAGCGCACGCGCGGCGCGGTCCGGTTCGACGGAATCGGCGGACCGCACATGCAGGCCGAAGGGCTGGTCTCGCGCTTTCCGATGAGCGAGCTGTCGGTGATGGGGATTGCGGAAATCGCGCCCCGCATTCCGCACCTGCTGCGCCGCATCCGCGAGACCGCTGCCGCGATCACGGCTTCGAACCCCGCCATCGTCTTGACCATCGACGCACCGGATTTCGCCTTCCGCGTCGCGCGTCGCGTGGCGCGCAACACGCCGCATCCGCCGCTCGTGCATTATGTCGCCCCGACCGTGTGGGCGTGGCGGCCGGGGCGTGCACGCAAGATCGCGCGCTTTCTCGATCACCTGCTGGCGCTGTTTCCGTTCGAGCCGCCTTATTTCGAGCGTGAAGGACTGGCCTGCAGCTTCGTCGGCCATCCCGCCATCGAAGGCGGGGCGGGGAAGGGCGACGGCGACGCGTTCCGTCGCGCCCACGGGCTTCGCGCCGATCAGAAGCTCTTGCTGCTGCTGCCGGGAAGCCGCCACGGCGAGGTGTCGCGCCTGCTGCCGGTCTTCGTCGAGACCGTGCGGCGTCTGGCGCCGGCGCATCCCGGCCTTGCCGTCGCGGTGCCGGTCGCGTCGTCGGTGCGCGACGCGGTGCTGCTCGGCCTCGCCGATCTCGCCGTGTCGCCGATCGTGGTCGACGGCGAACCAGCCAAGTTCGATGCCTTCGCCGCCGCCGACGTCGCGCTGGCAGCGTCGGGGACGGTCACGCTGGAGCTGGCGCTGTCGCGCACGCCGACCGTCGTTACCTACAAAGCGAACTGGTTGACTGCTGCGCTCGTTCGCGCGGTGCTGAAAACGAAGTTCGCGGCGCTGCCGAACGTCGTGCTCGGCAGGATGGCGATGCCCGAACTGATCCAGGAACGCTGCAACCCGACCGATCTGTCTGCCGAGGTCGGCAAGTTGCTCGCCGATCCCGGCGCCCGGACCGAACAGCGCCGAGCCGCCGAACAGGTCGCCGCTGCGATGGGGTTCGGTGGCGCTTCACCCAGCGCGCGCGCCGCCGATATCGTTCTGACCCTGACCGCCAATGGAGGCCGTGGATGACCGACACGACGGGTTTCCGCATCCTGCACGTGATGATCCGCGTGCTCGATCTCGATCGCTCGATCGAATTCTACACGGGCCAGCTCGGCATGACGCTGCGCACGCGCCGCGACTATGAAAGCGGCCGCTTCACGCTCGCTTTCGTCGGCTATGACGGTATCGAAGGGGTCGAAGTCGAGCTGACCCATAATTGGGATCAGAAAGAGCCATACGAGAAGGGCACCGGGTACGGCCATCTCGCGCTGGCCGTGCCGGACATCTACGCCGCGTGCGAGCAGCTCGCCGCGGCCGGCGTGCCGATTCCGCGTCCGCCCGGACCGATGAAGCATGGCGGCAGCGTCATCGCCTTCATCGAAGATCCCGACGGCTACAAGATCGAATTGATCCAGCGTTCCTGACGGCGTCCGGGATCCACGTCCTGGTCTAGAAAAGCAGCGCCAGCACCGACGCCGCGGCGCTGCCGAGCAGCAGCGCCACGATCCAGGCGAGGCGGCGGCGCAGCGCCGCGTTGGGGCGGCGATTGTCGTTGCAGGCGGCGAGACGCAGTCCGCGCGCCGAACAGGCGCGTGCCGGCGTTTCCGGTGCGTGCGTGTGCGAGCGTGCGCTGCCGCCTGCCATGGCCGGCTACCGCTTTTCGACCGGAACGAAATGGCGCTTCGGCGCACCGGTGTAGAGCTGGCGCGGACGGCCGATCTTGTAGGCCGGATCCTCGATCATCTCTTTCCACTGCGCGACCCAGCCGACGGTGCGGGCAACCGCGAACAGCACCGTGAACATCGACACCGGGATGCCCATCGCCTTGAGGATGATGCCCGAATAGAAATCGACGTTGGGGTAAAGCTTCTTCTCGACGAAATACTCGTCCTGCAGCGCGATGCGCTCGAGTTCCATCGCCAGATCGAGCAGCGGGTCTTTCACGCCCAGCTCTTCCAGCACCTCGTAGCAGGTCTTGCGCATCACGGTCGCGCGCGGGTCGTAGTTCTTGTAGACGCGGTGACCGAAACCCATCAGGCGGAAGTGCGAAGACTTGTCCTTCGCCATCTTCACGTATTCCGGCACGCGGTCCTTGCTGCCGATCTCGGTCAGCATCTTCAGCACGGCTTCGTTGGCGCCGCCATGCGCCGGTCCCCACAGGCTGGCGATGCCGGCGGCGATGCACGCGAACGGATTGGCGCCCGACGAACCGGCGAGACGCACGGTCGAGGTCGACGCGTTCTGCTCGTGATCGGCGTGCAGGATGAAGATGCGATCCATCGCCTTCGCCAGGATCGGCGACATGCGATAGGGCTCGGCCGGAACCGAGAACATCATGTGCAGGAAATTCTCGGCATAGCCGAGATCGTTGCGCGGATAGATGAACGGCTGGCCGACCGAATATTTGTAAGCCATCGCCGCCAGCGTCGGCATCTTCGCGATCAGGCGATGCGTCGCGACCTCGCGCTGGCGCTCGTCCGTGATGTCGGTGGAGTCGTGATAGAACGCGGCCAGCGCGCCGGTCACGCCACACATCACCGCCATCGGGTGCGCGTCGCGGCGGAATCCCTCGTAGAAGCGGCGCAACTGCTCGTGCACCATCGTGTGATAGGTGATCGAGTGCTCGAATTCGGCGCGCTCGATTTCGTTCGGCAGATCGCCGTGCAGCAGCAGATACGCGACTTCCATGAAGTCGGACTTTTCGGCGAGCTCTTCGATCGGGTAGCCGCGATGCAGCAGCACGCCTTCGTCGCCGTCGATGAACGTGATCTTCGATTCACACGAGCCGGTCGACGTGTAGCCGGGATCGTACGTGAAATAGCCGGTCTCAGCGTACAATTTGCGAATGTCGATGACCTTCGGGCCCA
>JAQGIE010000030.1 GCA_028291365.1 Rhodospirillales bacterium
CGCTCGCAAGGGCGGCGGAGGTGCGGCCGGTGCCACTTGCTGCGGCGCTGCGGGGGCCGGCAATGCGGCGCGCAGGCCAACCGGCGACGGTGCGCGCGCGGCACGATTGAAGCGCGCGGGATCAACCGGCTCATGCGTGCGCCCGATCGGTCCGCCATGTGCGAACACAGCTTGCGGCGCGGCCGTCGCGTAGGAGCGATTGGCGTAGGGGATCGGGTGGCCGCGCTGGATCACGGTGACGTTGGTGACGTGCGTGACGTTGACCGCGCGCAGGTAGCGCGGGCTTGCCCTGTACCAGGGGCGGTACGGTTCGCGCGGCGCCAGCGGCACCCAGCCGACCGGACCGCCCGCGGTGACGGCCGCGAACGCGACCAGCGCCGGCGCCCAGACCGGGCGCGCGACATAGGTGCCCGGCACCCAACCCCAGCGATTGCCGACATACGCCCAGCGTCCGTAATGGAACGGCGCGTAGCCCCAGGGGGAATCGTCGACCCAGGTCCAACCCCACGGCGCCACCGAACGCCAATGGCCATAGCGATACGGCGCCCAGTCGGCGGGAACGTCGCGCGGATACCAGACCGCGCCATAGGCGGGCTCTTCCTGCCATGCGCCGTAGGTCGCGAGATCCTGATAGCCGGTGGTTTCGGCGGAGACGAATTTCGGCGGCGGCGCCTGGTCGACGCGCAGGCGTGAGTCGGCCCAGTCGTCGAACGGCGAATGCTCGACGCCTTGCCTCACCTCGCTGCCATAGGGACCGTCGCCGTCGAGGATCGCGGTTTCGCCGGCACCGACATGCTTCTCGCCATCGTCGGTGCGCACGACCGCTTCGCCGTTCAGCACCGCGATGCCGCGTCGGCGCGTGCTCGGTGCCGGCGTCGACATGGATCTCGGCGCGGCCATTCACGTCGACGTCGCCGCGCGGCGTGTTCACGCGCAGCGGGCGCTGCGTCGCCGAGGTCACGCGCATGCTGCCTTGCGACAGGATCAGGCCGGTCGCGTTGTCGTCGAGCCGCTCGATCGTGAGTTCGCTGCCGCCGTCGAGGCGGAAGAAGTCGGCGCCGACGCTGAGTTCGGCGCGTGCCCCGGGTTCGGCCCAGAATCCGGCGCCCGCCGCGACGGGATCGTTGCGCGTCGCGGCAAACCAGGTCGCGTCACCCGGCGTGTGTTCGCTGAGCTTGCCGTCGATCGATCCGACGCGGCCGACGCGGCCGGGCGGATCTTCGGCGAGCGCTATCGCAGGTGCGAGCAGCAGCGCCATCGACACCAGAATTGCGCGCATGAACAGCTTCCTTTCGACAGTCCCGCTGCGTTCAACGCGCAAAGCTGGCACCAAGTTTACGGCGATCAGATGACCAGCGCAGCGAGAACCGCATTGAGGCGCTCGAGCCCGGCCGGCGTCGCGACCAGCCGTTCATCGGTCATTCGGACAAAGCCGCCGCGCTCGAGCCGCGCCACCGCTTCGAGGTCGATCACCCGCGCGAGCGCGACGCCGGTCTCGTCGGTCAATCGTTGCAGCGGAATGCCCTCGATGAGGCGCAGCCCCATCAGCAGCGCTTCGGTGCCGCGTTCGCCCGGTTCGACGCGCGTGCGATCGGTGGTCGTGTTTGCGGCGGCGCGTTCGAGCCAGATCTCGGGCGCCCGATGCGCACGCGTCGCATATTTGACGCCGTCCAGCGTCACGCGCCCGTGCGCGCCCGGACCGATGCCGACATAGTCGCCGTAGCGCCAATAGGTGAGGTTGTGGCGCGACTCGGCGCCCGGCCGCGCATGGTTCGAAATCTCGTAGGCGGGCAGGCCCGCGTCGCCGAGAATCGCCTGCGTGTCCTCGTACAGCGCGGCCTGGGTTTCTTCGTCGGGGATCTGCAACTCGCCGCGGCGATAGCGACCCTCGAACGCAGTGCCGGTCTCGATCGTCAGTTGGTAGACCGAGAGATGCTCGCCCGCATGGGTCAGCGCGCGACGCAGCTCCTGCGCCCACGCGTCGCGAGTCTGGTGCGGCCGCGCATAGATCAGGTCGAACGAAAACCGTGCGAAATTTTTTGCCGCGAGCGCGACCGCATCGAGCGCCTCGTGCGCTGAATGCTGCCGCCCCAGCATCTTCAATGAGTCGTCGTCGAGCGCCTGCACGCCGAGCGACACGCGATTGACACCGGCGCCGGCAAGATCGGCAAACGCAGCTGCTTCGACCGACGTCGGATTGGCTTCGAGCGTGACCTCGATGTCCGGTTGAATCTTCCAGCGCTGGTTGATCCGTTGCAGCACCGCGTCGACGGTGGCGGGCGGCATCAGCGACGGCGTACCGCCGCCAAAGAAGATCGAGGTGACGGTGCGGCCGGGCGTCGCTGCGGCCCAGCGGTCGATCTCGAGCAGCAGCGCGTCACGCCACGCGCCTTGGTCGACCTGGTCGCGAACGTGCGAGTTGAAGTCGCAATACGGGCATTTGGCCAGGCAAAACGGCCAATGCACATAGATTCCGAAGCCGCGATTGTCCTCAGTCACCCGAAGCAACGTGTGACGAGTTTTCGAAAAGCAACCGCGCGGTGGCTGATCGCGTGTTTCGCGACGGGATCCATCTCGGCGAATGTAAGCGCGTGGCCGTCGGCGACGAAGATCGGGTCGAAACCGAATCCTTTTTGTCCGCGCGGCGGGAAAGTCAGCGTGCCGTCGACGCGGCCTTCGACCGCTTCGACGTGCCCGTCGGGCCAGGCGAGCGCGATGGCGGCGACGAAATGCGCGCGGCGATCGGCACTCGCGCCCAGTTCGCGTTCGACCCGTTCGATGGCGCCGGCAAAATCCTTGTTTCCGCCGCCGGCCCAGCGCGCCGAATACAGGCCCGGCGCGCCGCCCAGCGCGGGCACGACGAGACCGCTATCGTCGGCCAGCGCCGGATGTCCCGACGCGCTCGCAGCCGCGCGCGCCTTGATCGCGGCGTTCTGCACGAAGGTGCAGCCGGGCTCGTCCGGTTCGGCGAGATCGAGCTCGCCGGCGCTGGGAAAATGCCGTGCGTAGGGCGCCAGCAGCTCGGCCATCTCGCGCACTTTGCCGCGATTGTGACTCGCGACGACGATGGTGGTGCCGTCGAACTTGCGCGCCGTCATCGGGCAGTCACGGACCGATCGCGCGCTTCTGATGTTCGACCAGATCGCCGATGCCTTTGCGCGCCAGCCGCAGCAACTCGGTGAATTGCGCTTCTTCGAACGGGCGCTCTTCGGCGGTGGCCTGGACCTCGACGATGCCGCCGCGGCCGGTCAGCACGAAATTGGCGTCGGCCTGCGCCGCGGAATCTTCGACATAGTCGAGATCGAGCACGGCGCGTTCTTCATGCAGGCCGCAGCTGATCGCGGCGACGTGATCGGTCAGCGGTACTGCGGGGAGCTGGCCGATTTTGACCAGATGCTGGTAGGCGAGATGCAGCGCCACCCAGCTGCCGGTGATCGCCGCGGTGCGCGTGCCGCCGTCGGCCTGCAGCACGTCGCAATCGAGCCGGATCTGGATTTCGCCCATCGCCTTGCGATCGACCACGGCGCGCAGGGACCGGCCGATCAGGCGCTGGATCTCCTGGGTGCGGCCGGACTGGCGGCCCTTGGCGGCTTCGCGGTCGGTGCGGGTGTTGGTGGCGCGCGGCAGCATGCCGTACTCGGCCGTGACCCAGCCGAGGCCGGTATTCTTCAGCCAGCGTGGGGCCGAACCCTCGACCGTGGCGGTGCAAAGCACGTGGGTATCGCCGAATTTGACCAGGCAGGAACCCTCGGCATGTTTCGAAAAGCCGGTTTCGAGCGTGATCGGGCGAAGTTGATCGTTGGCGCGGCCGGACGGGCGCATAGTGGTGATCCTGCGGGTTTTGGAGCGCGGGACCCTAGTCTCAAGCGGTTGCGCCGGGCAACCGCGCTTCCTATTTTCCGGGCCGCCCCAGAAAAGACCCAGATGCATTCCGACCTCAACAAGCGCGCACGCGAGATCCTGCGGCACGTCATCGACGCTTACGTCGAGACCGGTGATCCCGTCGGCTCGCGCACGATCAGCCGCAAGCTGGGCTCGCTGTCGCCCGCCACGATCCGCAACGTCATGGCCGACCTCGAGGAAATGGGGCTGCTCTACGCGCCGCATACCTCGGCCGGGCGGCTGCCGACCGAGGCCGGCCTGCGCCTGTTCGTCGACGGGTTGCTGCAGGTGGGCCAGCTCAGCGCCGAGGAACGCACCGAAGTCGAGGCGCGCATGCACGGCTCGGGACGGTCGCTGAATGAGCTGCTGGAGCAGGCCTCGACCGCGCTTTCCGGCCTGTCGGGCCTGACCGGGCTGGTGGTCGCGCCCAAGACCGACCGGCCGCTGAAGCATCTCGAATTCGTGTCCCTGGGGCCGGGCCGGGCGCTGGTCGTGCTGGTGACCGAAGACGGGCTGGTCGAAAACCGCGTCGTCGAAGTGCCGCTGGGCCTGCCGGTCGGCTCGCTGGTGATGGCCTCGAACTATCTCAACGCGCGGCTCGCCGGCCGGACCGTCGACGAGGCGCGCCGCGAGGTGCTGACCGAAATCGAAGCGCGCCGCACCGAACTCGACGAGCTCACCACCAAAGTCGTCGAAGCGGGGCTCGCGGTGCGCGCCGAACAAACCGGTCAGCTGATCGTTCGCGGCCAGTCCGCGCTGCTCGAAGACGTCACCGAACTCAACGATCTCACGCGGATCCGCGCGTTGTTCGACGCGCTGGAAACCCGCGAGACGATGCTGCGGCTGCTCGAAGCCACCAACGAAGCAGAAGGCGTGCAGATTTTCATCGGGGCGCACAATGCGCTGTTCGCGCATGCGGGCTGCTCGATGATCGTTGCGCCCTATACCAACCGCAGTGAACAGGTGGTGGGCGCGATCGGCGTGATCGGCCCCACGCGCATCAACTACGCGCGCATCATCCCGCTGGTCGACTACACCGCCAAGGTGGTCGGCCGCCTCATCGGATAGGACGAGATATGAGCGACCAGAATAACGAAACGCTGTCGGACATGGCGCCGGCCGAGACGCTGTCGAGCCCCGACCGGCCCAGCGAAGGACAGGCCGTGGCACCGTCGCCGGCCGAAGAAATGGCGGCCCGCGTCGCCGCTGCCGAAGCCGAAGCGGCGACGTTGAAGGACAAGCTGCTGCGCGCGCTGGCCGAGACCGAAAATGTCCGCCGCCGCGCCGAGCGCGAGCGCGAAGACACCGCCAAGTTCGCCATCCGCAAATTCGCCGGCGACCTGCTCAACGTCGCCGACAATCTGCGCCGCGCGCTCGACGCGGTGCCGGCCGATCGGGTGAACGACCCCGGCATGAAGAATCTGATCGGCGGCATCGAGGCGACCGAGCGCGAATTGTTCGCCGCCTTCGAGCGCGCCGGCATCAAGCCGGTGGCAGCGCAGGGGGCGCCGTTCGACCCCAACCTGCACGAGGCGATGGTCGAGGTGCCGGCGCCTGACGCGACGCCGGGTTCGGTGGTGCAGGTCTAACAGAATGGCTGGACGCTCAACGATCGGCTGCTGCGGCCGGCACGGGTCGGCGTCGCCAAGCCCGGGGCCGAGCGCGACCGCATCGTCGACACCAAGGCCTGAGCGTCGGCGCAATCGCCGCCGTGGCGCCCGGGGCACAGGGGTAAGTGGTTGCTCCGGCAACGGTTGCAGGCCGCAAAAGCCTCCCTATATGAGGCAAGCTTCGCGGCCCGGCCGCCGCCAAAAACCCCTTCCAAGTCGGGGGGTTGGCGCCGCGCGAGAGCAGACGGATTGAATTTCTTTGCAGGGGATCGGGGTCGGCGCCGCCGCTTTTGTGCGGGCTGCCCATGCGATCTGCCGAAACCAGGGGACGGATGGAATGAGCAAGGTGATCGGTATCGACCTCGGCACGACCAATTCGTGCGTCTCGGTCATGGAAGGCAGCCAGGCCAAGGTGATCGAAAACGCCGAAGGCATGCGCACCACGCCTTCGATGGTGGCTTTCACGAATGGTGACGAACGCCTGGTCGGCCAGCCAGCCAAGCGCCAGGCCGTGACCAATCCCGATGCCACGCTGTTCGCGATCAAGCGTCTGATCGGCCGCCGCTTCGATGATCCGGCGGTGCAGAAGGCGCTGAAGACGACCCCGTACAAGGTCGTCCCCGGTGACAATGGCGACGCCTGGGTCGAAGTGCAGGGCCACAAATACGCCCCGTCGCAGATCTCGGCGCTGATCCTCGGCAAGATGAAGGAAACTGCCGAGGCCTATCTCGGCGAGAAGGTCACGCAGGCGGTCATCACCGTGCCGGCGTACTTCAACGACAGCCAGCGCCAGGCGACCAAGGATGCCGGCCGCATCGCCGGCCTCGAAGTGCTGCGCATCATCAACGAGCCGACCGCTGCTGCGCTCGCCTACGGGCTCGAGCGCAAGGGCCACGGCACGATCGCGGTCTACGATCTCGGCGGCGGCACGTTCGACGTGTCGATCCTCGAAATCGGCGACGGCGTGTTCGAGGTGAAGTCGACCAACGGCGACACGTTCCTCGGCGGTGAAGACTTCGACCATCGCATCATCGATTACTTGGCGGACGAGTTCAAAAAAGAACAGGGCATCGACCTGCGTGGCGACAAGCTCGCGCTGCAGCGCCTGAAGGAAGCGGCCGAGAAGGCGAAGATCGAGCTGTCGAGCGCGGCGCAGACCGACGTCAATCTGCCGTTCATCACCGCCGACCAGACCGGTCCGAAGCATCTCAACATCAAGATGACTCGCGCCAAGCTCGAGCAGCTGGTCGACGACCTCGTCCAGCGCACCATCGAGCCGTGCAGGAAGGCGCTCGCCGACGCGGGCATCAAGGCGAACGAAGTCGACGAAGTCGTTCTGGTCGGCGGCATGACGCGCATGCCGAAGATCATCGAAGTCGTGAAGCAGTTCTTCGGCCGCGAGCCGCACAAGGGCGTGAACCCGGATGAAGTCGTCGCCATCGGCGCGGCGATCCAGGGCGGCGTGCTCAAGGGCGAGGTCAAGGACGTCCTGCTGCTCGACGTCACCCCGCTCTCGCTCGGCATCGAAACGCTGGGCGGTGTGTTCACGCGCTTGATCGATCGCAACACGACGATCCCGACGCGCAAGTCGCAGACTTTCTCGACCGCCGAAGATAATCAGCATGCGGTGACGATCCGCGTGTTCCAGGGCGAGCGCGAAATGGCGGCCGACAACAAGATGCTCGGTCAGTTCGACCTGATGGGCATTCCGTCGGCGCCGCGCGGCGTGCCGCAGATCGAAGTCACGTTCGACATCGACGCCAACGGCATCGTCCAGGTTTCGGCCAAGGACAAGGCGACGGGCAAGGAACAGCAGATCAAGATCCAGGCCTCCGGCGGCCTGTCGGAAGCCGACATTCAGAAGATGGTCAAAGAGGCCGAACTGAATGCCGCCGAAGACAAGCACAAGCGTGGGCTGGTCGAAGCGCGCAACAACGCCGACGGCTTGATCTATTCGACCGAGAAGACGGTCGCCGATCTTGGCGACAAGGTTTCGGCCGAGGACAAGCAGGCGGTCGAAACCGCCGTGGCCGAGCTGAAAGAGATCCTCGACAAGGACGACGTCGAAGCGATCAAGGCCAAGGTGAACGCGCTGACCCAGGTTTCGATGAAGCTCGGCGAACAGCTCTACCGCCAGAGCCAGGAAACCACGCAGCCGGCCAACGAGGCCGGTGCCGCGCACGGCGACGCGCCGAAGAACGACAAGGTGGTCGACGCCGACTTCACCGAAGTCGACGACGAGCATCGCCGCAAGTCGGGCTGAGATCAGGAACGGCGCCGGTAGCAAACGCGCCGTAGGAGAAGAACGACGGGGCTGCTCTCGCGAGCAGGCCCCGCTCGTGCGAGAGAGACCGAGGAACGATGGCCAAGGCCGATTACTACGAGACACTCGGCGTCCAGAAGGGCGCGAACGCCGACGAGCTCAAAAAGGCCTATCGCTCGATGGCGATACGGTATCACCCGGACAAGAACCAGGGTGACAAGAGCGCCGAGCAGAAATTCAAAGAGATCAGCGAAGCCTATGACGTCCTGAAGGACGATCAGAAGCGCGCCGCCTACGACCAGTTTGGCCATCGCGCCTTCGAGAACGGCAACGGCGCTGCCGGCCCCGGCGCGGCGGGCTTCGGCTTCGGCGCCTCCTTCTCGGATATTTTCGACGAGATGTTCGGCGACATGATGGGTCGCCGTGCCGATGGCGGTGCGCAGGCCGGCGTGCGCCGCGGCTCCGACCTTCGCTACAATCTCGAGATCGGACTCGAAGACGCGTTCGCGGGCTCGGCCGCGACGATCAAGGTTCCGTCTTTCGCCGGCTGCGAGGTGTGCAAAGGCACCGGCGCCGAAGGCGGCGCGCAGCCGGTGACATGCCCGACCTGCAGCGGCAACGGCCGCGTGCGCGCGCAGCAGGGCTTCTTCACCATCGAACGCACCTGCGGCACCTGCGGTGGCGCCGGCAAGATCATCAAGAATCCGTGCAAGAATTGTGGCGGTTCGGGCCGCGTGCGCAAAGAGAAGACGCTGCAGGTCAACATCCCTGCGGGCGTCGAAGACGGCACGCGCATTCGCCTGACCGGCGAAGGCGAGCCCGGCTTGCGCGGCGCACCGCCGGGCGATCTCTACGTGTTCCTCGCCGTGCGTCCGCACCGTTTCTTCCAGCGCGACGGGGCCGATCTCCATTGCCGCGTGCCGCTGCCGATCACCACGGCGGCGCTGGGCGGCTCGGTCGAAGTCCCGACCATCGAGGGCAAGCGTACCAAGGTGAACGTGCCCGCGGGCACCCAGACCGGCCAGCAATTCCGCCTGCGCGGCAAGGGCATGTCGGTGCTGCGCTCGTCGACGCGCGGCGATCTCTATATCGAAGTCGCGGTCGAAACGCCGGTCAATCTCTCGAAGAAGCAGCAGGAGCTGCTGCGCGAATTCGAGAAAACCGACGGCAGCGGCAAGAGCCACAGCCCGCAATCGGAAGGCTTCTTCAGCAAGGTGAAGGAGCTGTGGGAAGATCTGACGGAGTAGTCCGTCCGCCCCTCTAGCCAGCGCAGGCGCGAGGCGCTACCCCAAATCACATGAGCGACATTCGCATCGCGGTGCTGGGCGCCGGCGGCCGTATGGGCCGGGCCCTGATCCGCACCATCGAGGCGACCGAGGGTGCCGTGCTGGTTGGCGCATGCGACCGCGCCGGCGGCGAGGCGATCGGTCAGGATGCCGGCACGCTGGCCGGCGCGCGCGCCACCGGCGTGAAGATCGTGGCCGACTTGCGCAATGCCTTTGCCGAGGCCGATGTCGCCATCGATTTCACAGCGCCCGACGCGCTGGCGGCGCATGTCGCTGGGGCGCGCGAGACCAAGGCCGCACTGGTGATCGGCACGACCGGGTTGCAGGCCGAACACGAAACCGCGCTGAAGCAATTCGCCGAACAGCACGCAGTGGTGCGTTCGGCCAACTACTCGGTCGGCGTCACCGTGCTGCGCGCGCTGGTGCGCCGCGCTGCTTCGATCCTCGGCCCCGACTACGACGCCGAGATCGTCGAGATGCATCACCGCATGAAAGTCGACGCGCCGTCCGGCACCGCGCTCGCACTCGGCCGTGCCGTCGCAGACGGCCGTGGCGTCGATCTGGAGAAAGCCTGGGTCAAACAGCGCGACGGTCATACCGGCGCGCGCGAATCCGGCACCATCGGTTTCGCGACGCTGCGCGGCGGCGATCTTGCCGGCGATCACACGGTCTATTTCGCCGGGCCCGGCGAACGGCTCGAACTCGGCCATCGCGCGACGTCGCGCGATGTGTTCGCGACCGGTGCGGTGCGCGCGGCGTTGTGGACGGTGAACAAGAAGCCCGGCCTCTACGACATGGATGACGTGCTGGGCCTGAAATGACCGGCTTCGCGCCCCGTGCGACGCGCGACGAAGATCTCGAATGGATCCTCGGCCTCGACGCCGCCGAGCGCACAGCAGGCTGGATCCGAGGCTCGACGCGCGAACAGCACCGCGCCTGGTTCGGCGATCCCAATGTCGCGCATGTCGTGTTCGAACAGGACGGCATCGCGGTCGGCTATGCCATCCTGCGCGGTCTGCTCGATCCCAATCGCGCCGTCGAATTGAAGCGCGTGGTGATCGAAGCGAAAGGGCGGGGACATGGCCGCGCCGCGTTGCGCTGGGTTCGGCATTTCGCCTTCGCCCAGCACGGCGCGCATCGTCTGTGGCTCGACACCTACGAGCATAATCTGCGGGCGCAGCACCTGTACGAGAGCGAAGGCTTCGTGCGCGAAGGCTTGCTGCGCGAAGCGGCGCGTACCGATCGCGGCTATGTCTCGGTGGTGCTCTACAGCGCGCTGGCGAGCGACGACATCCCGGTCTGAGTTTCGGCCGCGAGCGGCAGCAGCAGCGTCAGCACCGCGCCACCGGTTGCGCGCGCCGCCGCTTCGGCGGTGCCGCCATGCACCAGCGCGATCTGGCGCACCAGGCTGAGCCCGATTCCGGAACCGTCCGGCTTGGTGGTGAAGAACGGCACGAACAGCCGGTCGGGCGCGTCGGTGAAGCCGGGCCCGTCATCCAGCACCGACAGGCGCAACCGGCCCGGCTCGACGCGTGCTTCGAGCGCAACCGATCCGATTCGGCGCCCGGACTCATTGGTTTGCGCCAGCGCTTCGAACGCGTTGCGGATCAGATTGACCAGCGCCTGTTCCAGCAGATCGCCGTCGGCCTGCAGCGCCAGATCCTGCGGCTTGACGTCGACCGACCAGCCGACACCGCGCCGCGCCGCTTCGGGCGCGAACAAAGCGGTCATATGCGCGAACAGGGTCGCGACCTCGACCTTGCGCAACACCGGCCGCGGCACCTGCGCGACCCGGCGATAGCCGTCGACGAACCGCATCAGCCCGGCACTGCGGCGCGCCACCACTTCCATCGCCAGCTCGGCTTCTTCCAGCGTGCGCGCCGTATTTGCGTCGGCCGTCGAACGCGCTTCGGCGAGCAGCGG
>JAQGIE010000032.1 GCA_028291365.1 Rhodospirillales bacterium
CGCACGACGTCGCGTCCGCCGTTGCGCGCGACGCGCTCGGCGAGGCGCTGCGTCAGCGCCGGCGGCATGCGCTGCGCTGTCGGCAAACGCGCCTGGTTGGCGACGCGCGCGCTGTCGGAATCGATCAGCCCGGCTTCGACGGCGCGGGCGAGTACGCGCGCCCGCGCGGCCTTCGCCGCGTCAGGATGGCGATCGGGGCGCAGCCGTTCGGGCGATTGCGGCAGCGCCACCAGCAGCGCGATCTCGGCGACGTCGAGATCGCGCGGCGCCTTGCCGAACCAGGCGAACGCGCCGGCCGCCACGCCTTCGACATTGCCGCCATAGGGCGCCAGCGCGAAATACGCATCGAGTACGCCATCGCGGCCGAGACGATGGGTGAGTTGCAACGCGCGCAGCGCCTCACCCGCCTTGCCGGCCAGCGTGCGCCGGTGCGGCATGCCGAGCCGCGCCACCTGCATCGTCAGCGTGGACGCGCCCGAAACGATACGCCCGTGGCGGAGCGCGTCGAAACCGGCGCGTAGCACCGACAACGGATCGACACCGGGATGGAAATCGAAGCGGCGATCCTCGACCGCGCGCAGCAGGGCGGGCAGCAACGGCGGCAGATCCGTCGCACCGAGACGCAGCCGCCCCGGTGCAACCAGAGTCGCCGCGAGTGCTTCCCCGCGCGCATCGGTGAGCAGCACCGACCGCGTCGCCACGCGCGACAGGTCGGGCGGGCAGGCGCGGTCGAGCGCGATCAGCGCGATGGGCGCGAAGAGCAGGGCGCAGAGCGATCCGGTCAGGACCCGTGCGCGGCGTAGATCGTGCTGTTTACCGCCAAGACGCCAAGAGCGCGAAGGGACGCCAAGATAAATTTTCCTTGGCGAACCTGGCGTCCTTGGCGGCCTGGCGTTGATGGGCACCAAAGCCGCTTACCGCGTCACCACCGTCGTGGTGGCGCTGGCGCCACGGCCGAACAGATAGGGCCGTGTCATGTCTTCAGCGTACGGACCCGGCAGCTGGAACTGGCCCGGCGTCACCGCACGCACGACATAGGCGACGCGGAACTCCTTTTTGTCTTTTTCGCCCGTCGGAATTTCCGGCACCGCAACGAAACGGTCGTCGCGCGCTTCCACATGCACCACCGGACTCAATTCGCCCAGCCAGGCGAACCGGTCCAGGTCGCCGCTGGCCGACAGGTCGGGCGTTTCGATTTCCCAGCCGGCCGGCAGCATGTCGACCAGCAGCGGGTTGGGTCGGCCGACGCCGGTGAAGCGGCCCGACAGCACGATCACGAGCAGATCGTTCTGGCGCACCTGCAGCGGATTCACCGGCTGGCCGGTGCGGTCGAAGATCTGGCGCTGGACCTCGAAGCCCTTGCTCTCCTTCGGCTCGGGCGCGGTGGCGACGCCGGTGACCGCAACTGACGCGTAAAGCGGCGCGGTGCCTGCATTCTTGATCGCGGGCAGCTTGCCGGCGCCGCCGCGCTGTTCGGTGAGATACAGGCCGCCGCTGGTGACCGGCTTGCCGTCGATCTCGAGCTTGATCGGCCCCCCTTGGCCGAGCTGGGGCTGACCCAGCAGCGCCTTGCCCGCGCGCAGCAGCCAGGCCTGTTCCTGGGTCGATAGCGGGCGGCGCTGCTGCGCCAGTTGCTGCGTCTTCTCGGCTGCGGCGGTGATCGTGGTGGCGTCGCTGACCTTCGCTTCGGCGAGCAGCGCGGTCAGCGCCGCCTGGTTGCGCAGCTCGCTGCCATAGTCGATCGCTTCGCTGTTGGTCGCGAGCGGCAGTGCGACGGCCTGCTGGAACGCGGCACGCGCCGCGTTGGCATCGCCCAGCAGCGCGAAGGCGGCGCCGAGCTCGGCGGCGGCGACGGGCGATTTCAGACGCGACCCGGCCTGGTCGGCGAACCAGCGCAGGCGGAACGGATCGGCGCGCTGCTCGCGCGCCAGCACGTAATGCGCGTAGGCGAGGCTGGTCAGCGTGTTGGACCGGTCTTCGAGATCGACGGTGCGGCCGACGACGCGCGCGAGATAGGCGAGGCCCTGCTCGAACGGGCCTTGCGGCACGTACGCGCCCTGCGCGCGGGCGCGGCCGAGGAAGTCCATCACATACGAGGCGAGCCAGATCTGCGAGGCGGCGTCGTCTTCCTCGTCGGGCGTCCACAGACCGAAACTGCCGCTGCGCGTCTGCAGCGACAGGCTGCGCGCGACGGCGTCGCGCAGCTGGGCGTTGCTGGTCGGATCGACATCGACGGGACGGCCCAGCGCCTGCAGCACGTCGCGCGCATAGAGGAACGGCGCGGCGCGGCTCACCACCTGTTCGGCGCATCCGTACGGGTAGGCTTCGAGCGCGCGCGTCAGGCCGGGCAGGTCGAAATCGGGCAGCAGCGACACGCTCGCCGCGACGACCGAGGTTTCAGGGCGAAGCCCGGTCGCGAGCCCGGCGTCGACGGTGAGAAGCGCACCCGGCTTCAGCTGCACGAAACTCTTGCGCGTCACGGTCGGATTGCCCGGCCGCACCGAGATTGGCCAGACGCGATCGAATTTGAGTCCGTTCGGACCGGTGACTGCGAGCTTGATCAGTCCTTCGCCGACCGCGGTACCGCGCAACACCATGGTCGCCGCGCGGCGCTCCTTCTGCGCCAGGTCGGTCGCCAGCGTGCCGTCGCCTTCGATCGCCACCGCGCCTTCGGCGGTCACTTTCGCGGTGAAGGGACCGCGCGGCGCGTCGGTATTGTCGAGTGTCAGGTTCAGGGTGGCGCGATCGTCGGGCGCGAGAAAACGCGGCAGCGACAGATCGGCGACGACGGGATGGCGCACCTCGACCGTCGCGTCGGCATGGCCGAGCCTGGTCGCGCTCCACGCCACCGCCATCAGCCGCAGACGTCCGTCGAAATCGGGCAGGTCGAGCGTGATCTCGGCCTTGCCGCTCTTCTCGACCGCGACCATGCCTGAGAACAACGACACGACCTTGCTCGTGCGCTGCGGCAGGTTGGAGAGCTGGCGGTTCAACCCCGCGTCCCCGCCGCCGCCGCTCTTCACCTTGCCCCGAGCGGCGCCGGTCGGATCGATGACGCGGCCATAGAGATCGGTGACGGCGACGCCGAGCAGCCGCTTGCCGAACCAGAACTCGTTGGCGTTGGGCGGCGCGTATTCGGTGAGCTGCAACACGCCGTCATCGACCGCCGCGACGGTGACCTGCACCGTTTCCTCGCCCGCATTGGCAATCGTGAGCGGCAGCTTGACCTGTTGCTGCGGCCGCCACAAAGGCGGCGCGTCGAATTTGATGTCGAGCGTGCGCGGGCTGGCGTCGACGCCGAGCCAGGCGGTGCCGATGGCGCGGCGCGGCAGACGCGTCGCCTTGGCGTCGGGCGGCGCGTAGGCGGTCGCGAGCACGTAGGCGCCCGCCGGACTCGTTTTGGGCAGTTCGATGCGCACATTGGCGCCGTCCTTGCCGATGCGGCGCACCTGCGTCGCGCGCACGGCGGTGTCGGCGACCGCGATCACCACGTCGGAATCGTAGGGCGGACGCACGAACACATCGATCGTTTCGCCCGGCGCCGCGTTCGGCTTGCTCGGCGTGACGGTGACTTTGTCGGGCGCGCTGTCGGCGCCGGCGACGACCCAACCGCCGACGCTGAAGCGCAGGCTGGTCGCGATCGAACCCGAACTGTCATGCAGCTCGAGCCGGTACTGGCCCGGCGGCAGCGAGGTCTCGATGCGCGACGGCGCGGCGGCGGCAACCCTGGTCGTGCCGCTGGCGACGCGCGTCGTGCGCAGCGACGAGCGGTAATCCCAGTCGCGGCCGGCGCGGTACCAGAAATATTCGATGTCCTCGCGCAGCACCTCCCAGGCGAGCCCGTCCTTGTCGATGCGCGCGCCGTCGGGCGCCACCGCGATCGCGTCGAAACCGATCGGCTGGTCGGCGGTGGCGCTGCCCTCGAAACCCGCTTTCAAACCGAGCGCGTAAGCGAGGTTGGCGACGGCGACCGTCTGCGTGCGTTCGACCGGACGTCCGCCGGCGTCGAAGATCGACGCGACGAGCTGCGCTTCGAGCGGATGCGTCGTGTTGGGCACGCGATCGAGCTTGAGCTCGATCCCGGCCTTACCCTCCGCGTCGGTGGTGAAGCTGATCGGGTCGAGCGCGGTCGGCAGCGTCTCTTCCTGCACCAGGCCCCAGCTGTAGCCGGGAAAGGCGGGGAAGGGCTGTTCGGCCGGCTTCAACGTCACCGCGACGTCGCCGGGAAGATCGGCGGCCGGTGCGCCGTAGAGATAGCGCGCATCAATCGCGACATGCGCCGGCTGTTGCGGCACCAGCAGCGACGCGTCGGCGCGCAGGTCGAACTCGACGCGCGGCGGTACGAAATCCTCGACCAGGAATTCGACGCTGCCGATCGCGTCGGCCTTGGGATCGAGATAGGCCTGCACCGTCCAGCCGCCGGTGCGCGCGGTCGGTGGCAACGCAATGTCGAACGTGGCGCCGCCGGCGGCCTGTTCCTGCACCACGCGCTGATCGAACGCGACGCCGTCGGGGCGGCGGATCTTGACGGTGAGCGGCGTCTTCGCCACGGCGCGCGCCTGCTCGTCGCGCAGCAGCACGGTGACGCGCGCGGTTTCGCCGGGCCGGTAGATGCCGCGTTCGGCGTAGAGATACGCTTCGGTCGGACCGCGCACGGCGCGGCCGCCGACACCGCGATCCGTCAGGTCGACGCGGCTGCCCGACAGATCGAGAAAAGCGAACTCGCCCTTGTCGCCGTACGCGTACACGGCACGCGCGCGGTCGCCGGCCGTGCCGCGCATCAGGCCGGGTTCGAACCGCGCCAGACCTTCGCCGTCGGTGCGCACGCGCGTGAGCTCGCGATTATTCTCGGCGACCAGCGCGATTTCGATGTTGGCGATCGCCTGCGCCGTGGCGAGCGAACGCGCCGACACGACCAGGCTCTCCGGTCCGTGATACGCGGCCAGGCCGAGATCTGCGACGGTGAACCATTGCGTCGCCTGCGCTTCGTAGCGAAGCGTCGGCGCGCCCGGCAGCGTCGCGACCGCGACATACAGGCCGGGCTTGAGCTCGCCGATCGTCTCGCCGATCGGCAGCGACGTCAGCTTGGCCTGGTTCGCATCGCCCTTGGTTTCGAGCTCGCCCTGCCAGACGCGTTCGGCTTCGTTCTGCGCCATCTGCTCGACATCGATGCGCGTCAGCCGCTCGTCGAGCGAGCCGCTGCGCAGACGCTGCAGCAGGTCGCGGTCGCGCACGCGCAGAATCTGAATGGCGACACGGTCGGCGTTGACGGTGCGCAGCGGCAGGCCCTGCGATGCGCTGCGCGGCAGCACGGTGCCGCGGCTGGCGAAGGTGACGCTGGGCAGGCGGTTGGGCACTTGCACCGCGAAGCTCTGTGCTTTGGCGAGCGTGACGCCCCCGGTGCCCGGCAGGCCGGGCAGCAACGTGATTTTCCAGTTGCCGCCATGGGTGAGGCCGCCGACGCACAGACGCTCGTCGCGCACCGAGATCGCGACCTTCGCCGCCGGTTCGACCTGGACGAAGCTTTCGATCGGCGTGCGGGCGCTGCGGTCGATGCGGCCGGCGAACAGGAAGCAGGCTTCGGGCGCGGCCTGTTCGGACGCGACCTCGAGCTTCAGCACTTCGAACGGTTTCGGCGCGCCGGCCGTCCCCTGGGTCGGTTGCGGCGACTGGTTCGGTTGCGGGCTGGCGGCGCCGCAAACCAGGAGCGCTGCCACGAGCACGGCGCGAAAACCGAAGCTGGATGCCATCTGAACCGAAACTCCCGCGAGACCGGCGGGATCAATACTCCGATGGCGGGCCCGGCTCTAGTTCGGCCTCTTCAGTTGGACGGCGGCTGTTCTTTCAGGCTCGGCAAGGCGTTGACCAGTTCCTGGCGGCCCTGGGGCGAGAGATGCTGCATCAGGTCGACGAAGGCTTCGTCGCGCAGTTCACGCGCGCTGCGCTGCGCGTCGCGCAGCGCGCCTAACCGACGGCGCAGCGTTTCGGCGTCGAACGGTTCCGCGCGCGCCGCGGCCACCACCCCAAGCCCGGCCTCGCGCTGCGCCAGGCCGCTGGCGCGCAGCGCCGGGCCGCGCGCATGCAGCATCGAGCGGAAGGCGGGCCGGTCGTCCTTGGGCAGCATTTCGCTGACCTGGCCCGGGCTCGGCGGCGTGCCCGGCGCCGGACCGGGGCCCGGGCGAAACAGCCGTCCACCCGCCATCCCGGCGAAGAACAGGTTGAGGCCAACCGAGATCACCAGCAGCACGGCCAGCACGATGATGACGCGCGAACGGTTCACTGCGTCGCCTCGACCACAGGGGCAAGATCGAATGCGTCGGCGGCGGGGGCCGGTGCGGTGACGCCGAGATAGAAGCCCGCGATGGCCGCCGCGGCCAGGCCGGCTGCCTGCGGCCATAGCAGGGCCGGCCGCAGCTCGACGCCCAGCAACTCGCCCAGCGCCGCCAACGGGCCGCGCGACTTCGCCAGTTGCGGCTGCTGCGCGATGCGCGCGGCGAGATGGTCGGCGCTCGCCGCGTCGACCGCCGGCACCGCGAAACGCTCGAGCGCGCGATCGAGCAGCTGTGCCCGTTTCCAGGCGCGCCGCGCCGGCAGCGAACCGGCCAGCAACGCCACCGCCTGGGCGCGCTCGGCAGCGGGCCAGTGCAGCGGTTCGGCACCGTACGCGTCGAGCATGCGCTCGAAGCGCGCCAAGGTCAGACGACCCGAAGTCACGCGGTCACTCACGATCCAGTCTCCTTCAACTCCGCGTACGCATCGGCCAGCGTCGCGCGCAATGCGCGGCGGGCCCGCACCAACAGCGACTCGACCGCACCGACGGTGAGATCGAGAAGTTCGGCCGCCTCCACGTTCGAACGGCCTTCGTAGAAACACAGCACCAGCACCTGCCGCTGCCGCGCCGGCAGGGCCGACACGGCCCTGGCCACGTTCTGTCCCAGCTCGCGCTCATGCACGCGCGCGAAACCGTCGGCGGATTCGTCGACCGGTTCCGGCGCGTCTTCGATCGGCGTGGTGCGCGGCTTGCGCCTTCGGTCGATCGCGAGATTGGCGGTGATGCGATAGAGCCATGTCGTGAAGCGCGCCTTGCCGCCTTCACCCATCGGCGTCCATCGCGCCGCATGCGTCCAGACGCGCTGGAAGGCTTCCTGCGCCACGTCCTCGCCGTCGCTCGCCGAGCCGGTGAGGCGCGTGGCCAGCGCTTGCGTGCGCTGCAGATGTCGGCGCAGAAGTTGCGCGAAGGCGAGACGGTCGCCTTCGCCGATGCGCCGCATCAGCGCCTCGTCGTCGTTCGCCCCGCCGTCCTGCGCCGCAAGCCCGTCTTCGTTCAAACTTCGCCGTCCGATCAAAGTCGCGCTCCGCATCTCGCTCACACGGCGGCGGGCGGATGGATCCTGCGCCGCCGTCGGAATGCACGCGACCCCTTGCAGCGAGGCTAAATGCTGGTAGTCTCCGGCCGCCGGCCTACTACATGTGGGGTCGGCGCCCGCCAACCTAGGGGAGTGCGCGATGAGCTGGACTGCCGAGCGCGTCGAAACGCTGGAACAGCTGTGGCGGAGTGGCCGAAGCGCCAGCCAGATCGCCCAAGCCCTGGGTGGAGTTACGCGCAACGCGGTGATCGGCAAGGCGCATCGCCTGGGCCTGATGGGCCGCCCGTCGCCGATCCGCGACGGTCAGGCCGTCGAGCGTCCGGTCCGCGTGGCGGTCCCGCGTGTCGCCGCCGTGCCGAAGCCGGTGGTGCGTCCGCCCGTCGTGCGTGCGCCGGTCGAACCGACGCCGATCACACCGGTCGCCGAGTTGGCCGGAGACGCGAGCGCGACGATCCTCACGCTGACCGAGCGCATGTGCAAATGGCCGATCGGCGATCCGCGCGACGAGGATTTTCATTTCTGCGGCGGTGCCAACGTGCCCGGCCGTCCCTACTGCGATCACCATGCGCGGCGCGCCTACCAGGTGACGACGCGGCGTGGCGAAGAAGAGCGTAAAGCCGGCTGATCTAATTCCCCGCGAAAGCGGGGATCCAGTTCAGGATGGGGGAAACTAAAAAGGCGCGCAGATTTCTCTGCGCGCCTTTTTTTATATCCAGCGTATGTCGACACACTGGATCCCCGCTTTCGCGGGGAATAACTAGCTCAACGACGCGGCCAGCTTCTCGGCCAGCTTGTCGAGGAACTGGTTGGTGGTCATCCAGGGCTGGTCCGGTCCGATCAGGATCGACAGATCCTTGGTCATCGAACCGTTCTCGACCGTCTCGACGCAGACGCGTTCGAGACGCTGGGCGAACTTCACCACTTCGGGCGTCTCATCGAACTTGCCGCGATATTGCAGGCCCTGCGTCCAGGCGAAGATCGAGGCGATCGGGTTGGTCGACGTGTCCTTGCCCTGCTGATGCAGGCGGTAGTGACGCGTCACCGTGCCGTGCGCGGCTTCGGCTTCGACGGTCTTGCCGTCGGGCGTCAGCAGCACCGACGTCATCAGGCCGAGCGAACCGAAGGCCTGCGCCACCGTGTCCGACTGCACGTCGCCGTCATAATTCTTGCACGCCCACAAGAAGCCGCCGTCCCACTTGAGCGAGCTCGCGACCATGTCGTCGATCAGGCGATGCTCGTAGGTGAGTCCGGCCTTGTCGTACTGCGCTTTGAACTCGCGCTCATAGACATCCATGAAGATGTCTTTGAAGCGCCCGTCATAGGCTTTGAGAATCGTGTTCTTGGTCGACAGATAAACCGGGTAGCCGCGCGACAGGCCGTAATTGAAGCAGGCGCGCGCGAACCCGGTGATCGACTCGTCCAGGTTGTACATGCCCATCGCGACGCCGGGCTCTTGGAAGTCGAAAATCTCCCAGTTCTGCGCCGCGCTGCCGTCAGCGGGCTGGAAGGTCATCGTCAACGTGCCGGCGCCGGGAATCTTGACGTCGGTGGCCTTGTACTGATCGCCGAAGGCATGACGGCCGATCACGATCGGGCGCGTCCAGCCCGGCACGTAGCGCGGCACGTTGCGCATGATGATCGGCTCGCGGAAAATCGTGCCGCCGAGAATGTTGCGGATCGTGCCGTTCGGCGACTTCCACATCTTCTTCAGATTGAATTCTTTGACGCGCGCCTCGTCGGGCGTGATCGTCGCGCATTTGACGCCGACACCGTATTTCAGGATCGCGTTCGCGGAATCGACCGTGACTTTGTCATCGGTCGCATCGCGGTTCTCGATGCTGAGATCGTAATAGTGCAGGTCGATGTCGAGATAGGGCAGGATCAGCTTGTCTTTGATCTGCTGCCAGATGATGCGTGTCATCTCGTCGCCGTCGAGTTCGACGACGGGCTTCAGCACCTTGATCTTGGCCATGTTTCGAAAAAGTCCTGGAAGGTCGGAAAGTCGGCCCTTCTAGCACCCGGCCGGGGCCCGTCACCAGTTCGATGGTTGCGGCAATGGGCTACATTCGGCCGGTTTCGGGCGTCCGCACCGGCTCGGGCAGGCGTTTCAGGGCCGGCAGCACCTCCTCGACCCGGTCCACGACCTTGAACAGGCTCAGGTGGCGGCTGCTCAGAAAGCCCTCTTCCAGCGCGTGGGCGACGAAGGCGAGCAGCGGGTCGAAATAGCCGGCAACGTTGACGAAGATCACAGAGCGGTCGTGCAGGCCGAGCTGCTTCCAGGTGATGATCTCGAAGGCTTCGTCCAGCGTGCCGTAGCCGCCCGGAAGCACGATGAACGCTTCGGCCCGGTCGACCATCATGCGCTTGCGTACATGCATCGAATCGACGACGTGCAGTTCGGTAAGCGCGAGATGCGCGATTTCGCGGCCCTGGATGTGCTGCGGGATGACGCCGATGACCTCGCCGCCGGCCGCGAGCGCCGCGTCGGCGACGATCCCCATCAGCCCGACCTTGCCGCCGCCATACACGGTGCGTATGCCGTTACTGCCCAAAACTGTACCGAGCGCGCGCGCCGCGTCTTTGTAGGTCTGCTTTATGTTTTCCGAAGCGCCGCAATAGACGCAAACCGAGACAGGTAGAGACATCGGGAATTTCCGCTTGTGCCGCGCAGTCATGCACGGGAAGGATGAATTCAAGGTATGGGGCGGGGACGTGCCGCCTGGCAAGGAACGCTGAACAGGAGGATTTGGATGCGGGTTGCGATGATGGCGCTGGCGGCTGGCGCGATGGTGGCGATCGCGGGCGTCGCCGTGGCGCAAGCGCCGTCGGTCGGCGATGCGGTCAAACTGCGCCAGGCCAATATGAAACAGATGGGCGGCGCGATGAAGACGCTCGCCGACATGGTGAAAAGCGGCACAGTCGACAAGGCGGCCGGAACCGAGGCGGCCAAGAGGATCGACGGGCACGCACAGAGTCTCCTCACCTGGTACCCGGTCGGCTCGGGTCCGGAGACCGGACTCGAAACCAAGGCCAAGCCCGAAATCTGGGCCAGGCAGGACGACTTCAAAAAGGCCGCCGACGGTCTCAAGGCCGAAACCGCCAAGCTGCAGCTCGCAGTCGGCAGCGGTGACGCCGCCAAGCTCGGCGCGCAGGTGCAGGCGATCGGCAAGGCATGCGGCACATGTCACGAACAGTTCCGCTCGAAGTGAGAAACGTCCGGGTCTGGGACCTGCCGATACGGCTGTTCCATTGGCTGGTGGTCGTGCTCGTCGCGACGCAATTCCTGACCGCCGAGTTCAATGCCTGGGAGCTGCACAAGCTTTCCGGTTACTGCGTGCTCGCGCTGGTGTTGTTCCGCATCGTGTGGGGCTTCACCGGCACGCACACGGCGCGTTTCGCGTCCTTCGTGCGCGGCCCGTCGGCGATCCGTGCCTATGCACGCGGTTTCTGGTCGCGCACGGCCGAGCAGGCGATTGGCCACAATCCGATGGGTGCACTGTCGGTACTCGGCATGTTGCTGCTGTTGCTGGCGCAGACATGCACCGGTCTGTTCGCGATGGATCGCGATACCGGACTGGTGTCGGGACCGCTGTCGCATCTGGTCAGCGAAGACGTGTCCTTCCAGTTCACCGCGATCCATGAATTCCTGTCCGGCGTGGTGCAGATCCTGATCGCGCTGCACGTGCTGGTGATCGCGTACTACGCGATGCGCAAGCGCGAGAATCTGGTCTGGCCGATGATCGTCGGAAAGAAACATGTCGCCGCTTCGGTCGAAGCGCCGGCGATCGCCAACTATACGGCGCGGGCGCTGATCGTCGCCGTACTCGCGGCTTTGTTCGTGGTGCTGATCGTTACGCGGCTTTGAGCGGATCCTAGTGCCCGCTCGCCCGCTCAGTTTCGCGCAGCCGCGCAGTGTGCGGGCGGCTCGCCTGCACGAAACACAGGATCTCGACCAGCACCTTGTCGATGGTCGCGGCGCCGTCCAGCACCACGTCCCACAACAACAAGATCGTCTGATCCTGCGCCACGCGCGCGGTGACGCCGCCGCGCACATTGCGCAGCGCCGAAAGCAGGGCGGCGCGGCGCGGCCGCGATTCGACGCTGTAGGGCAGGCGCACGGTGCGTGCCTCGATGGTGCAGCGCGTGGTCGCGTGCGCGCGGGTCAGCACCACCTGCATCGACAGGCCGCCGGCAACCACGCTGAGACGAACCACCGCCGGCGTCTCGCTTGCAACCGGACCGCCATGCTCGTCGACCGTGACCGAGCCCAACGCGGGCTCCTCCAGGGCAGCCAGGCGGCGCACCAGGTCGGCGATTCGGGCGGGGTCTGGACTCGGTTGCGGTGACACGGCTCCAGCCCATAGGTTCGGCGCGTAAATACTTTGCTTATGTCCGTGGAATTGCCGGACGGTTTCTCGACCTGCCTGTTCGTGATCTTCGGCGGCGGCTGGGCCGGACGTTTTCCGGAAGAGTTCGTCGCGCCCTACACGATCGTCGGCGGCACTCCGGCGCGAATGATCCAAGCGCCGTTTCGATGACGCCACCGTGGCGGCGTTGCTCGATCTGCGTTGGTGGGATTGGCCGGTCGAGAAAATCACGCGCAACGTCGCTGCGATCGGCCGCGCCGATCTGGCTGCGCTACGGTCCGCGACGTAGCGGATACGCCGGCAACACCTGTCCGTTTACCGCGAACACGCCAAGTGCGGGATCGGCACCTTGGCGTCTTGGCGGTGCACGGCACCTGCGACGCGCGAGCTCTCGTCAGGGAAGAATCAGAACGCCGGTGCCGTCGTCGACGAGACGCCAGATTTCTTCGATCTCGACATTGGTCACGGCGATGCAGCCGTTGGTCCAGTCGCGCGGCAGCCTGGTCGGCGGGTAGCCGTTCGGCGTGCCGTGGATCATGATGAAATCACCGGGATCGATCCCGACGGCGTGCGACCGCACGCGGTCGTCGTCATTCGGGTACGAGATCTTCAGTGCGCGGTGGAACGAACTGTTCTCCTTGCGCGACTGGATCCAGTAGGTGCCTTCGGGCGTGCGGCCGTCGCCGCGCATCATCTTGGGGCCGACCGGCACTTTGCCGAGATGGACCTTGTAGGTCCGCAGCACCAGCTCGCCGCGCTTGAGCTCCATCACGCGCGTCGCTTTGTGCACGACGATGAGATCGGCTTTGACGTTCTGGCGTTCCCAGTCCATCGCCGGGCCGCCCGGCGCAGCACCGGAGGCGCTGGCCGTGACCGTGACGAAAGCGAGCGCAAGCGATACAAGGACGGGCCGCAACGGCGCGGCCAGCCTGCTCACGAAAAGATCCCTCATCCCGATGCCGCTCTTTTTGTACCGGTCGGATAGCCGGCCCTTGATTCGGACTTTACTTTACCGTGCTTGCAGCTTGGTTAACACAACCGCGCTGACAGGCGCGCTCGTGTTTGCCGCCATCCCGGCGCTCGCTGCACCGGCGGAGAAGAGTTCGGCGCCGGCGGTCGCGTCGCAGAATCCGATCCTGGGCTCGGGCTTCATCGGGCAGATGCAGACCTACACGACGGTCTACGAAGACACGCTGCTCGAGGTCGCGCGGCGTTACAATATCGGTTACGTCGAGGTCATCGCGGCCAATCCGGGACTCGATCCGTGGGTGCCCGGCGCCGGCAAGCAGGTCGTGATTCCGACCTGGCACATCCTGCCGGGCGCGCCGCACGAAGGCATCGTCGTGAATGTCGGCGAGATGCGCCTTTACTGGTTCCACGACGGATCGGTCGAAACGCATCCGATCGGCATCGGTCGCGAAGGCAAGGAGACGCCGCGCGGTTCGACCACGGTCGTACGCAAACAGGAAAAGCCGACCTGGTACCCGACCGAAGGCACGCGCAAGGACAAGCCGTATCTGTCAGCCGCGGTCGGTCCGGGTCCCGACAATCCGCTCGGCGAGTACGCGATGTATCTCGGCTGGCGCGCGTATCTGATTCACGGGACCAACAATTGGATGGGCATCGGACGCCAGGCGTCGCGCGGCTGCATCCGCATGTATCCCGAAGACATCGCTTCGGTGTTCCCGCGTGTCGCGGTCGGCACCAAAGTCACCGCGGTCAATCAATCGATCAAAGCGGCGTGGCTGAACGATCAGCTGTGGCTCGAGATTCATCCCGATCCGAAACAGGCGGACGAGGTCGAAGCTGACGGTCGCTTCACCTATTCGCTGCCGGACGGGTTCCTGAAAAACATTTTGGCCGCCGCCGGGTCCGCTTCCAATCGTATCGATTGGGAAGCGGTCCGGCAGGCGGCCAAAGACCGGAAAGGCTATCCGGTTCAGATCACGCGATAGGGACGCGAGCGCGTCCCGCTCGCTGATCTTTACTTGCGCATCGACGAGCGACCGGCGCGGGCGTTCGCTTCGGCAGCCTGCTGGGCGGCCTTCGCGGCGTCAGCAGCCTGAGCGGCGCTCTTGGCAGCGCTTTCGGCGGCCAGCTTCGCGTCCGAAACGTCCTTGCTCATGCGCGCGGTGGTCGTCGTATCCGTCGTCTGCGAGCAGGCCGCGACCAGCGCGGTGCAGGCGACCGCGAACACGCCGGCGCCGATCTTACGAGTGATGGTCGTCATGTGATTTCCTCTTTCTTCTCAAGCGGTTATGGGTCAGGTCGGCCTGTAGTTAGGCTTCTCCCGGTTTCAATAAACGACTCAACCCGCGCTGTAAATCCGCTGTACGCATAAAATCCCAAGGATTCCGCCCCTTTCGAGGCCGACCCCCCGTGATCGACGCAGGTCAAAATCGGGCGCGGTCGCGATCCCGCGCGGGGCAAACATTGCAACTGAGACGCCCGACGTGACCGGGAAACGCCGGTCAACGGTTTCCGATCCACGGACAAACTCTGGGGAGCCGCCATGTGGCCGATCGGTACCAGCTCAAGGTGCCGAAATGGGTCCTAGGGCCGTCCTAGGGACACGCGCCTAACCGACGCCGCAGGGCGAGGTCGGTCGGAATTGGACCCAGCCAAGCTTGCCCGAAGCTGGTATTCGACAGGACCAGTTTTACGGAGACGTCCAATGAGCTTTTACGTCGATGGTTTCGTCGTGCCCGTGCCCAAGAACAAGTTCGACGCCTATCGGAAGTTGGCGCGGAAGGCCGGCAAGATCTACCGCGAACACGGCGCGCTCGAAGTCGTCGAATGCACCGCCGACGACGTGCCCGTCGGCAAGCTGACGTCGTTTCCGCGCAGCGTGAAATGCAAGGCGGGTGAGACCATCGTGTTCTCGTGGATCGTCTACAAGTCGCGCGCGCACCGCGACAAGGTCCTGGCCAAGGTCATGCAGGACCCGCGTCTGAAGATGAACCCGAAAGACCTCCCGTTCGACGGCAAGCGCATGATTTTCGGCGGCTTCAAGTCTTTCCTCGAAGTCTGACGCGATAAAGCATGATGCGATCCAATTGGATCGGATCATGCGTTCTAACTTCGCGCGGCGAATGCCTCGGCGTAGTCGGCGGGCTTGAAGCCGACCAACAGCTTGCCGCCGGCATCGAGCACCGGCCGTTTGATCATCGAAGGCTGCGCCTGCATCAGCGCGATCGCCTTTTTCTCGGTCAGCCCGGCTTTGTCGTTGTCGGGCAGGGCGCGAAACGTCGTGCCGGCCCGGTTGAGCAGGATTTCCCAGCCGACCTTGCGCGCCCACGATTCAAGCTGGCTGCGTTCGACGCCTTTGCTCTTGTAGTCGTGGAATTCGTAGGCGACGCCGCGCGCGTCTAGCCAGGTGCGCGCCTTCTTCATCGTGTCGCAAGTCTTGATTCCGTAGATCGTGATTGCAGCCATTGCTCAGAACAATCCCTCGATGTGTCCGTCCGCGTCGAGATGAATGAGCGTGGCGCTCGGGATGCGCGGCAGACCGGGCATGGTCATCACGTTGCCGCAGATCGCGACGACGAAACCTGCACCCGCCGAAAGACGCACCTCGCGCACCGGCAGGATGTGGCCTTCCGGGGCGCCCAGCAGTGTTTCGTCGGCCGAGAAGGAGTACGGCGTTTTGGCGATGCAGATCGGCAGCCCGCCCCAGCCTTCGCGCTCGAACCGCGCGAGGTCTTTCTCCGCGCGCGCGCTCAGCGCAATGCCGCTGGCGCGATAGATCGACCGCGCGACAGTCTCGATTTTCTCCTTCAACGGCAGGTCGAGCGAGTAAAGCGGCGCAAAGTTCGAAGCTTTGGCGACGAGCGCGACGACTTCGCGCGCCAGATCTTCGGCGCCTGCGCCGCCCTCGGCCCAATGGCGGCAGACGACCGCCTTCACGTCAAATTTTTCGCTGCAGAAGCCTGCGAGCTGCGCGTGCTCGGCCTCGGTGTCGCCGGCGAAATGGTTGATGGCGACGACGACGGGGACGCCGAAGCGCTGCATGTTTTCGATGTGCCGGCCGAGATTTGCGAGGCCGCGCGTCAAGGCGTCTTGATTCGGCTCACGGACGTTTTTCAGCGGCGCGCCGCCCTGGTATTTGAGCGCGCGAAGCGTCGCGACGATCACCACCGCGGACGGCGCAAGGCCGGCGCTGCGGCATTTGATGTCGAGAAATTTCTCGGCGCCGAGATCGGCGCCGAAGCCGGCCTCGGTCACCGCGAATTCGCCAAGCTTCATCGCGGTGCGCGTGGCGATCACCGAATTGCAGCCATGGGCGATGTTGGCAAACGGGCCGCCATGCACCAGCACCGGGTTCGCCTCCAGCGTCTGCACCAGATTGGGCTGGATCGCCTCGCGCAACAGCGCCGCCATCGCGCCGGCCGCTTCGAGGTCGCCGGCGGTGACGGGGTCGCCATTGCGGCGTCGCGCCACGACGACGCGGGCGAGGCGCGCTTGCAGGTCGGGCAGGTCGTCCGCGAGGCACAAGATCGCCATGACCTCGGACGCGACCGTGATGTCGAAGCCGGTCTCGCGCGCTGCGCCATTGTCGCCGTCGCCGAGTCCGACGACGATCTTGCGCAGCGCGCGGTCATTCACGTCGGCGACGCGGCGCCACGTGATCGCGCGCGGGTCGATGTCGAGCGCGTTGCCCCAGTAGAGATGGTTGTCGAGCAGCGCCGCGAGCAGATTGTGCGCGGCCGTGATGGCGTGGAAGTCGCCGGTGAAGTGCAGGTTGACCGCTTCCATCGGTGCCACCTGCGCCCGTCCGCCGCCGGTCGCGCCGCCTTTGCGACCGAACACCGGGCCGAGCGACGGTTCGCGCAGTGCGACCACGGCTCGTCTGCCGATGCGGTTCAGCGCGTCGCCGAGGCCGATCGTCGTCGTGGTCTTTCCTTCGCCGGGCGGAGTCGGGTTGATGGCGGTGACGAGAACCAGGTGGCCATCGGGCTGGCTGCGCACGCGCTCGACATAGTCGAGGTCGAGCTTGGCGAGATGGCGGCCATGGGCAAAGACGGCATCGGCGGGAACGCCCGCCCGGTCTGCGATTTCGCCGATCGGCCGCAGCGTGACAGTACGAGCGATCTCGATGTCCGTGGTCATGCTTCCCCCAGGATTGGCCTTTGCTTTAGCGTCTGCAACGCGTCGCCGGAAGGCTGGTCGGAACGGAGACAGGGATGGACGCGCTGTTTGACAGGATCCGCGAGGCTCATCGCGCGATTCGGCCCGACGTGATGGTGACGCCGCTGGAACGAAGTGCGTCCCTGTCGACGTTGCTGGGCTGCGACGTCTGGTTCAAGGCCGAACATCTGCAGCCGACCGGCTCGTTCAAGCTGCGCGGCGCCACCAACAAAGTTCGCCGCCTTGACGAACATGCGAGGCGCGACGGCGTCGTTACCGCATCGACCGGCAATCACGGTCAGGCCGTGGCGCTCGCCGGCGCGCTCGCCGGCGTACCGGTCACGGTGTTCGTCACCGGCTCGGCCGTGCAGGCCAAGGTCGACGCGATCCGCGCCCGAGGCGCCGAGCTGGTGGTGATCGACGGTCCGCCGATCGAAGCCGAGCTGCAGGCGCGGCGGTGCGCGGCGGAACTCGGCAAGATCTATATCTCGCCGTACAATGACCTCGACGTCGTCGCCGGACAGGGCACGCTCGGCATGGAACTGGCCGAGCAGGCGAGCGATCTCGACGCGGTGTTCATCGCGACCGGCGGCGGTGGCTTGATCGGCGGCACCGGAACGGCCTTGAAACGACGCAGCCCGCACACTCGGATCGTCGGCGTATGGCCCGAGAATTCGGCCTGTCTGCTGCGATCGCTCGAAGCCGGCGCGATCATCGACACGGAAGAACGCGACACGTTGTCGGACGGCACCGCGGGCGCGATCGAACCTGGGTCTGTCACCTTCCCGATCTGCCAGCGCGTGATCGACGAGACCGCGACCGTCAGCGAAGCGGAAATTGCCGCTGCGATGCGCCGGATCGCCGAAGCCGAACATTGGATCGTCGAAGGCGCCGCCGGCGTTGCGTTGGCCGGCTTGATCAAACGCGCCGACGCCTATCGCGGCCGCAAGGTCGCAGTCGTGCTCTGCGGTCGCAACATCGGGCTCGACACGTTTCTGAAGGCGGTGGCCTGACGTTCAGCCGTTCTTGTTTCGGCTGGCGATCAGCTGCGCCCAATCGCCGAAGGCGGACATGAATTTCACCAGGAACGCGCGCGACGCTTCGACTTTGATCTCCCCGTTCTCGTCCAGCAGGTCCCTGACGCCGGCGATGTACGCTTCGGGCTGCGGCAGCATCGGCACGTTCAGCGACACGAGCGAATTGCGGACCGCGAAGTTGGCGCCGAGCGCGCCGAGTGCACCGGGCGTCACGCTGACCACCGCGCCGGCCTTGCCGTTGAAGACGTTCTTGCCGGGCGGGCGCGAGGCGACATCAATGGCGTTCTTCAGCCCGCCGGGGATCGAGCGGTTATATTCCGGCGTCACGAACAGCACCGCGTCGGCGTCCGTAATCGATGCGCGGAAGTTCTTCCACGTCGCCGGCGTGTCGGCTTCGAGGTCTGCGTTGTAGAGCGGAAGATCGCCGATCTCGACGATTTCGCAGCGCAGCGAGGCGGGCGCGAGCCGGGTCAGCGACAGGGCGATTTTTCGCGTCAGCGACTGGCGCCGGAGGCTTCCGACCAGCACGGCAACCTTGAGCGGCGTCGTCATGTCAGCTCCTCCATTCGGCATTCAGGCGTTGCAGCATCTTCCGCACGGAAGATTCGAATGGGCAACAACCGTTCGTACCAGGCCGGCGCGCGGGGCGCCCGGCAATCCATCGCGGCCGGGGCTTTGCCGTCCATCCCGGTCAGGCCGCCGCGGACATGTAACCATGCCTTGCGCCGGGCCGAAGACATGCCCGGAGCGACCGGCTCCGACATGAATCACGGAGTTTGGCCGATGAAGACGTTCGGGAAGTCGGCGGTGGTCGCCGTCACGATGCTTTCAGCAACGCTTGTTGCGGCGGGGGCATCAGCGCAGACCGCCAAACCCGCGGCAGCGCGCAATGTCGTGCTGGTGCATGGGGCGTGGGCGGA